>JANXSE010000346.1 GCA_025356695.1 Betaproteobacteria bacterium
GCGCATCATCTGCTCGGCCGTCCGCGCAACTACAACCCCGACGCATTCCAGAACGATCTGTTGTGGAATTACATGCGCAACGATCTCGATTCTGAATACTGGCGCGCGCAAAGCGCCAAATGGGAAAAGATCACCGTGCCGATGTACAGCGTCGGCAACTGGGGCGGTTACGCCATGCATCTCAGGGGCAATACCGAGGGTTACATGCTCGCCGCCTCGAAGAACAAGAAGCTGCGCATCCACAACGGCTCGCACTTCCATCCGTTTCATTCGGAAGAAGGCCGCATGGACCAGTTGCGCTGGTTCGACCACTGGCTGAAGGACAACGACACCGGCATGATGAGCGAACCGCCGGTCAAACTCGAAATCCGCACTGGTGGCCAAGTCAAGGGCCGTTATCCGTACCGTCTCGAAAACGAATGGCCGCTGGCGCGCACGCAGTGGACCAGGTTTTATCTGAAAATCGACCGCGAGCCGCTTGAAGATCCGAACGGCGTCGAAGGCGAGCTCGTCAAAGCGCCGCTCGCGAAAACGACCCCCGCTTCGTACTCCGCCAACTCAGGTCACGGCCACAACCCCGCCGGCGGCATCACCTTTGAAACACCGGTGCTGAGCGAAGACACCGAAGTGACGGGCCCCATCGTGCTCAACATCTGGGTCTCTTCCACCTCGGAAGACTGCGACATCTACGCGACGATTCGCAACATCGGCCCCGACGGCAAGGATGTGCTCGAAGCCGGCCAGCGCGGCGAACCGCAACCCGGCGTCACCAAGGGCTGGCTGCGCGCCTCGCACCGCAAGCTCGACAAAGAGAAGTCGCTACCCTACCGGCCCTACCACGCGCACGACGAGCGCCAGTGGCTGAAGCCCAACGAAATCGTCGAGTGCCGCGTCGAAATCTGGCCGACCTCGATGGTGTTCAAAAAAGGCCACAAGATCCGGCTCGATGTCGGCCCACGTGACGGCGTCGGCTCCGCGCACTTCACTCACTACAGCGCCGACTACAACATCGGCGCCACCAATACCGTTTATTCGGGCGGCGACAAGGAAACCTACTTGCTGCTGCCGCTTATTCCGGCGAAATAACGGTGAACGCGAGACCGGCCGGTCCCGCGTGCCCGTCGCAGTGATTGCGGAGAACCTCATGGCTGACGCGGTTCGCAATAGTTCCGTCCGCTGCGGCAACACGCAGCGGCAGCAGCAAAGCGCAGCAGTGCTGCTCGCCACGTTGTTGCTGCATGCCGCGCCCGGCCATGCGCAGTTGACGGCATGGCCGCAGAAACCGGTGCGACTGGTCGTTGCGAGTTCCGCCGGCGGCCCCTATGACGACGTCGCGCGCGCGCTGAGTCCGCGGCTGACCGAACTATGGGGGCAAACCGTCGTCGTCGAAAACCGCGCCGGCGCAGGCGGAACCATAGGTGCTGCCTTCGTTGCCAAATCCGCGCCGGACGGCTACACCATGATGCTCGGCAATGCAGGTCCGATGGCGATCAATCCGCTTTTACAAAAAACGCTGTCCTACGATACGCAACGCGATTTCACGCCGGTGACGCTGATCATGTCGGCGCCGATGGTGCTGGTGGCGCATCCTTCGATGCCGGTGAAATCGGTGCGCGACATGGTCGCACTGGCAAACGCGCGCGCCGGACGCGTCAACTACGCCTCCGCCGGCATCGGCAATCTGCAGCACCTCAGCATGGAACTGCTGCTATCGATGGCACGCAGCAAAATGAATCACATACCCTACAAAGGTGCAGCACCCGCGCTGGTTGATCTGATCGCCGGCCAGGTCGATGTCATGTTCGCCAACATCGTCGGCGCGCTGCCGCATATCAAGGGTGAACGGCTGCGTGCGCTGGCGGTGTCGTCGGCGACCCGCTCCGCACTGTTGCCCGCCGTTCCCGCGGTCGCAGCGACGTACCCGCAGTTCGATGTCACCGCATGGATGGGCCTTTTCATGCCGGCCGGCACGCCGCGCGACATGGTCGCCAGAATCGGCGGCGATTTTATCCAGGTGGTGAAACGCGCCGACATGCGCGAGCGTCTGGCCAGCCAGGGCGCCGAAGCGATTGCCGGCCCGCCGGAACAACTCGCCGAACTGTTGCGCCGCGAATCAGCGGTCTACGCCAGAGTAATCAAGGAAATCGGGTTGACACCCGAGTAAGGCCGCAGGCAACGCCAATTTGACCGCCTGCATTTGGCGGAAGGCGCTGCGCTTTTCCGCCCTACCCTGCTAAAACCTCTGTCGCTAACTGATCAGCGCAATGTCTTGTCGGAAGCACCTCGGCACGAACCGCGGTTTGTCAAAAGACCGATAAAGGTCTATATTCAGTCCACCCCAGCCCCGCGGAGCAACCATGCGCTTTTCAACCCGGATAAAGCCGATCAGCTATCTGAAAGCCAACGCCGCTGAAGTCCTGCACGATCTGGCGGCCGACAGGAAGCCGCTGGTAATCACACAGAATGGCGAGGCCAAAGCCGTCATGCAGGACGTCGCCTCGTACGAAGAAACGCAAGAGACCCTCGCACTGCTGAAGCTGCTGGCGTTGAGCAATCGCGACGTGGCGGCTGGCCGCGTCAAACCGCTGGCGACCGTGGTCAAACGCCTGCGCGCGAAAAAAGCCGCGGCCTGATGCGCCATGAAGTTCTGCTCAGCGCTGCAGCGGAACGCGATCTCGAAGAACTGTACGATTACATCGCGGAATTCGATTCGCCGGCCAGCGCCGATGCCGTCATCGAGCGCCTGCTTGCGGCAGCGGAAAGCGTTTCGCGTTTTCCCGAGCGCGGCGCGTATCCGCGCGAGCTGCTGGCCTTGGGCATCCGCGACTACCGCCAGGTTTATTTCAAACCCTACCGCGTGATCTACCGCGTGCTCGGCAAGCGCATCGTCATCGATTTGATTGTCGATGGCCGACGTGACATGCAGTCGCTGCTGGCGCATCGGCTGCTGAGCGGGTAAATTCCCGTTACTTGGTCCAGCCTTCCGACGCCGTGCAGCATGCGCAAACATCCAGGACCGTAGGGCGGATAAGCGCAGCGTCATCCGTCGGATGGAAACGCCAATTTGACCGCCTGCCTTCGGCGGAAGGCGCTGCGCTTTTCCGCCCTACCCTGCTAAGACCCTCATCGTAAATAAATTGGCGAGATATCTTTTCGACACGCGTTGTAAGCAGGCAGGATTCGGGTGCAGAATCCGCTACCATCGCAATACAAACGCGCAGCAACCCCATCGAGGAGAATTGCCATGACATCACGCCACAACAAGACTACGCAAACCCGCCGCACCTTCCTGCAAGCCGCTGCAGCGACCGCGCTCATCGGCAACCTGCCCTTCACCGCCTTTGCACAGGCCGGCGCGAAACTGAAAATCGGCATCATCGGCTCCGGCCGCGTCGGCGGCGCGATCGGCGGGGCGTGGGTGAAAGCCGGGCATGAGGTGATGTTCTCGTCGCTCGATCTCGAGTCGGACAAAAAACTTGCCGCCAGCCTCGGCCCCAAAGCCAGCGCCGGCACGACGCGCGAAGCGGCGACTTTCGGCTCGGTGCTGCTGATCTCGGTGCCGTACACCGCGATTCCGGCGATCGGCCGTGATCTCGGCGAGGTGATCAAGGGCAAGATCATCATCGACACCTCAAACCCGATCGTCGCGCGCGATGGTGAAGTCGCCGCCGCAGCGCGTGAAAAAGGCGTCGGCATCGCCACCGCCGAATATCTGCCGGGCACGCGCATCGTGCGCGCCTTCAATGCGATCGGTTTCGCCAAGATGGCGGTTGCCGCGTCGAGCAGCGAACGCATCGGCATGCCGATTGCCGGCGACGATGCGGATGCGATCAAAGTGGCGGCGGCGCTGGTGCGCGACGTCGGCTACGAGCCAGTGCTGGTGGGCACGCTCGCCGCAATGGGCAAGTATCTGGTTCCGGGCACGCCGCTCGGCGGCGAGCGCTCGGCCGATGAAGTGCGCAAGGTCGCGGCGACGCTGAAGTAATTTCGATCGCAGGGCGGACAAGCGTAAGGTGATCCGCCCTGCACTCCTTGTGCGGACAATGTCCTGCTCTCTGCATCACTGTCACGAATGCAATGCGCCGGTCGGCAATAAAGACCTGTTCTGCGCGCGTTGCGGCGCCAAACTGCGCCGTGAAAAACTCTCGCCTACTGTTCGGCCTTGATCCCCGCCGCCTTGATGATGCGCCCGACGTTCTCGTAATCCTCGCGCACCTTGGCAGCGAACTGCTCCGGCGTGTTGGGAATGAAATCCACGCCCTTGCTTGCCCACAGCTCGCGCATTTCCGGCGTAGTCAGGATTTCGTTGACCATCGCGTTGACGCGGTTGACGATTTCGCGCGGCGTGCCGATCGGCGCGAAGAAACCCTCCCAGCCGATGATCTCGTAACCGGGCAGCGCCGACTCTGCCACCGTCGGCACCTCGGGCATGAGCACGTTGCGCTTGAGGCCCGTGACGCCGACCGCGCGCAGGCGGCCGCTCTTGATATGCGGCATCACCGCGGGAACGCCGACGAACATGACGTCGGCGCGGCCGGCGATCAGATCGACGATCGCCTGCGGACTGCCCTTGTATGAGACATGCAGCATATCGACCTTGCCGCGCAGCTTGAAGAGCTCGCCGGCGAGATGGAAGTTGCTGCCGACACCAGTGGAAGCAAAAGTCAGCGCGCCGGGCCTCGCCTTCGCCACCGCCAGCAGTTCCTTCGCGTTTTTCACCGGCACCGATGGGTGCACCACGACCACGAAGTTATAGGTATCGACCTGCGCAATCGGCATCAGCACCGCGAGCGGATCGTACGGCGGCCGCGCATTCAGGTACGAGGTGATGATCAGGAAGGAGCCCGGCGTCAGCAGCAGCGTATAGCCGTCGGGCGCCGCCTTGATCACGAGATCGTTGGCGAGCAGCCCCGCCGCGCCCGGCCGGTTGTCCATGATGACCTGCTGCTTGATGATTTCGCTCATGCGCTGCGCGATCGGGCGACCGGTCACATCGGCGCCGCCGCCGGCCACCGAACCGGTAACGACGCGCACGACTTTTGAGGGCCAGGGTTGTGCGAACGCAGTTGAAGAAAGCGCAACGCTTAACAAAAGAACCAAGACAAATCTGTGCGATTCCATATTTACCTGTTAACTGATGACCAAAATCCTTCCGTCACTCCCGCGAAAGCGAGAGTCCAGGATTTTTACGTCATTTTAAAACCTCTGGATTCCCGCTTTCGCGGGAATGACGTTTTTGATTGGCGCTATTCGTATTGCACTAAATATTGGCTCACTCCGGCTTGATTCCGGCATTGCGGATCAAGCGCCCGTATTTTTCATAATCACTCTTCACCAGCGCGGCGAACGCCGCAGGCCCGCCACTGACGATGCCCATGCCCTGCGCGGTCCACAATTCTTTTATTTCCGGTGTGGCGAGTATGCGCGACACCGCTGCATTCAACTGCTCGACGACCGCATCCGGCGTTGCCGCCGGCGCAAACAAGCCATGCCAGCCGCCGATTTCGAATTTCGGCAGACCCGATTCGGCCACTGTCGGCACTTCGGGTAGCAAGGGATCGCGCGCGGGGCCGGTAACCGCAATGGCACGCAGCATGCTGGCGCGTATTTGCGGCTGCACCACCGCCAGCGCGTAGAACATCAGGTCGATGCGCCCGCCCAGCATATCGGTAATCGCCGCCGGCCCGCCTTTGTACGGCACGTGCGTCAGGTTGATTTTCGCCATCGCTTTGAACAACTCGCCGGCCAGATGAAAACCGCTGCCGAGCCCGGTCGAGCCGAAAGTCAGCACGCCGGGTTTGGCGCGCGCCAGCGCAATCAGTTCCTTCACTGTTTTCGCCGGCACACGGGGATGCGCGATCAGCACGTACGAAAATGCGCCCAGTTGCACCACGGGCTTCAGATCGCGCAAGGTATTGAAAGTCATTTTTGCATGCAGATGCGGGCTGCTGGTCAGCGCCGAACCGGGTGTCGCCAGCAGGGTGTAGCCGTCGCCCGGCGCACGCACCACCATTTCGATGGCGATGATTCCGGTCGCGCCCGGCCGGTTGTCGATTACCACGTTTTGCCCGAGCGTTTCGTTGAGGCGCTGGCCGATCGGCCGCATCAAGACGTCAACGGTGGTGCCGGGCGGAAAGCCCATCACCACGCGGATCGGTTTCGACGGATAAGGCTGCGCTGATGCCGCACCGCATGCGGCGAGCAGTACAAGCAGGCCTGGAAAGAATCGCATTGCAGCTCCGGTCAATTCAACTTGATGATGTCACAGCCGCCGCGCGCGGGCAACGCGGTTGCGTGTGCGGCTACGCTACCGCAGAATAGCGGCTCTTTTACTTCCAGCGGCATCCACAGTGATCGACAGAAAAAAATTACGCCGCGACACGCTGACCAGCCACCTCGGCCGCGATCCGCAAAAACACGCCGGGCTCGTCAATGTGCCCGTCTATCGCGGCTCGACCGTGTTGTTTCCGGACGTCGCCACGTACGAAGGGCGCGACCCCGACGACTACAAGGTCATGCGTTACGGCATCTATGGCACGCCGACCACCTTTGCGCTCGAAGACGCGGTAGCGCAACTCGAAGGCGGCGACAAAGCGGTAGCGCTGCCGTCAGGGCTCGCCGCGATTACCGCGGCACTCGCGGCATTCACCAAAAACGGCGACCACATACTGATGGTCGACAGCGTCTACGGGCCAACGCGCAATTTCTGCAAACGGCGCCTCGCGCCGTACGGCGTTGAGGTCCAGTACTACGACCCGCTGATCGGCGCCGGCATCGCCAAACTGATCCGGCCGAATACCACGCTCGTTTATTGCGAAGTGCCGGGTTCGCTGTCGTTCGAAATGCAGGATATTCCGGCCATTGCCGCTGCCGCACATGCGAAAAATATTCCCTTGCTGTGCGACAACACCTGGGGCACGCCGTACTTTTTTCGCGCCTTCGAACACGGCGTCGATGTTTCCATCCACGCCGGCACCAAATACATCGTCGGTCATGCCGACGCGCTGATGGGCCTCGTCGTCACCAGCGAAAAATACTGGCTGCCGGTGCGCCGCGCGGTTGCCGATTACGGCTACAGCGTCAGCCCCGATGACTGCTACCTTGCGCTGCGCGGCTTGCGCACCATCGGCGTGCGCATGCGCCACCAGCAGCAAAGCGCGCTGAAGGTTGCGCGCTGGCTGGAAAAACGGCCGGAAGTGTTGCGCGTGCTGTACCCGGCGCTCGAATCCGATCCGGGCCATGCGATCTGGAAACGCGATTTCGACGGCGCCGCCTCGCTGTTCGGTGTGGTTCTGAAGCCGGTCGCGTGGGAAGCGGTCGGCGCAATGATAGATGCGCTCGAACTCTTCGGCATCGGTTCGAGCTGGGGCGGTTATGAAAGCCTCGCCATCCGCGCCGACATCAAAACCTATAGAACCGCCACGACGTGGAACCCCGGCGGGCCGCTGATACGCCTGCACATCGGCCTCGAAGACGCGGACGACTTGATCGCCGATCTCGAGCGCGGTCTGACGAAACTGAAGGGAGGCGCATGAGCGAACCCGCACCGCGCGCCGACGAAAAGGTGCTGACCAGCCTGTTGCTGGCGACGGTAATACTCGCCGCCGTCGCGCTGATGCGCGAAGGCCCGCAGTACGACAACGTGCTCGAGGGCTGGCGTTTTTTCAACACCGCGTTTTTCACCGGCACGCTGATCGGCTTTCTCGGCTGGACGCAGACCTTTCGCATCGTGCCAACACTCAGCCTGAAACCGGCCGACCGCCAGCCGTGGATCGCCGCCTTCGCGCTCGGGCTCGTTTTCACCGTCGGCGGCTCGTGGCTGAATCGCAGCTACACCACGCCGACCGGGCGCGTCATGGTTGCCGAAATCGATACGTTGAAGGAAATCAAGGATGACCGCTGGCAGCTGTCGGTCAAACACAGCGACGGCAGCTATCAGCGCTATCAGATCACCAAAGCAGCGGCCGACACACTGCAAAAACAGAACAGCGTGCGCATGGATGTCGGCCGCGGCGCGCTTGGTTTTGATTTGATCACACGCTTCGAAGCAAACAAATAACCGCCGCCCGACGGCGGAGTTTTGCAGGCAATATCGGGAGGAAAGTCATGCGAAGCTGCACCGCTTTATGCCTGGCGTTGTATTTACTGCTGTCATCGCTCGCCGGTGCGCAGCCGCCCGACCGCATTTTTTACAACGGCAAGATACTCACCGTCGATCAGAAATTTTCAGTGGCGAGCGCCATCGCGATTCGCGGCGAACGCATCGTTGCCGTCGGCGACACCGTGGCGATACGCAAACTTGCCGCGCAATCCACCGTACAAACCGATCTGCGCGGCCGCACGGTGATACCGGGGTTGATCGACAACCATTTGCATTACCTGCGCGGCTCGAATTTCATGCCCTACGAATTAAGGCTTGAAGGCGTGTTGTCGCGCAAGGAGGCGCTGGAAAAAATCACCGCGCACGCGAAAGAACTCGGACCGGGCAGCGAAGCAGGCAAATGGATTTACGTGCTGGGCGGCTGGCATGAGCAGCAATTCGCCGACAAGCCCGGCGGCTTCACGCAGGAAGAACTCGATGCGGCAGCGCCGAACAACCCGGTCTACATCCAGAAAACCTATTCCGATTTCTACATGAACGCCCCCGCGATCAAATTGATCGCACCCATGATCGGCGAGCTTTACAAGGGATCAGCGCATGTGCGCACCAGCAACTACGAAGGGCGCCGTGTACTCTATGCCGCGCTCAAGTACATGCCGCGCGCAGCAACCGAGGAAAAAGCGGCCGGGCCGGCCGGCGCCAAAGCAGACGACGGCATCGAGGAATGGGTCGTCAACGACATGCCAAAACGCATACGCGAAGTGCAGGCCTTCAACACGCAGTTGAACAAACTCGGCCTCACCACCGTCTACGACATGGGCTATCTCGACGGACCGTATGAACCGCTCGAACGCCTGCTCAAAGAAAACGCGCTGACGGTGCGCGTGTATTACCCGCTGCAGTATTACATTCGCACACCGCAGGAAGTGCCAAAGGTGCTGGAAATGATACGCAGCGAAAAACCGCTGTCGCGCAATAACTGGCTGGGCGTGCTCGGTATGGGCGAACATGTTTACGGCCCGATACATGACTCTGCGTTTCTGCCGAAGCAGGTTTTTGCGCCGGAGCATTACGAGCAGTTCCGCAGACTCGCCACCGCTGCGGCGCGGTACGGCTGGCAGATCCACGAACACACAGCAGTCGATACCACCATACGCAATCTGCTCGACATGTCGGAAGAGATTGCGAAGCAATATCCGATCCGCGATCTGCGCTGGGTGCTCGCCCACGTTGAATTCCTCACGCCGGAATTGCTTGAGCGCGCCAAACACCTCGGCTGGGTGATGGCACTGCACAATCACACGGTAAAACCGAAAATGGCCGGCGCCGACCGCCCACCGGCGCGCATGATTCAGGACAGCGGCATTCCCTGGGGTCTCGGCTCCGACGGCACCATCGTTGCCACCATCAATCCGTTTCATACGATCTGGGAATACACGGCGGGCCGCATCTTCCCTTCCATCAAGGTCTATGAGCAGGTACTGACGCGCGAGGAAGCGCTGATCGCGCACACGCGGTCGAACGCTTATCTGCTGTTCATGGAAAAGGATCTCGGCACGCTGGAGGCCGGCAAGCTCGCCGATCTGGTGGTGCTCGACCGCGACTACATAACCATACCGCTCGATGATATTCTCAATATCAAGCCGGTGATGACCATGGCCGGCGGCAAAATCGTTTACGAGGCGAAGTGAGCGGAGGCGCGTGATGCGGATCTTGATAACAGTGGTGTGTGCATTGGCGATGTGCACTGCTGATGCCGCCGAACCGGCAGCAAAAACATTTGAGCTCGGCATCAGCGGCGGCAGCGTGGCGAAAGAACAGCGCCTGATCCGCGTCGAGAAAGGCGCGGCGGTGAAGCTGCGCGTGAGCAGCGACACCGCGGGCAGTCTGCATCTGCACGCCTACAAACTCGAAGTGCAGCTGAAGCCCGGCGCGCCGGCGGAACTGGCGTTCACTGCGCGCGCTACCGGGCGCTTCCGCTTTGAGTGGCATGCCGACAATGCCGCCGCCAAAAGCGGCGACCATCACGGCCCGCCATTGGCAACACTGGAAGTCATGCCGAAATGATTTTGGTGAAAGCGCTGGCGTATCTGGCCGGCGCGGCGCTGGTCTGGCTGCCGCAGCCGGTCGGCGCCCACGCCTTCGGTGAACGTTATGATCTACCCGCACCACTGGCCTACTTTGTCATCGGCGCAGCTGCCGTGGTGGCGCTCTCGTTTGTAGCGGCGGCGATTTTTGCGCGCACGCGCCCGCACCATGCCGACGCGCCATCGTTTGTTCTCGCCGCCGGCCCGCTGCTACCGGTATTGCATTTTTTGGCGCGTGTGCTCGGCCTTGTTCTGTTTGTCGCCACCATCACCGCCGGCCTCTACGGTTCGCGCAGCCCGGAAGCCAATCTCGCGCCAACGCTGGTGTGGATCATCTGGTGGGTCGGGCTGTCGTTGACTGTCGCCACTATCGGCAATGTGTGGCCGGCGTTCGATCCGTGGCGCACGCTGTTCGCCCTCATCGACACGCTGGCACGGCGCTGCGGCCGCGCGCAGGGTATCGCCTTGAATTGGCGTTATCCGCAGGCGCTGGGCGTATGGCCCGCGACGTTGCTGCTGCTGCTCTTCTCCTGGTTCGAAGTGATTTATCTGAAGGCCTCGATTCCACCGCATATCGCCACCGTCGGCCTCTGCTGGACTGTGTTCACGCTGGCCGGCATGCTGTTGTTCGGACGCGAGTCATGGCAACGCAACGCCGACGTGTTCGCGGTTTATTTCGCCGCACTCGGCCGCTTCGCCGCTGCCGCACCATCCGGCAACAACAACATCGTGCTGCGGCCGTGGGGACGCGCACTGACCGGTGCAGACGCACTACCCGCCGGAATGGTGGGCTTTGTCATTGCAATGTTATCCACCGTGCTGTTCGACGGTCTGCTCGGCGGACAACTCTGGTGGACTGTGCAGCGCGCGCTTAACGGCTGGTTTCCGCAATGGGCCGACGACCTCGGTTATTTCACCGGCAGCATCGGGCTCATGGCGACATGGCTGTTGTTTCTTGCCGCCTATCTGCTGGTCTGCGCCGTAACGCAATGGCTTGCCGGTGGCCGCAGCTTGAACGGCATCGCGCGCATGTTCGTGCAGAGTCTGGTGCCGATCGCCGTGGCCTATCTGATTGCGCACAATATGGCGAATCTGCTGATTCAGGGCCAGTTGCTGATTCCGCTGCTGTCCAATCCGCTCGGCCGCAAATGGGATTTGTTCGGCACCGCCGGCTTCGAGCCCGATATCGGCATTATCGATGCGCGCATCACCTGGTACGTCGCGATCGGCGCCATCGTCATCGGACATGTGATTTCGGTATGGCTCGCGCACCGCGTGGCTTTGCGCGAATTCGGTTCAGCACGGCGCGCGGTCGTTGCTTCGATTCCGCTGACAGTGCTGATGATTATTTATACGGCAATCAGCCTTTCGGTAATCGCCGAGCCGCTGGTGCAGTTTCGGGGCGCGGGAGAACAGGAAGTGTCTGCTCCGAGTCGCTAAACCCGAAAGCCGTGTTTCGCCGTAGACGCAAGGCATTTCCTCCCCTGAGAGCCGCCGAGCAGCACAGCCGCGCCGGGGGGAGTCGGCGAGGACTGTCTGAGTCCTCGCGGCATTATCGCGAGGGCGAGTTCCGCAGCCGCCCGGCGTGGCGAGCAGCGCAGGGAAGTCCGCAGGACCGGCGAACCGGGGCGGCCTTCTCTTTGGTTACTTTCTCTTGGCCGCTCAAGAGAAAGTAACTAGCCGCCGGGCTACCCCCGGCCAAAATGAAGCGCAAAAAGCGAACAACGCCAGAAGCTCACCCCTCACCCTGCCCATCTCCCTCAAGGGGAGAGGGAACCTGCTAACAACTCGCGCGATTAAAAATACCCTTCGATGAAGTGACTGACCCATGACGGCATCGTCACCTCCTCCATGCGATCAAACGGCGGCATGTACGGTTTGATGTCGAGTACCGGCGTGCCGTCCAGCGCATCGAGCGCGCGCACCTTGACCACATTGCCTTCGATGCCGAGCAATTTCACTGCGGTGACGGCAAGCGGATTCGGACGATATTTCGTACGCTGCGCGAATACGCCGACGGGATCGAGGCCTTCCATGCCGCGCGGGCGACGCAATAGCTGCTTCTTGATATCGAAATCCTGCGAGCGGTCGAGCAGGAAAATCACGAGGATATGCGAGAAGCCGGCGAGGCCCTGCAGGCCCGGTGCGAATTTC
>JANXSE010000397.1 GCA_025356695.1 Betaproteobacteria bacterium
GCGGAAACGGTGTTGCCGACCGTCAGCACGCCGCCGGTGGCGGTCAGGCTGATGTCACCGCTGACAGCGGTGGAAATCGGATTGCTGCTCGTCGTCAGCGCGCCGGTGTTGGTGACGGTGACATTGCCGCCGCCGCTTTGACTGACGCCGGAAACCGTCAGCGTTGCCGTCGTGTTGGTCAGCGCGACATTGCCGCTGGTGGTGTTAGTGGCGCGAAAGCCGGTCACGGTGTTTGCACCGTTCAAGGTGGTGCCGCCGGCGGATGAAGTCGTCAGCGTGGTGCCGGTTATCGTGCCGGTTTGCGTGATGGCGCCGGCCGCGGTGAGCCCGACGGTGTTGGCGCCCGGCGCGATACCGGCAGCACCGACATTCAGCGCCCCCGCAGTTTCGGTGATGCTGACGGTGCCTGCATTCGTGCCCGATACCGTCAACCCCCCGGCTGCGGTATTGCCGATGCTGACCGCGCCGCTGGTATTGGTGAAGCTGACCGTCGGCGCTGCGGTGGTGGCGGTAATGCCGTTACCGGCGCTCAGCGTCAGTGTGCCGTTGGCCTGCGTCAGCACGCCGGCGCCGCTGATGGCGCCGACGCCGTTGCTATCGGCATCCGCAGTCAATGACAGCGTGCCGGTGCCGGAAGCGGTAATGCCGGCGTTGACGGCGATATTGTTTTTGGCCTGCAGATTCAGGCTGACGTTCGACTGGCCGGTTGCTGTCGCCAGATTGAAAGCGTTGCTGACCGTGATGTCGTTATTGGCCTGCAGCACGATGGTGGTGCCGGCGCCGACCGCGGCGAAACTGCCGGTGCCGGCAGTCACATTGAAGTTGCTGGTCAAACCGGTATCGTCGGCGAAGGCTTCGGTCTGGTCGCCCGGCGGCGTGAAGCCGGCGGTGTTGCTCGCCGCGGTGTTGGTAATGGTGATGTTGAGCGGATCGAGCAGCAGCGTGCCGCTGCGGCCGCGGGCCGCATAAAGATCGACGCCGCCGTTGAAATCGAGCAGACGGTGGCCGGATACTTCGGCGAAGCCGCCGTTGCCCGACTGCGCGCCGCCGCGCGCGCTGATGTTGCCGTAGTAACGGGTGATTTCGTCGGACCAGACGACGATTTTGCCGCCGTCGCCGCTGTTGCGCGCATCGGCGTTGATTTGTACGCCGCTGCCGACGTAAGTGCGTTGCGCGTTTTGCACCGCCGCGTTGCGGCCCTGGAAATCGCCGCCGATCAGCACAGTGCCGCCGCCGCTGGCGCCGGATGCATTGACGGTCGCGTTATCGAACAGGCCGACGCGTGTGCCAAGCAATTGCACGTTGCCACCGGCGCCACTGCTGCCGCTGGCATCAACCGCACCGGAAATGGTCGTCGTGCCGTTTTGCGCCTGCACGCTGACATTGCCTCCGCGCGGGCCGCTGGCATCAAGCCGGCCGCTCGACGACACATCGCCGCCGTCGGCGGTGAGATAAATTGCACCGTCGCGTTCGCTGGTGCCGCGCGCCTGGACGACGCCGCTGTTGTTGACGACGGTGGCACTGAGATCGCGCGCCACCGAGGCCGTCATCACCACGCGCCCGCCATCGGCCAGCAGTTGGCCGCTGTTGGCGACGCCGGCCAGTTGCGACAGCGTTTGTTCGCCAATGGCATAGCTGATCAGGCTGTCGCCGGTGATGTCGAGCGTGAATTTTCCGGCGGCGGCGAGCATGGCGGTGCCGAGCCGCGCTTCAACGATGCCGTTGTTGGCGGCATAATCGCCGGCCAGCACGATGTAGCCGCCGGGCGTGGCGCGGATCGTGCCGTCGTTGATCACGCTCGCCAGCACCAGCGAGACGGGATCGCGCGTGAAGACATAACGGCCCGCCATGAAATCGCCGTCGCGGATGTTGAGCGTGGTGGCGACGATGCCGGTCACATCAACCACCGCATGCGGCCCGAAATACACACCGTTCGGATTGACGAGGAAGACCTGGCCGTTGGCCGACAGGCTGCCGAAGATCGACGACGGGTCGCGGCCGATAACGCGGTTGAGCACCACCGAGCCGGAACCCGGTTGCGCGAAGACGACGGAATTGCCGGCGCCGATCGAGAAACTCTGCCAGTTGATGACTGCGCGATCGGTGGTCTGCGTGATGCGCTGCTGCGTCGGCGTGACGTTGGTGATGGTGGCGCTGCCCTGCGTCACCGTGCCACCGGTCGGTACCTGCGCGATGGCAGCCGCGGGTGTCAGCGCCAGCGCAAACATCACGCAGCCCGCCTGCATCATGGCCTGCGCCAGAGGCTTGAGGCGGAAGCGGCCCTGTTTATCGCGACGCTTCATCGTTTTTGCGTGACGTTGAAAAAGCGGCAAAAGCGGGCGCGGGCGCGCATTTCAGAAGCTCGCGCCGACGGAGAACCACAGCCTGCCGTTGTTGTGTCCATCACCGGCAATAGTGTTACGCACCGGCACCGCAAACTCAAGCTTTACCGGCACGTTGCGCAGCGGGAAAAAAGTCACATTTGCCCCTGCGCTCATCAGGGTAGTGCTGCCATCGAGCAGGCCCGGCGCCTGAAATTTGACCACACCGGCGTCATAGAAAACGGCGACCACGCCGAGGGTATTGAAAAGCGAGATCTGCCGCCGCATTTCGACGGTGGCGAGCCAGCCTTTGTCGCCGCGCAGCTCCGAGGAGCGATAGCCGCGCACATTGCCGGGGCCGCCGAGCGAGAACTTTTCGCTGTCGGCGAGTGTTTCCTGGCTTTGCACGACGAGGCCGCGCACATACAGGTCCCAGTTGGTGGTGATGCCGCGCAAATGCGTGCCTTCGAGCTCGAGTTTGAGGCGCTGCGCATCCTGCCGCGTGCCCGAGGTATTGGTCCTGAGATTGGTGAAGAACTGCGCGCTCAGGCTGGTGGCCGAGGCATCGGCGCCGATCTGGCTGTAACGCACGCCGGGATTGTAGAGGCCGATGCTGTTGTCGGAAATCTCCACGCCGAGCGCGCGCTGGCGCAGACGCGTGGTGCGGTAGCCGAGGTTGAGCGACAGGTTCTGGCTGCGACTGCGCAACAGCGGGTGCACCAGGCTGATCTCGCTGCCGCGCACCTCGCCTTCGATGTTCAACACAGAAAGATCGCCGGCCAGCCGGTACTTGGTTGCGGAGTAAGCCGCTTCGAGGCGTGTGCCCTGCGCATTCAAGGGTACGTTGTAGGCGAGGCGGCCGTAATGCATCAGGTGCGATTCGCCTTCGACGCCCTGGAAACTCAGCTGGTCGCCGAAGCCGAGCGCGTTATTCACGCTGACGCCGCCGTCGGCGCGCCACTGGCCGATTTCGCGGCGCCCCTGGTTGTTGGGTTGAATGTAACCGGCGAAGGTTTTTTCCTCGACGCGGATTTTGACGTCGGTAGTGCCGAATTGTTTGCCCGGTTCGAGCGTGGCGCGCGCGGTGAGCCCGGGCAGATCGTTGAGCAGCAGCAGGTCGTTTTCCATGGCGGCGGTCGTGATCAGTTTGCCCGGCGCCAGCGCGGTCATGCGCCGTTGCAATGTCGCACTCGAATAGCGCCGGTTGCCTTCGAAGAAAATGCCGCCGATCCTGCCTTCGATGACTTCGATGTGAACGACGCCTTTCTCGACTTTCTGCGCCGGTATGACGGCGCGTGCCACGGTGTAGCCTTCGTTGCGGTAGAGGCGGGTGATGGCGTCGGCGGCGCGCGTCAGGTCATACAGGTTGAGTTGCTGGTCGACGAAGCGTTCGAGCAGTCGCTTGAGCGCTCGTTCGTTGTAGACCGTGTTGCCGGAGAACGTAAACGAATTGACGGTAAAGCGGCGTGCCGTACGGTCGTGCTCGACCGCCGGTGGCGCAACCGGAAAGACGAGTTGCGCGGGCGGCGCCGGCGTCTGCGCCTTGGGCGACGGCAGCGTGTCCTGCACGGCGCCGGGGCTGAGCGTCGATTGAGCGGGTGCCGGCTGCGGCAGCATCAGGCATAACGCGCATAGCGCGCACAGCACGGCGCCGAAACATTCCGCGTGTTGCCGAAAAAAAAGCCAGATGCGATACGGCATGACGGACGCAGACCTCGGTCGTGTTGACGATGCAGCTGTCGTGGAGAAAACCGGATTCCGGACGTTCACATCGCGCATCCGCCGGACTGCAAAATCCCCCGCGGCGGAGTGGGGTGAAAATGTGCTGGAACCGGCATGAATTTTATCGCAAATCGGGGCCGCCGCGACCGCGGCGCAGCGATTTCCGTGAGATTTTCCCTGTCGTGGCAGAAAGCCCCTGCGAATGGCGCGGACAGGCGGGGACTTAGTGCTAGAATTTCCGCACGCCTTCCCTGATCGGCACGCAGGCAGAGGTAAATCAATAAAAATCAGTGCTGACTTGAAGGACTGCGACGATCCGAATTGCCGATGGAACATGAAAGCTCCGCGGAGTTCTCCGCCAAATTTCCCGCCCTCGCCATTGAGCTCGGGCCATCGAACCTCGAAACGCTGCTGAAGGCGACGACGGTATTGAGCCTGCCCGCCGGCCGCAAGGTCATCCGTGACCGCATGCCGGTCGATTCGCTGTATCTGCTGATCGAAGGGCGCGTCGAGATTTCTGTCGAGGAATACGGCCAGTCGATCCTGCTCGGCCATATCGGGCCGGGCGAATGGCTGGGTGAGGTATCGGTGCTGAGCGGTGATTTGCACGCGAGTTCCACGGTGACTACGGAGACCCCGGTGAAATTCCTGCGCCTGCGTCACCAGGCCTTCGAGGATTTGATTTTGTCGAACCAGGAAATCGCCAGCGTGCTGCTGCGCCAGCTTGTGCTGATGCTGGCCGACCGTTTGCGCAAGTCGGGCGCCACACTGAAACAGCCGCTGACCATCAAAAGCACGAAGGGTGGCGAGGAAACGTCTGCCGAAAGCGCGGGCGCCGCTCCGCGCAACTGGCTGCAATCGTTTTTCGGCCGCTCGAGCGGCACCTGACAGACGGCGACATGGATCTCAAAATATTTTTGAAATCGCTGCCCGGCTTCGAGGGCTTTGTGCAGCGCGATCTCGACACGCTGGCCTCGGTCATGCAGATGCGCCTCTATCCGAAGGGGCACCAGTTCATCGCGCAGGGCGAGCAGGGGCACGCGCTCTATGTGGTCATGAATGGTGTCGTGCAATTGACGCGCAAAGACGAGTTGACCGGTTTCCGGCAGGAACGCGAACTGCGCGCCGGCGAAACGTTCGGTCTGTTGTCGCTGATCGACAATCTGCCGGCGGCCGCGACGTGCAGTGCGCTGGATGCGGTCACCGTCGCCGAACTGCCGCGCGTCGAGTTCAGCGAGCTGTTCGACGCTGCGCCGTCGGTCGGTTACCACCTGCTCTATATGGTGGCGATCCAGCTCGCACGCGACCTGCAGGAACGCAATACTTCATTGCGTTCGCTGCTGCGTGAGCAGGCGCATGCGGCCACCATGCAGATGCCGGCCTACAAAGCGGACCCGGCCGACCGCGGCAAAAATACGTAATGTTTTTGTTTGACGCGTACGACGCGTAACTCGGTCGCCGCCGCCATCCGCATTGCTCAGATGCCGAGTTGCGTTGCCAGATCGCCGAAGTCGGATGCGTTGATATCAAATGCCGGTTCCGGGGACAGATCGGGGTGGCGCCCCTTGCCGTATTCGTTCGGCCGCAACACCAGTGCAGTGCGCAGGCCCTGGCGCGCGGCGGCGCGCAGATCGTCCTTGTGTGCGGCGACCATCATTACTTCATGCGGTTGCAGTCCGAGAATGTCGGCCGCGCCGAGATAAACCTCGGGTTCCGGTTTGTAATGATGGAAGATTTCCGCCGACAAAATCAAATCCCACGGCAGTCCGGCATTTTTCGCCATGTTGTTGAGCAGTGCGACATTGCCGTTCGACAGCGTGCTGATGGTGAATTTCTTTTTCAGGCGCTTCAAGCCGCGCACCGTATCGGGCCACGGTTTGAGGCGGTGCCAGACACGGTTGAGTTCGACCTTTTCCAGTTCGCTTAATGCGCTGACGCGGAACTTCGCCAGCACCTCGTCGAGGATCATGCGGTGCAGGTCGTCGATCTTTGTCCACGGCAGTTCGCCGTTGGCGACGCGGTTCATCGCTGGCCGGTAGCCGGAACGCCAGGCATCGGCGAATTTCGACGCGTTGACGCGCAGCTTTTTTTCGCTGGCCATGGCACGCACTTCGCGCGCGATGCTGCCGCGCCAGTCCGCCACCGTGCCGAAGACGTCGAAGGTGAGTGCTTTTACGTTCGCAAGTTCTGGTTTCATTGGGCCGCCGTGCAGACGATTTCGACACGCGTATCCTGGCTCAAAAGCCGTGCTTCGACAACGGCGCGCGCCGGCACGGACTGCGGGTCCGCCCATGTCAGCCACGCCTCGTCGACCTGCGGTTTGTCGCGCATGTCGGGGATGAAAATAATTGCGGAGAGCAGTTTTGATTTGTCACTGCCGGCCTTCGCCAGCAGGCGGTCGATCAAACCCAGCACTTCGGCGGTCTGGCCCCGCGTGTTTGCCGCGAGGTCTTCGGGGATCTGGCCGGCCAGATACAGAATGCCGGCGTGTTCCACTATGTCCGAAAGCTTGGGGTCGCACTCCCAGCGCTGAATGGTCTTGCCCATCGCGGTCTATTGCGCGGCAACGACCATGATTTCGACCAGCGTGTCCGGTGTGCCGAGGCGCGTCTCGACGCAGGCGCGCGCCGGCAGGTTTTTCGCATCCGCCCACGCCAGCCATGCCTCGTCCATCGCCGGCTTCAGGCGCATGTCGGTGATGTAGATCATGGCGCTCAACAGCTTCGATTTGTCGGTGCCCGAAAGTTTGAGTAGCCCATCGATCTTGTTCAGGATCTCGGTGGTCTGTTCCCTCATGCCGGCGGAACGCTTGTCGGCGGTAAGGCCGGCGAGATAGACGACACCGTTGTGGATGACGGCACGCGAAAGGCGGGCGTCGGAATCGTGGCGGGTGATATTGCTCATGGCGTGCTCCTTCGTTTCAAAAATCAGTATGGCTGGTTGGCGATTATGCGCCGAATTCAAAGCGCGGCAACGACGCGGATCATGACTACGGAACCAAGGTTGCCAAGCCGCGTTTCGACGCAGGCGCGCGCCGGCGTGTTGTTCGCATCGACCCATTCCAGCCAGGCCTCGTCCATCGCCGGCTTCTGCCGCATGTCGGCGAGGTAAATGATGGCTGTCAGCAATCGCGATTTGTCGGTACCTGTTTCTTTGAGCAGGGCATCTATGCTGCGCAGGATCTCGGCGGTCTGCGCTTTTACCGAAGCGCCGCGGTCTTTGGCGGGTTGGCCAGCCAGGTACACGACGCCGCCGTGCGTGACGATGCGGCTGAACTGGGCATCGGACAATTGGCGGGTGACGGTGCTCATGGAGGGGGCGGTGGCGAAGGTGGTCTTGACTGGCACAATCAATTATATAGCGGAAGGATGACGGGACGGTCAGGCGTTAGAATCGGCAGTCCATAACGTGGGGAAGTCATGGCAAACGACATTGATGTGCTGGTCAGTGAAGTCGGTCCGCGCGACGGCCTGCAGAACGCAAAACAGTTCATGCCGACTGAATACAAGAAGCGCTGGATCAGCGCGGCGGCGGCGGCGGGCCTGCGCGAAATCGAAGTCTGTTCCTTCGTGCCGCCGAAACTGATTCCGCAGATGGTCGATGCCGCGGAAATCGTCGCGCACGCATTGACGATTCCGAACCTGACGGTAGCAGTGCTGGCGCCCAACCTCAAAGGCGCGATTCGCGCGATGGAGGCGGGCGCGCACAAGATCACGCTGCCGGTGTCGGTGAGTCATGAACACAGCATTGCCAATGTGCGCAAGACGCCCGATGAAATGATGGACGAAGTACGCCGCATTTGCGAGGCGCGCGACGAACTGCCGAAAGACAAGCGGCCGAGGATCGAGTCGGGTTTGTCCACAGTCTTCGGTTGCACGATCCAGGGCGAGGTCGAGGAAAGTGAAGTGCTGCGGCTGGCGGTGGCGAGCATGGCGGCCGGTTGCGACGAGGTCGGGTTGGCGGACACCACCGGCATGGCTAACCCGGCGCAGATCCGCCGCGTCTACAAACTCGTTGAAGCGGAAATCGGGCATGTTGCCGGGCTGCATATCCACAACACGCGCGGACTCGGGTTGGCGAATGTGCTGGCTGCGCTCGACATCGGCGTGCGCACTTTCGACGCTTCACTCGCGGGCCTCGGCGGCTGCCCGTTTGCGCCGGGCGCCAGCGGCAATATCGTCACTGAAGATCTCGTCTACATGCTTGAGGCGATGGGTTTCCGTACCGGTGTCGATCTAGACAAACTGCTTGCCGTGCGCAATATTCTGAGCGAAGGCATACCCGATGAGCCGCTGTATGGCTATGTAGCCGCGGCGGGCGTCAAAGGCAGCGAATGCGTTGCTGCCACTGGAAGATAAGATGAGCGAACAAAAACTGCCGCTCGCCGGAATCCGCGTCGTCGAATTCGTGCACATGGTGATGGGGCCGACTTGCGGGCTGGTGCTCGCTGATCTCGGTGCCGACGTGATCAAGATCGAGCCGCTCGACGGCGACCATACGCGCCATCTCACTGCCTCGGGCGCCGGGTTTTTTCCGACCTACAACCGCAACAAGAAAAGCCTCGCCGTCGATTTGAAATCGGCGGCCGGCCGCGAGATCGTGCTGAAGCTGATCGCCACCACCGATGTGGTGAGCGAAAACTTCCGTCCGGGGGCGATGGAGAAACTCGGTTTCGGTTACGCAGCGGTGAAGAAGCTGAAGTCCGACATCATTTACTGTTCGCACAAGGGTTTTCTGCCGGGGCCGTATGAACACCGCACTGCGCTCGACGAAGTCGTGCAGATGATGGGCGGGCTCGCCTATATGACCGGCGGCAAGGGCAAGCCGATCCGCGCCGGCGCGTCGGTCAACGACATCATGGGCGGCATGTTCGGCGCGATTGCGATCCTTGCGGCCATCATTCAGCGCAAAGCCACCGGTGAAGGCCAGTACGTGCAAAGTGGTTTGTTCGAGAACAACGTGTTTCTGATGGCTCAGCACATGCTCGAAGGTTTCATGACCGGCACACCGGTGGTGCCGATGCCCGACCGCATTCGCGCCTGGGCGGTCTACGACACGTTCACGACGGCGGAAGGCGAACAGGTGTTCGTCGGCGTCGTCACCGACACGCAGTGGAAGGTGTTCTGCGAATCGTTCGGTCTTGCCGATCTCTTGATTGATCCGGCGCTGAAAACCAATCCGATGCGGGTGACCGAACGGCCGCGCGTGATTCCGGTCCTGACCGAAATCTTCAAAAAGATGGGCAAGCAGGAGTTGATGGACCGCTGCGAAAAGCTCGGCCTGCCCTATGCGCCGATTTCAAAACCGGAAGACCTCTTCGACGATCCGCATCTGAAAGCCTCGGGCGGGCTCACCGACATCACGCTGATGAACGGCATCAAAACGCAGGTGCCGGCACTGCCGATCGAAGTCGGCGGCCACCGGCTCGGCACGCGCATTGATCTGCCGCAGGTCGGGCAGCACACGCGCGAGTTATTGTTAGATCTCGGCTACGCGGCGCCGGCGATCGACAAACTGATTGCTGATGGTGTCGCGCACGCATCAAAATAATTCCGTATTGAACCGGAGAGGATCATGAAAAAAACGCTTGCTGCTGCATTGATGTTGTGCGCGACCGCTGCCGTTGCACAGAACTATCCGGCCAAGCCGGTGCGCTGGGTGGTGCCGTTTCCGCCGGGTGGCGGCACCGATCTGATTTCGCGCACGCTGGCAGCGAAATTGTCCGAGGCGTGGGGTGTGCAGGTGGTCGCCGACAACCGACCGGGCGGCGGCGGCACCATCGGCATGGGTATCGCGGCGAAGACGCCGCCCGATGGTTACACGCTGGTGTTGGGGCAGGCCTCGAACATAACGGTCGCACAGGGCCTCTACGACAAGATTCCTTATGACCCGGTGAAGGACCTGCAGCCGCTGACGCAGGTGATCTCGACGCCGCTGGTGCTCGTCTCGCACCCGTCGTTTCCGGCGAAGACGCTGCGCGATCTGATTGCGTTTGCCAAAGCAAAACCCGATGCGGTGACCTTCGGTTCGCCGGGCAACGGCACCATCGGCCATCTGTCGGTCGAGATGTTGAAATCAATGGCCGGCATCAAGATGCTGCACATTCCCTACAAGGGTGCCACACTCGCCATTACCGAACTGATTGGTGGCCAGATCACCATTTACGCCAGCAGCATGCCGCCGGCGATCAACCTTATCAACGCGGGCAAACTGCGCGCGCTGGGCGTCACCAGCACCAAACGCCTTGCGCCGCTGCCGTCGGTGCCGACGATTGCCGAGAGCGGCGTCAAGGATTACGAAGCGGTCAACTGGTATGGCGTATTCATGCCGGCCGGTGCAACGAAAGAAATGGTGGCGCGCCTGCATGGCGATCTCGTCAAACTTTTGCGCCTGCCGGATGTGAAAGAGCGTTTTTCCAGCGAGGGCGGCGAGATTGTCGCCAATACGCCGGATGAATTCAGCGCGTTTATTCGCAGGGACATTCCGAAGTGGTCGAAGGTCATCAAGGACGCCAAGGTCAAGGTGGACTGAAGATGGATCTCGGCCTCAAAGGCAAACTCGCATTGGTCACCGGCTCGACCGCCGGTATCGGCTTCGCCATCGCGCAGGGTCTGCTCGCCGAAGGCGCGCGTGTCGTTATCAACGGCCGTACGCCGGCACGCGTGGCGGCGGCGATCGAACACTTGAAAGCGTCGGGTGATGTGTTCGGTGTTGCCGCCGACATGGCGACGGCGGAAGGTGCTGCCACCGTGGTCGATGCGGTCAATTCGATCGGCACACTCGATGTGCTGGTCAACAACGTCGGTTACTTCGAAGTCAAACCGCTGGCCGAGCTCGAAGACGCAGACTGGGACGCGATGTTCCAGTTGAATGTGATGAGTGCGGTGCGCATGAGCAAGGCTTTTCTGCCCGGCATGCTGGAGCGCAACAGCGGCCGCATCGTTTTCATTGCGTCGGAACAAAGCGTAAAACCCAATCCGGTGATGCTGCATTACGCGATGAGCAAGGCGGCGATGGTGTCGGTGGCGCGCGGGCTCGCCGAATCGACCCGGGGCACCGGCGTCACGGTCAACAGCGCGCTGGTCGGCGCAACGTGGAGCGACGGCGTTGATGTGTTCATGGACACGATGGCGAAAACTGCGGGCGTTTCGGTTGAGCAAATGACTGCCGACTATTTTAAACAGGAAGCGAACAACTCGCTGCTGCAGCGTTTTGCCACCCCGAAAGAAATCGCCGACCAGATCGTTTTTCTGTGTTCGGCCAATGCCTCGGCGGTTAACGGTGCGGCGCAGCGTGTCGATGGCGGTATCATTCGCGCCATGCTGTAACGTTTTCGAATTCACTCACAAGAAATGCAATGCCACTCCAATCGATCGATGAACTGACGGCGCTCGCTGCTGCAGCCCTCAAGGCGCACGGCGCCTCCGACAGCATGGCGCGCACCACCGCCAGATATCTGGTCGCCGCCGACGTGCAGGGACTGCCAACGCACGGCGTGATGCGCGTGGCGAGTTACTGCGGCCACCTCGGCGTCAAACGCGCCAACGGCGCGGCGGTGCCGAAAATCATCAATGAAAAACCTGCGGCCTGCCTGATCGATGCCGGTAACGGGCTCGGTTTCGAAGCCTGCGAACTCGCGGTGGCACAGGCGGTGGCGCGCGCACGCACGCAGGGCATGGGTTTCGCCGGTGTCACCAACAGTCATCACTGCGGCGCGCTCGGCATCCTGCTTGAACCGGTAGCCGCCGCAGGCATGGTCGGCCTCGCCTTCAGCAATGCCTCGTCGGCCATCATGCCCTGGGGCGGCACGCGCGCGATTTTCGGCACCAATCCGGTGGCGGCGATCTTCGGTCGCAAAAACGCGCCGCCGATCATCGTCGATCTGTCTCTCACCCAGGTGACGCGCGGTCAGATCATGCTGAATGTGAAAGAAGGCAAACCCATCCCCGACGGCTGGGGCATGGACAAGGACGGCCAACCTACAAACGACGCGCAGAAAATACTCGTCGGCGGCAGCCTCTATGCCGTGGGCGGTTTGAAGGGCACCATGCTGGCACTCGCCGTCGAACTGATCTGCTGCGCACTCACCGGTGCCGCACTGTCGCATGAGGTCGCCTCGATGCATACCAACGAAGGCCCGCCGCTGCGTCTGGGGCAATCCTTTATTGCCATCGATCCCGGCGCGCTCGCTGGCAGCGAAGTCTATTTCGAACGTGTCGAAATGCTGGTCGCCGCCATCCTCGCCGACGAAGGCGTGCGTCTGCCGGGCGACCGGCGACATGCGCTGGCCGCCAAAGCAGGCGAAAGCGGCGTCAATGTCGCGGACGTTCTCCTGCAGCAGTTACAGACGCTGGCGCAAGTCGGCCCATGAAATGGATGGTCTGGTTGCTGAGTTGTGCGTCAGTTGTTGTGCTGGCGGCAGAACCCGCATTGCAACCCGGCGACTATGTGACCGAACGCGGCTGGGGCAACCTCAGCATCGTGCAAGACAAGAGCGGCGCATTGAAATTTTCCATCGAGGCGATAGGCGGCAACGCGCATAGTTGTTCGCTCGACGGCGAAATTCGCGACGGCCGCGCGACGCTCGAAGCGCTGGACCCGGGCAAGCCCTGCGTCGTGACCTTCAAGCGCGCGGCAGACGGCGTGGCGGTCGACAGCGTCGAGCCGCAACTGTGCCGCTATTTTTGCGGGATGCGGGCGGACTTCGAGGGCAAATACCTGAAAACTGCCCCTGGTTGCGCACCGAAACCGCTGGCGCGCACGCGCGAGGAATTCAAGCGGTTCTACGACCGCAAGGACTATGCGACCGCGCGCGCGAAACTCGAACCGGCGTTCAATGTCTGCGCCAAAACACTCGACTGGCTCGAAACCGGCTGGATGCGCAACGATCTCGCCATTACGCAATTCCGGCTCGGCGACACGGCCGGCTGTCTGCGCACGCTTGAGCCACTGGCAAAGGATGCCGCCAAAAGTGATGCGCAGATCCAAAGCGATTTTCCGCCGACCGACGCGGAAAACTGGCTGCCCGTCGTCAAGGCCGCGCGCACGAACCTGAAGTTGTGCGGTGACGCCAAAAAATGATCAGGCTGGTGCGCGCATGAATGATCACACGCAGTCCGTCCCGGCGGGCGATACCTTCATAGCTTCGCAACCCGCAACGGCCGTCAATTTCGCCATGCCGGCTGGTGCTTGCGACTGCCATACCCACATTCACGGCGACCGCGCGCAGTTTCCCTACTTCACCGGCCGCATCTATACGCCGGGGCCGGCGCTGCCCGCGGAGATGGCCGCATTGCATCAGGCGCTGGGCATACAGCGCGTGGTGATCGTCACGCCCAGCGTCTATGGTGGCGACAATGCGGCGACACTCTATGGCATGCAGGCGCGCGGCGCCGACGCGCGCGGTGTGGCGGTGCTTGATGACAAGGCGTCGGCGCGCGAACTCGCGGCGATGGCGCGCGCCGGCATCCGCGGCATGCGCATTAATCTGCATACCGGCGGCACCAGCGATCCTGCAATCGCGCGGCAGCGTTTTATCGCGGCGACGGCGCGCGTGAGAGACCTCGGCTGGCACATCCAGATATTTACCAGTCTCGCCATGATCACGGCGTTGAAGGACGACATCGCCGCCTCGTCGGTGCCGGTGGTGCTTGATCACTTCGGCGGCGCGCAGGCATTCGCTGGCATCGAGCAGCCGGGTTTCACCGATCTGCTGGCGCTGCTGCGCAGCGGTGTCGCCTGGGTGAAGATTTCCGGCGCCTATCGCAGTTCGACACAGGCGCCCGATTACGCCGACTGCGCGCCGCTGGCGCGCGCCCTGATTGCCGCCAATGAAGACCGCATCGTCTGGGGCAGCGATTGGCCGCACCCGAATTCGGCGGTCAGCGATGCGTCAACGGTGGCGCCGTTTCACGCCATCGACGACGGTCGTCTGCTCAACCAACTGGCGTTGTGGGCACCTGACGCTGCGCAACGCACAAAAATTCTTGTCGATAATCCGGCGCGGCTCTACGAATTCTGACGTGTCGCCGCCGCCCGGCGGCGTATGATGGCATTCGCATAAAACAACTTTCAACTCGGGGAGGGGAACATGCTGACACGCCGTCAAATGCTGCAGGCTGCCGCCGCTGCAGGGGCCTTGTTGCACAGCCGTTTCGGTTTCGCCAAAGCATCGCAACCGTCGACCCGGGTCAATTTCACGCTGCCGCCCGACGCCTGCGATTGCCATACGCATATCCATGGCGATCCGGAAAAATTTCCGTGGTTCGCCGGTCGCGTGTACACGCCGGAGATGGCGCTGCCGGAGGAAATGGCGGCCCTGCACCAGTCGCTCGGCATCAAGCGCGTGGTGATTGTCACGCCGAGCGTGTACGGCGCGGACAACTCGGCCACCATCTACGGCATGAAGGCGCGCGGCAATGATGCGCGCGGTGTCGCTGTGATCGACGACAAAACCAGCGAGGCGGAGATCGATAATCTCGCGCGCCTCGGCTTCAAGGGCATACGCCTCAATCTTGCTACCACCGGCGTCAGCGACCCCGCGGTGGCGCGCCAGCGTTTCCTCGCCGCCGCCGAGCGCGTGAAAAGCCGCAACTGGCATATTCAATTGAACACGACGCTGCCGGTGATCGCGGCGATGAAAGACGCGCTGGCTGCCTCGCCGGTGCCCATCGTCTTCGACCACTACGGCAATGCCAACGAAGAACTCGGCGTGCAGCAACCCGGCTTCTCGGACATGGTCGACCTGGTGCGTTCGGGCAAGGCCTATGTGAAGATTTCGGTGACCGCGGGGCCGCGCCAGAACTACGCGTATTTCACACCGCTGGCACAGATGCTGATCGCCGCCAACGTCGACCGCATCCTGTGGGGCACCAACTGGCCGCATCCGAATTCGACCACTGCAGCAGGGCGCAAGCCGACTGATCTGACCCCGCTGTGGCCGGTTGACGACGGTCTGGTGCTGAACCAACTGCCGCTGTGGGCGCCGGACGCCGCGGTGCGCAAAAAGATCCTCGTCGACAATCCGGCGCGGCTCTACGGTTTCTGAGCGGCGCGCGCGGCGGTGCGCTGATGCGCTACATCGCGTTTCTGCGCGCCATCAACGTTGGCGGCCGCAATGTGTCGATGGCGAAGTTGCGCGCGTTGTTTGAAGGGTTTGGTTTCGACGCGGTTGAAACTTTCATCGCCAGCGGCAATGTGATTTTCACAGCGCCGGCGAAAAATGCCGCGGGCCTCACACGCAAAATCGAAACCGGCCTCGAACAGGCGCTCGGTTACGAAGTCAGAACCTTTTTGCGCAGCGAAGCCGCGCTGGCGGCCGTCGTGAATTACCAGCCGTTTGCGGCGGCGCGGATCAGGTCGGCGCAGGCATTCAATGTCGCCTTTCTCACCGCGCCGCCGACTGCCGCGCAAGCACAGGCGGTGCTGGCGTTGCGCTCGACGATCGACGAATTTCACATCAATGGGCGCGAGTTTTACTGGTTGTGCGAAAAGCGCCAGAGCGAGTCGAAATTTTCAAACGCCGTGCTCGAACGCACACTCAAGGCCGGCTCGACACTGCGCAGCATGAGCACCATCAAAAAACTGGCGGCGAAACTCGGCGTGGACGGCACTTCAGCGGTTTGATGTCAGCGTTTGGTGTGGTTGCGCCGGCTGAACAGGCCGCCGACGGCGAGGCAACCCGCGTTGGTCAAAAACACCGCCGCCATGCCGGCCACCGAGCCGAGCGCGCCGAACAGCAGCGGCACGACAAAATGCATGGTCTGATTGGCGGTGATGCGCATGCCGGCCGATTCGCCGGTGCGCCCCGGCGGCGAGGCGTTGTAGACCAGCGTCAGTGACAGCGGCTGCCCGCAGCCGCAACCGATGCCGAGAATGAACGAGGCGATGGCCAGCGTCCACACCGTGTGAAACAGCGGGAACAGGCAGAACGCCGCGCAGGCGACGAACATTGCGTAGGTCAGCAGTTCGGCAGCGCTGGCGCGCTTGAGACCGAGCGGCAGCACGATGCGCACCATGATGATCGAGGTGGCGAAGGCGCTCAGGATGAAACCGATTTCAGTGGCCGATAACCCGTGCGCGCGGCCATAAATCGGCATGAAGAACTGATACAGGTCCCAGGCCGAGGAAACGATCGCGCTGGCGATCATTGCATTGCGCAGCGGCTTGATTTTCAGTAGGTCGCGCGAACCGCCGCTTTGCTGTTCCGATTTGGTATGCACATCCGGCATCCAGCGCGAACCCAGCGCTGCAATGATGATGGCCGGCACCAGCGGCATGGCCAGCGCAAAAAACGTGCGGGTGTGACCGATCTGGTCGATCAATATGCCGGCAAGCAGCGGCCCGATGAAATTGGCCGAGGCGAAGCCCAGACTGATGAGATTGAAATTGTTGGCGCGTTTCTCCGGTGCCGACATGGCGCCGACCAGCGTCTGCGTGGCGATCTGGAACGCCATGAAGGAAATGCCGAGCAGGGTTGCAGTGAAATACAGCGTCGTCAATGTCGGCCATACCCATGCCATCAACAACGCGATGCAGATGCCGCAGGTGCCGAACAGGATGGGGATCTTGTAACCGAGGCGGTCGGTCATGCGGCCGGCCGGCAGCGCCAGCACGATGGGGACTGCTGCATAAAGCGATACCACGGTGCCGACGATGAACGGCGTGGCACCCTGATCGACCGCGAACAGCGCGACCAGCACGCGACTGCCGGCAAAGCCGACGTGGGTCAGGAAGGTCAGCGCAACGATGATGTAGAGGGCCATGCTGCTTTCAAGGACGCGGTTGTGCCGCGCCGCTGCAAAAATTTATTGCGCCGCGACGTTGCGCGACAATGTTGTTGCCGATCTGGAGATCGCGCCGGCTTCCGGCTGCTGCCGGCGGAAATGCTTGCCGCGACAGACTTGCGCCACAGCGGGCGCGTCGTTCAGGATGGCAGTGATGTTAGCACGCGATGGCGCGCCGGTCGCGCGCGCGGCGTGCGTGTGGCTTCAGCGCGGGCGCTGCATCGCGCTCTTCGGCAAAGCGTCGATGTTCATCGACCACGCCTGCGCCGAACGGCACCAGCCCTGGCGTTTCGGCGGCAGTTCGCGCCGCTGGCGCGTAGTGCCCACGCGAATGCCGTAAATATCGGGTGCGCCGACGGTGGTGGCGAACAGCGGCGTGCCGCACTGCGGGCAGAAGCCGTGCGCGCGCTGGTTACCGCTCTCGGCGGTCTTGATATAGATTTTCGGTTCGCCGCAGAGCAGGCGGAACGTGCCCTTCAGCGATTGCACCGTGGTGCGATAGGCGGTGCCGGTGAGCGTCTGGCAATCGGTGCAATGACAGACGCCGACCGATTCGGGATCGACCTCGGCTTCGTATTTGATGTGTCCGCAATGGCATCCGCCGTCGACGTGCATGTTTGTTCCTCCGGAAAATGTGCGCACAAGAATACCATCGCTATGGAAGCGGGCGCGGGTTTGCTAATATTTCGCGTCTTCGCAGCGAGGGGTTTCAACCAGTCATGAATGCATGCAAATCGAAACGATTGCGGCGGGTTTTGCTTGCCTTCTGCCTGGTCGTCGCGGCGGCACACGGGGCCGCGCCCGCGGCCGAAGCGCAGTACCAACCGCGGGTCGGCCAGGACGGCAAGGACGTGATCTGGGTGCCGAGTCCCGAGGTGATCGTCGAGAAGATGCTCGACATGGCGCGCGTCACCGCCGCAGACTTCGTGATCGATCTGGGCTCGGGCGACGGCCGCAACGTGATCGGCGCGGCGAAGCGCGGCGCGCATGCCCGTGGTGTCGAATTCAATGCGGATCTCGTCGAGCATGCACGCCGTCTCGCCGCAGCGGCTGGTGTGGCCGAACGCGCGCAATTCGTGCAGGGCGACATGTATGCGGCCGATGTGTCGCCGGCCAGCGTGCTGGCCCTGTTTCTGATCCCCGAAAATCTGCGCAAGCTGATGCCGAAGTTCCTCGCCATGCAACCCGGTTCGCGCATCGTTTCCAATACCTATGAAGTGCCGGGCTGGCCGTCCGATGCCTCGGAAACCGTGCGCAAGGACTGCGCGGCGTTCTGTATCGTCTTTCTGTATGTGGTGCCGGCACAGGTCGCGGGCAGCTGGCGCACGCCCGACGGCGATCTCAGCTTCGAGCAGGATTTCCAGCGGGTGTCCGGGAGTTATGATTTCAACGGCATCAACCTGCCGCTCGAGAACGGACGCATGAACGGCGCCGAGATACGTTTTACCGTCAACGGCGTCGAATATACGGGGCGTGTTGACGGCGACGTCATGTCGGGAATGGCAAAAGGCAGGAACACGTCTGCGTGGAAGGCGATACGAGTCACGAATTGATCGCATACCGTCGGTGTTGTGGCGCAGGCGACCCGCCTGCGAGAAGCGCTGCGCTTGACCGCAGCCGTGTGCGTGAACGGCTACAACGCGTCCCAGTATTTGATGATGCGCTGGCGCATCGCCGCATCCGGTAGCACGCCGCGGCCGGCCTTCAGATTGTCGATCATGTATTCAGGCTTGTCGGTGCCGGGGATCACCGCCGTCACCGCCGGATGCGACAAAATGAATTTCAGAAAGAACTGCGCCCAGCTCGTCGCGCCGAATTCGGCGGCGAGGTCCGGTAGCGGTCGGTTGGCTGATTTTCGAAACAGAGAATTGCGTCCGAACGGCAGGTTGATCAGCACCGCCGCACCGGCGTCGCGCGCCATTGGCAACAGCCTTTCCTCCGCTTCACGGTCGCCGAGCGAATAGTTGACCTGAAAAAAATCCGGTTTCTCGCGCGCCAGCACTTTGCCGATCGCGTCGTAGGAACGCGTCTGACTGATCGTCATGCCGGTGTAACGGCAGAGTCCCTGACGCTTCCAGTCGCGCAGCAGGCCGAGATCGTAATTCTCTTCGGTGACGTTCCAGGCCTGCATCAGATCGACATTTTTTGTCTTCAGGCGGCGCAGCGAGTTCCGCATCGATTCGGTCGCCGCGGCGCGGCTATCGCCGTACGAAAATTTCGTCGCCAGAAACAGCTTCTCGCGCATGCCGAGATCGGCCATCAGTTCGCCGACGCGGTCTTCCGCGCGGCCGTACGAATGCGCGGTGTCGATCAGTGTGCCGCCGCCAGCGACCAGCGTCTGCATGACCTGGCGGCGTTCGGCGAATTTCGTCGCATCATTCTCGAAATCGAAAATGACGGCGGTGCCGATACCGACGATAGGAAGTCGTTCACCGCTGACCGGGATCGGGCGCATTTGCAGGGCGTCGTCGGGTGCGGCGGCGCGCAGCGGCAGAGCGGCAGCGAGGGCGGCAGCGGAGGTGCCGGCGAGCAGGCGGCGGCGCAGCGGATTGTGGGGTGTGGTCATGGCGGAAATCCTGCGGGAAGTTTCGCTCAAGCGCTGTGCGCAAACATGGGCACACCTGCCTGCGGCATATGCGCGGTGAGAATCGAGCAACTGCTCGATTCGGTGATATAGAGCGTCTTGCGGTCGGCGCCGCCAAAGGCGATGTTAGTTGTCATGTCGCCGGAGCAGGATTCAATGCGGTGGGTCGGCACGCCGCGTTTGTCGACGATCCAGACGATGCCGATGCCGGCGTTGGCGATGACCACGCTGCCGGTTTCATCGGTAGCGAGGCCGTCGGTGCCGCCGCAGGTGAGTTGCGTCAGCATGCGCACGCGGGCGCTGCCGTCATTCGTTGGCTGCATGCGCCAGACGGCGGATTGCACGGTCATCGCCACGTACAGCATGTCTTCGGCCGGGCTCAGGACGATGCCGTTGGGGCTGGGCGCGTTGTCCATCAGACATTCGAGCCGGCCCTGCGCGGTGTAGCGATAGACGCGCCCGGTCGGATCGGACAGCGACGACAGGCCCTGATCGGTGAAATAGAGGTCGCCGTTGGCGGCGAACACCAGATCATTGACGCCGCGGAAGCGTTCGGTGTGGCGGTATTCGAGCAACGGCGCGATGCTGCCGCGCGCGGGGTCGAGTACCATGATGCCGTTCTTGAAATCGGCGACAAAGATGCGACCGTCACGATGGATCTTGAGCCCGTTCGGTTCGCCGTCGTATTGCACTACCAGTTCCCATTCGCCATGCAGATCGATGCGGAAGATGCGGCCGTAAGGCACATCGACCACATACAGATTGCCGGCGCGGTCAAACGACGGCCCTTCAAGAAAGCCGTCGACGGCGTGATAACGCGGGGCGCTGCCCGGACGGCGCTGCGAGCGGTCGCGGAATTTCTGCGGCATGCGCGTAAAGACTTCGGTGGTGATGACGGGCAGTCCGTTCAGCATGGCAATGTCCTTGATGGTTCAGTGATGGTGTGTACGGCGTACCTACTGCAATTTCAGTCCGGCGTCTTTGACGAGCCGGCGCCATTTACCGACTTCGGCGGCGATGTGCGCCGTGAATTCGCGCGGCGCGCTGCTCACGGCTTCAACGCCGTCGGACGACAGCCGTTGCGCGAGTTCGGGATCGCGCGCGGCGGCGGCAAACGCGTCGGCCAGCACTTTCACCGTCGCCGGCGGCGTTTGTGCCGAGGTGATGACGCCGTACCACTGCGTGACGTCGAAGCCTTTGACGCCGCCTTCGGCAATGGTCGGAATGTCGGGCAGGGCGTTGTTGCGTCGCGCCGAGGTAACCGCCAGCGCGCGCAGCTTGCCGGCACTGAGATGCGGCGCGGCGTTCAACGGCGAGGCGAACTGCAACTGCGTCTGGCTGCCGAGCAGATCGGTGATGGCGGCGGCTTCGCCGCGATAGGGGATGTGCACCATCTCGATGCGGGCCAGATGCGCGAACATGGCGCCGGCCAGATGCGTAATGCCACCAGTGCCGGAAGAACCGTAATTGAGTTTGCCGCGGTTGGCCTGCGCGTAGTCGATAATTTCTTTGACCGAATGCGCGGGAAAGCCGGGTCTCACCACGAGCACAAAAAACGCCGAGGTCATCTGACTGATGCCCTGCACATCGCGCGTCAGGTCGTAGGTCAGGGCGGTGTTGACCGCCGAATTTACCGTATTGGAGGCGGAGATGATGCAGATCGTGCGGCCGTCAGCCGGCGCGCGCGCCGTCAATTCGACGCCGACCGCGCCCGAGGCACCTGGGCGATTGTCGACGACCACATTGCGTCCTAAACGCTTCGACAGATTGGCGGCGTAAAGCCGGGCCGCGATATCAGTGCCGCCGCCGGCGGCGAACGGTACTATGAAGCGGATCGGTTGGGTGGAGGCCGGCTGTGCCCAGGCGGGTGTGATTGCGGCAAACGTCAACGCTGCGGCAGCGATGAGACGACGCAAGCGCCGGACAAACCATGCGGCCTTCTTTATGAACATTCGCGTGTGATTCATGGTGTGGTGGTTTCGCATCCTGGATATAGGCGCCGTGTCAGTTGTTTGATCGGCACGGCGGGGGATTCCCGTCTTGTTTATCACGGGCGGACGGTGGAGACAAGCCGCCCGCCAATGCGGATTGAGTGTGCTGTACCGCTGCTACAATCAATCCACTTCCGTCTCGCTGCAAATCAAAACATGCAATTCATCGCCCACCTCGACATGGATGCGTTCTACGCCTCGGTCGAGTTATTGCGCTATCCGCAACTGCGCGGCAAGCCCGTGGTGATCGGCGGGCGACGGCGGGGTGCCGATACGCCACTGGAAAAAAACTTCCGCACGCTGCGCGATTACACGGGGCGCGGCGTGATTACGACTTCAACATACGAAGCGCGCGCCTTCGGCGTTTTTTCCGGCATGGGGCTGATGAAGTCGGCGAAGCTCGCCCCCGATGCCATCCTGCTGCCGGCCGACTTCGACGAATACCGGCATTACTCGCGCATGTTCAAGGAAGCGGTGCGCGCGCTGGCGCCGGAAATCGAAGACCGCGGCATTGACGAAATCTACATCGACCTCACGGCACTGGTGATGAATGAGGCATCAGGCGCAGCGCTCGACCCGTGGCAGCGCGCGCGCGAGGTGGCGGCGCGCATTCAGCAGGCGGTGTTCGAGGCGACGGGGTTGTCGTGTTCGATCGGCGTCACGCCGAACAAGCTGTTGTCAAAAATCGCCTCCGAGCTGGAAAAGCCTGCGGGGCTGACGATCCTGCGCGAGGCCGACGTGGCGACGCGCATCTGGCCGCTGGCGGTGCGCAAGATCAACGGCATCGGACCGAAGGCCGGGACCAAACTCGAGGCGTTGGGCATACACACGATCGGCGAACTGGCGCGCGTCGAGCCGGCACTGCTGGTCAAACAGTTCGGCACGAGTTACGGCGCGTGGTTGCACGAGGCGGCGCACGGCCGCGATGCGCGTGCCGTCGTCACGTATCGCGAGCCGAAGTCGATCAGCCGCGAAACTACTTTTGAAAACGATTTGCACCCGGTGCGCGACCGCGAGCGCTTGTCGAAGATCTTCACGGATCTTTGTGTGCGTGTGGCGGGCGATCTCGAACGCAAGGGTTTCGTCGGGCGCACCATCGGTTTGAAGCTGCGCTACGATAATTTTTCGACAGTGACGCGCGACTGCACGCTGGAAGAGGCGACGCGCGACGTAACAGCGATTCGTCGCGCCGCGGGGAGCTGTCTCAAGCGTGTGCCGCTCGATCGCCGGATACGCTTGCTTGGCGTGCGCGTCGGCGCATTGACGCGGCCGCTGGCAGCTGCGCTTGCGGTACCGCAGAAGCGCAGTCTGTTCGATTGAGTCGTGCGCGGACACGCGCGATCCGTGACTACTGGCCGTACTGCTCGATGAGCCGCCGGCAGTTTTCCGACTGCGGGTCGCGGTTGCATTCTTCGCGGATGAAACTGCAGCGGTTCTCGGCCTGCGCGCGCGCCGATTTTTCGAGCATGGCCGCCATTTCTTTTGGCAGCAGGCCCTTGTTGCCGGAGACCGCCTGTTTATAGGCGATCTCCGTGCATTTGGAATACGCGCGCTCGACCGACGGCCCGCAGCCGCCGAGCAGCGCCACACAGGCGACCAGGGCCGCGTGACTGATAGCGATGGTTACAGGGCGTCGCATACGGCGCTGGTGACGATTTCGGTGGTGGCTTCGCCGCCGAGGTCGGGCGTGTGGATTTTTTTCGCGGTGACCGCCTCGACCGCCTGCATCAGATGGGCCGACGCTTCTTTTTCGCCGAGGTGATCGAGCATCATCGCCGCTGTCCAGAAAGTGGCGACCGGATTGGCGATGCCGCGGCCGGTGATGTCGAAGGCCGAGCCGTGGATCGGTTCGAACATCGACGGGAATTTGCGCTCGGGATTGAGATTGGCGGTCGGCGCGATGCCGAGGCTGCCGGAGAGCGCGGCGGCGAGATCGGAGAGAATATCGGCGTGCAGGTTGCTCGCCACCATGACGTCGATGCTCCACGGTTTCAATACCATCAGTGTGGTCATGGCATCGACGAGAATGCGCTGGGTTTCGACCTGGGGGTAATCCCTGGCCACTTCGTAAAAGATTTCGTCCCACATCACCATGCCGTGGCGCTGTGCGTTCGACTTGGTTACGAGCGTCAAATGTTTGCGCGGGCGTTTGCTTGCCAGTTCGAAGGCGAAGCGGTGGATGCGCGCGCAGCCGTTGCGTGTGAACACCGAGGTCTCGGTGGCCAGTTCCTCGGGCAGTCCGCGATGCACGCGGCCGCCGCTGCCCGAATATTCGCCCTCGGAATTTTCGCGGATGACGACCCAGTCGATTTTTTCGCCGCCGGCCAGCGGGCTGGTGATGCCGGGCAGCACGCGTGCCGGCCGCACGTTGGCGTATTGGTCGAAGCCCTGACAGATCGGCAGGCGCAGGCCCCACAGCGAAATGTGATCGGGCACGTCGGGCGCGCCGACCGCGCCGAAGAAAATGGCATCAAAGGTTTTCAGGCGTTCGAGGCCGCCGTCCGGAATGTAATAACCGTGTTTCTTGTAATAGGCGCTGCTCCACGGAAATTCCTCGACCTTCAGTTTGAAGCCGCCGTCGCGCTGGCCCAGCACTTCAAGTACCTGCAGGCCGGCCGCAATGACCTCGGTGCCGATGCCGTCGCCGGGGATGGCCGCTATCTTGTATTCACGCATGGGAATTGTCCGCTTGATTTTGCAAGAAGCGAAGCGTAGCGGCCTGCCGGCGTTTTGTCATCCTCGAAGGCGCCGGCTGCGGGTAAAATTGCGGTTTGCATGGCCATTGTCATTCCGTGAACATCCTTGCACTTGAAGCATCGACCGAGCTGTGTTCTGCCGCGCTGTGGCGCGACGGCCGCGTCGACGCGCGCGAAGCGCTTGAGGGCCAGCGCAACTCCGAAGTGCTGCTGCCGATGGTCGACGAGTTGCTGGCAGCCCACGGCGTCAAGCGCGGCGATCTGAATGGCATTGCCTTCGGCGCGGGGCCCGGCGCGTTTACCGGTTTGCGCATCGCCTGCGGCGTGGCGCAGGGCATCGCTTTTGGCGGCGGTCTGCCGGTTACCGGTGTGGTGACGCTGTGCGCGCTGGCGGAGGCGGCGCAGGCGCCGCGCGTCGTCTGCTGCCTCGATGCGCGCATGGGCGAGATTTATCACGCCGCCTATGAAAAGGACGGCGACGACTGGCGCGAGGTCTGCGCGCCCGGCCTGTGCAAGCCGGATGCCGCCCCTGCATTGAGCGGTGACGGCTGGGCGGGTTGCGGCAGCGGATTTGCGGCGTTTCGCGACGTGCTGCTGCGGCGCTACGGTCAGCAGCTCGAACGCGTGATCGACGGCGTGGTGCCGCATGCGCGTGAAGTTGCCGTGCTGGCGGCGCGCGCGTTTGCGCGCGGCGAGGCGGGGGCGGCAGAATTGGCCGCGCCGCTTTATGTGCGCAACAAGGTGGCGCTGAAGGTGGATGAACGATGAGCGTGTTCATTGCACACTCGGTTGTCGGCACGGGAGCGTCGGCATGAGTGCCAACGTTTTATTTGCCCGTGCGAAGACACGGGCCCAATCGCTTCCTTCCCTCGCAGCGCGGGGGAAGGAATGTGGATGGGGGCACAAATGAGCGCACTGTTGCGCGCAGCGCCGCAGTTCCGCCGCATGGTTGCTGCCGACCTCGACGCCGTGATGGCGATCGAGAACGTCGTCTACCCGCACCCGTGGACGCGCGGCAACTTCAGTGATTCGCTCAAAGAGGGCTACCACTGCTGGGCGCTGGAACTGGGCGGCGAACTGATTGGTTACAGCGTGGTTGCCATCGCGGTGGGCGAGGCGCATCTGCTCAACCTGAGCATTGCGGCAGCGTGGCAGCGGCACGGCTACGGGCGCAAGCTGCTCGAATTCGTCATCAGGCTGGCGCGCGATTTCAGCGCGAGCAAAATGTATCTTGAGGTACGGCCGTCGAACGAGGCGGGCCGTTGCCTCTATGCCGGTGCAAAGTTTCGCGAGATCGGGCGCCGCCGCGGGTATTATCCGGACAAAGGCAGACCCGAGGACGCCGTTGTCATGGAGCTTGAACTGGCATGAGCGCATCGCGCGAAGACATACTGCAGGAACTGGGCCTGTGGCCGCAGTGGCGGCGCCGCGATGCGCCGGTTCCTGGTGCTGATAGCGTGGGCGATCCGCCTGCGGCCGTTGAGGCGGTGGCGGCGCTGGTGCTCGCGGCGCGGGTGGCACCGTCGCGCAGTGCGGCCCCGGCCACGACAATGAATAGTGCGCCGGTGCTGCCGCTCGACGTGCGCACTGCGGAAATCGCGCGCATGGAATGGCCGCAGCTCAAACAATGCGTTGGCGATTGCGTGGCCTGTCCGTTGCACAAAGGCCGCCACAAAACCGTGTTCGGTGTCGGCGACGAGCAGGCCAACTGGTTGTTCGTCGGCGAAGGCCCCGGCGCCGATGAAGACGCAAAGGGCGAGCCTTTCGTCGGCCAGGCCGGCAAGCTGCTCGATAATATGCTTGCCGCGATCAAACTGAAACGCGGTGAAAACGTTTACATCGCCAACGTCGTCAAATGCCGGCCGCCGAACAACCGCAATCCGGAGACGGCCGAGGTGGCGCAATGCGAACCTTATCTGCACCGCCAGATCGAGCTGATCCGGCCGAAGCTGATCATTGCGCTGGGCAAGGTCGCCGCCGTCAATCTGCTCAAACGCGAAGCCTCGGTCACCAGCATGCGCGGCAAGCTACACGATTACCGCGGTACGCCGATGATTGTGACCTATCACCCGGCCTATCTGCTGCGCAGCCTGCCAGAGAAGGCGCGGGCCTGGGAAGACCTGTGTTTTGCGGTGGAAACGATGCAGGGCTTGCAATCCGCAGAGATCGCCCCCACGTAGACGCTGCAGTCCATCCTTTTGAGGAGAAGTTGATGAAAAGAACATTCGTGTCGGTTTTGTTGCTGGTGGCGACGCTGGGCCTGGGCGGTTGCGGCTATAACACCATGCAGGCGGGCGACCAGCAGATCAAGGCGGCGTGGGCCGAGGTGGTCAACCAGTATCAGCGTCGCGCCGATCTGGTGCCTAACCTTGTGAATGTCGTGAAGGGTTTCGCGCAGCAGGAGAAAGACGTTTTTATCGGCGTCACCGAGGCGCGCTCGAAAGCCACCGGCATTCAGGCGACGGCAGAACTCGTCAATAACCCGGAAGCATTCAAGAAATTCCAGGCAGCGCAGAGCGAATTGTCGGCCGGGTTGGGCCGATTGATGGCTATTTCCGAAAATTACCCGCAACTCAAGTCGGATGCGAATTTCCGCGAACTGCAGGCGCAGCTTGAGGGCACCGAAAACCGGATTACCGTGGCGCGTAACCGTTACATCAAGGCGGTGCAGGAGTACAACACCGCAGTGGTGCAGTTCCCGGGCAACCTGACGGCGATGATTTTCGGCTTCAAGGAAAAAGCGCAGTTCACTGTCGAGAACGAAAAAGCCATTTCGACCGCGCCTAAAGTCGAATTCAATACAACGCCGGTTCCCGCGGCGCCGAAATAAACACCGCAACGCCATGACCGCCCTGCGCGCGATCGCCGGCAGGCTGCTGCGACCATTGCTGGTCGCGGCACTGCTGGTTTTGCCTTTGGCGGCGAGTGCCGATGTCGGGGTGCCGCCGCTGAAAACACGCGTTACCGATCTCACCGGCACGCTCGACACTGCGCAGAAGTCCACGCTCGAACAGACGCTCACCGCAATCGAGAAGCGCAAGGGCGCGCAGGTGGCGGTGCTGATGCTCCCCACGACCCAGCCCGAAACCGTCGAGCAGTATGCGGTGCGCGTCGAGGAAACCTGGAAACTCGGCCGCAAGGGCGTCGATGACAGCGTGCTGCTGGTGATTGCCAAGGACGACCGCAAACTCAAGATCGAAGTCGGTTACGGTCTCGAAGGCGTGCTGCCCGATGCGATTGCCAAGCGCATCATCGACGAGGAAATCGTGCCGCGTTTCAAGCAGGGTGATTTCTACGGCGGCGTCAGCGCCGGCGTCGAACGTATCACCAGGGTAATCGACGGCGAGGCGCTGCCGCCGCCGAAAACCGCAGCTTCGCAGCAACACGGCGGCACCGATTTCAATAATCTGTTCGTAATCGGTTTTGTGGTGGTGATCGTGGCCGGCGGCATTCTGCGCGCGATTTTCGGCAGCTTCATCGGCGCCGGCATTGTCAGCGTCATAGTCGGCATTATTGCCTGGAGCGTGGCCGGCGCATTACTGATTGCCGTAGTCGCTGCGGTCATTGCATTTATCTTCACTGTGGCCGGCGGGGGCAGCGGCGGCGGTGGATTCAGCAGCGGCGGTGGCGGATTCAGCAGTGGTGGCGGCGGTTTCAGTGGCGGTGGCGGCGGTTCGGGCGGCGGCGGCGCGTCGGGGAGCTGGTGAAATGAACGCGAAACGCATACTCAGGCATCTGTTCACGCCGCACTGGATCGTTAACCGCGCATTCCCGAAAAGCGTGCTGGCGGCGATTGAAGCGGCGATCGCGGCCTCGGAAACAGCGCACGACGGCGAACTGCGCTTTGCGGTCGAGGCGGCGCTGCATCCGGCGCTGTTGTGGCGCGGCCAGACCACACGCGCGCGCGCCGAAGAATTGTTCGCCTCGCTGCGGGTGTGGGACACCGCGCACAACAGCGGCGTGCTGATCTACGTGCAACTGGTCGACCGGCGCATCGAAATCGTCGCCGACCGCGGCGTCAGCGCGCTGGTCGGGCAGACACAATGGGACGCCATCTGCCGGCGCATGGAGGCGGCGTTTCGCCAGCGGCGATTCGAAGCGGGCGCACTGGCTGCAATCAACGAAATCACCGCGCTGCTCAAAGCGCATTTTCCGCCGTTGGGCGATAACCCCAACGAGCTGTCGGACAAGCCGGTCGTTCTTTAGACGGCTGCGGGCGTTTGCCCGTGTGTGCAACCGGTCCACGCCTTACGCCCCCGCGCCACTGCTGCTAAAATGTCGGTGTTGGCGGCCGCATTGCACCTGGTGCACATGGGGTTTCCGAAGAATCCCGGGTTTCCCTCGAAAATCTGTGCCCATAGTGGCTGAAGTGGAATAGTGATGACAACTGCTGCCAAACGCGTGCGTGGCGTCGAGCACGATATCCTGCAAATGCCGCAGGCGAGCGATGTCGCTCCTTATTACGAACCGCAGGCCAACGAAGTCGCCATCTTCGAGGCCGCTTATCGCAAGCGCCTGCCGATCATGCTGAAGGGCCCGACCGGCTGCGGCAAAACGCGCTTTCTCGAATACATGGCCTACCAGTTAAAGCGTCCGCTGGTGACCGTGTCCTGTCATGAAGATTTGACAAGTTCCGACCTCGTCGGCCGTTTCCTCATCGAAGGCGCGGAAACCGTCTGGCACGACGGCCCGCTGACGCGTTCGGTGAAGGCCGGTGCGATTTGTTACCTCGACGAAATCGTCGAGGCACGCACTGACTCGACCGTGGTGATCCACGCCTTGACCGACCACCGCCGCAAGCTGTCGATCGAAAAAAAGGGTCAGGAGATCGATGCGCACGAGGATTTCCTGCTCGTCATTTCGTACAACCCCGGTTATCAGACCGTGTTGAAAGACCTGAAGCCCTCGACCAAGCAGCGCTTCATCGCCATCAATTTCGATTTTCCGGCTGAAGAAACCGAGCGCAAGATCGTTGCCAACGAAGTGCCGGGTGTCGCGCCCGATCTGGTGGCGAAGCTGGTCGCTGCGGGGCGCAAGGCGCGCCTGTTGAAAGACCACGGCCTCGAAGAGGCGACCTCGACGCGCGCGCTGGTCTACGCCGCGAAAATGATCAGTGCCGGCCTCGATCCGGTCACCGCCTGCCAGGTCGCAATGGTGAACCCGCTGACCGACGATATCGAGCTGTCCGAGGCGATGCTCGAAATCGTCAAGGCACATTTCCCCGCTTGATCACGCGCGAAACACCGGCGTGACAGGCAATTCCAGTTCGGTCGACAAGGCGCTCGAGGCAATCGCGGCGCTGAGCGGACGTTCGCACCGCGAAGCGCTGGCTATTCTGCCGACCATCCAGCGGCACGGCGAACAGACGCTCAATGCGTGGCTGACGGCGGCGCGCCGACTGCTTGAATACGACATCGATGCCGGCGGCGCCTTCGTGCAGGGCACGCGCGAAGCCGAACACATCTCCGAAACCGTGATGCCGTGGACAGCGCAGGCACTGCGTTTTCTGCAGTGGCCGGCGGCCACCGCGGCGCTCGACGGTTTCATGAAAAATCTCCCGCGGGCCTTCGGCACGCTCGGTCACGCCGGCGAGCCGCGCTGGGCGGAGATCGGTTTGACCTGGTACGGACGCCACGCCGAGAGCGGGCGCATGTATTTCAACACGCCGGTGCTTGATCTCGCCGGACGCCAGGGCATCGCCGGCATCGAGCAGTTGTGCGCGCCGCTCGAAGAAATGTACGAAGGCCGCAAGCTGATGCTGGCGACTTATCTGCCCGGCGCGGTGCGCGTGCGCAACCTGCTCGGTGCGCAGGCGATCCTGCCGTGGGCGACGCGCGGCGCCGACATCATGCAGGCCGGCCGCGTGCGCGGCGAAGCCTACTTCCGCCTCGAAAGCGAAGAGAGCCTGTCGGCGTTGATCGACCATCTGCCGGGTTTCCGCATGGCCGACCGCAACCACCTGCTCGGGCTGCTGCTCGAGATCTGGTTCGAGCGCAAATTTGATCTGAAGGAAGGCGCGTGGTCGCCGGAGAAAGGCAGGCCTTTCGTCGAGACCGACGGCCGCAGTCTGTTCCTGCCGGCGGTGATGCCCGACCGCGAAGAGGCGATACTCGCCGTGCTGCACTCGGCCGGCCGCATTGCCTTCGGCAGCTTCGAGCGTTCCGCGCTCGACACCATATTCCGCGAAACCGGCCTCGAACTGCCGGGCAACGGCGCAATCTCGTGGGCGCCGCTCTACGAACGTTACGGCGAAGACCTGTTGCGCTTCCAGTTGTTGTTCGATCTTTGCGACGATTTGCGCATTGATTGCCGCGTGCAAAGCGTGGTGCCGAACTTTCTCAGCCGCCTTTATGCGACGGGCTTTGAGCACCGTGTGCGTTTGCTGGATGCGCGGCCCTATTACGAAGCGGCGCTGACTTCGGTGCGTGGTGCATTGGCGCATTTCCGCGGTGAGATGATCGATCTTCCCGGTTTCGATCCGCGCCTGAAGCCGTTGTTCGAACCGGCCGCGACGCTGGCCGACGCCTTCCGCATTGCCAATGAACTCTACGCGAATACGATACTTTCTCCGGTGATCGATCCCGAGGTGTTCCGCAGTTGTTATCTGCCGGGCCGCGCGCCGAATGCCGCGCGCGCCGTGCACGCGCAGGAGGGCGACGACCAGCCGCAGCAGACCAAGGCCGGCGCCGACAGCGAACAGGAACAAAGCGACGGCGAAGAGAGCAAGGAAGACGAACAGAACGCCGAGAGCGGCGGCGAGCAAAGTGCGGCGCAGGAAAAAACCGTCGCCTCCGACAGCAAGAGCAGCGGTTCGAGCCGGCAGACCATGCAGCGCACGCAGACGCCGACCGGCGATGAAAAAGGCGGTGCGAAGGGCAAACCCTATCCCGAATGGGATTACCGCGAGGGCCGCTACAAGCGCAACTGGTGCTGGGTGCAGGAAAAGCCGCTCACCGATTCGAACATCACCGAAGCCGACCGCCTGATGGCGCAGTACGCGATGGCCTTGAAGCGCCTGAAGAAGGCGATCCAGGCGCAAAAGCCGACGCGATTGGCGCCCAAGGTGCGCCAGTTCGACGGCGACGATATCGATCTGAACGCGGCGATCACCTATGCGGCCGAGCGCCTGGCCGGCATGTCGCCCGAGCCTTCGATTTACCGGCGGCGTGAAATTCGCCAGCGCGATGTTTCGGTCACCCTGCTCGCCGACATGTCGACCTCGATCATGCAGCATCTGCCCGAGGGCGGCGGGCGCCTCGTCGATCGCATCCGCGCCGGCGTGCTGTTGTTTGCCGAAAGCATGGAAGAGGTCGGCGACGCTTACAGCATCGCCGGTTTCTGCTCGAAGTACCGCGACAACGTCAGCTATTACACCATCAAGGAATTCGACCAGCCCTACACCACTGAAGTGAAGAGCGTGATCGGCGGCATGTCCGGGCGACTGGCCACGCGCATGGGGGCGGCGATCCGCCACGCCACCGCGCGTTTCGACAAGGTGCAGAGCCGGCGGCGTTTATTGCTGTTGCTGTCCGACGGCCGTCCCGAGGACTACGACGACGGCGGCGACCGCCGTTATCTGCACGAAGACACGCGCATGGCGGTGAAGGAGGCGGTGGCCTGCGGCATTCATCCGTACTGCATCACCGTTGACACCATGGCTAACCAGTATCTGCCGCAGATCTTCGGGCCCGGCCACTATATGGTGCTCGACCATATCAACAGCCTGCCCAACAAACTGCCCGAGATTTATCTGCGCCTGCGCCGCTAGCAGCCTGCCGGCGCCTGCATGTTCTGCAGGCTACTTCTTCGACCCGGTCGGGATCTGTGGCAGCGGGCCTTCGCGCAGGTTCATGTAGTGCTGTTCGCGCACCAGCGTCATCGCCGACGACAGGAAGAGGCCGAACAGTGCGATCACGGTGTAGATCGAAAACTCCATCTTGATCAGCAGTGCATAGACGCCGAGCATGACGAGGATGCTCAGGTTCTCGTTGAAATTCTGTACCGCGATTGAATGCCCCGCACCCATCAGCAGATGGCCGCGGTGTTGCAGCAGGGCGTTCATCGGCACGACGAAGTAACCGGCGAGGCCGCCGACCACCGTCATCAGCAGCATGGCGAGATAAACGTTTTTGACGAAGAGCATGAAGATGACGATGATGCCCATTGTGATGCCCACCGGCAGCACGCTGACGGCGCGGTGCAGCGGCACGATGCGCGCGGCAATGATGGCGCCAGCGGCGATGCCGACCGCGGTGATGCCCTGCAGGATGGTCGCCTGTGCGAGCGTGTAGCCGAGTGCCACCTGCGCCCATTTCAGTACGATAAATTGCAGCGTCGCGCCAGCGCCCCAGAACAGCGTGGTGGTGGCGAGCGAGATCTGGCCGAGTTTGTCGGCCCACAACAGGCGCAGTCCGCGCGCGAAATCGCGCACCAGATAAACCGGATTGCGTTCGACCGGCCTGTGCACGAAGCCGGTCAGTGGCACATAAACGTTGAAGACGGCGGCGATTGCATAGAAGACGATGATCAGCGTGATGGCGATTTCAGGCGCGGTATCAATGCCGGTGTCGATCAGCGGCAGGTCGAAGCCGAGCAGCCGCGAAGACACCGTTTCGCTGACGAGCGCGCCGCCCAGCACGGTGCCGAGAATGATGGAGCCGACGGTGAGCCCTTCGATCCAGCCGTTGGCGACGACCAGTTTCGGATGCGGCAGATATTCGGTGAGGATGCCGTATTTGGCCGGCGAGTAGGCCGCGGCGCCGAGGCCGACCACGCCGTAGGCGAGCAGCGGATGCAGGCCGAACAGCATCATCAGGCAGCCGGCGACCTTGATGCCGTTGGAAATCAGCATCACCTTGCCTTTGGGCATCGAATCGGCGAAGGCGCCGACGAAAGGCGCCAGCAGCACATACGAAATGGTGAAGAACAGCTTCAGCATCGGCGTCAGCCATGCCGGCGAATCGAGCATCGCGAGCGTGGCGATGGCGGCGACGAGCAGGGCGTTGTCGGCGAGCGACGAAAAAAACTGCGCCGCCATGATGATGTAGAAACCGAACGGCATGAATGCGGCCGACCCTCTGCGGGGCGTAATGAGGTGCGTCTTTATACCATAGTTCGATTTGTGCGGCGCACCGCAAAGGTGCGCTAGGTTCATGACTCCGCAGCGGAAATGTGGTTGAATAGCGACCCGAATTCGAGCAAGGAACAGGCGCGGAATGCGGCAGGAGCGGGTGGCAGATTACTGCCGCGCGCCGTGCCGGCCGCCGCCGCTTCGCCCCATGGCCGACCGCAGATTGCAGGTGTTCTACACCGTTGCCAGACAGCTGAGCTTCACGCGGGCGGCCGAACAGCTGTGCATGACGCAGCCGGCGGTGACGTTCCAGATCAAGCAGCTCGAAGAACATTTCGACGCGCGCCTGTTCGAGCGCGCCCGCGGCGGCATCGTGCTGACACCGACCGGCGAAATCGTCCTGCAGTACGCCGAACGCATCCTTGAACTGGGCGACGAACTCGACAAGCGCGTCGGCGACATGCACGGCTCGATCAGCGGCCCGCTGCTTCTGGGCTGCAGCATGACGATCGCCGAATTCATTCTGCCGCGCGTGCTCGGCGAATTCAAGGCACTGCATCCGCAGGTGCAGCCGCACATGACCGTGGCCAATTCGGAAACGATTGAAAACCGTGTCGCCGACCACACCATCGACCTCGGCCTGATCGAATCGCCTGCACACCTGCCCGGACTGCACACCGAGGTCTGCTGCGACGACGAACTGGTGATGATCTGCGCGCCGGGTTATCCGCTGGCGAAACAGAAATCGGTGACGCCGCGGCAGATCGTCGGCGAACCCTATGTGAGTCGCGAGACAGGTTCCGGCACGCGCGAATTCGCCGACCAGTACCTGCAGGCCGCCGGTGTTGCCGCTGACGACCTCAACATCGTGATGGAGCTTGGCAGCCCGGAGGCGATCAAGGGCGTGGTCGAGACCGGCATCGGTATCGCCATCATGTCGCGCGCCTCTGTGGCGAAGGAACTGAAGCTCGGCAGTCTGGTCGCGCTGCCGCTGAAGCCGCGCCTCATACGCAAGCTGTCGCTGGTCTACCCGCAGAAAAATTTCCGCTCGCGCCTGTTGGCGACCTTCGTCGAGTTCGCCACGCTGCGCATGCGCGCGATGGCGGGCAAGGTCTGAACATGCGTCCGCTCACCGCCACCATCGACAGCGCCGCGTTCGCGCACAATCTCGGCGTGGTGCGCGCGCATGTCGGCGGCGCGCGTGTGCTGGCGGTGGTCAAGGCCAACGCCTATGGTCACGGGCTCGAACGCGCGGCGCGCGCGCTCGGCGCTGCCGACGGTCTAGGCCTGATCGAGATCGATGCCGCGGTGCGTTTGCGCGAGGGCGGTTACACCAAACGGCTGGTGCTGCTCGAAGGTCTGTTCGACACCGGCGAACTGGCGGCGGCGGCACGCTGCGATCTTTCCATTGTCGTGCATGGCGAAGAGCAGTTGCGCATGCTCGACGACGCGCCGGCCAACGTCCGCTACGACGTGCTGTTGAAACTGAACACCGGCATGAACCGCCTCGGCTTTCCGCTCGGGCAGGCGGCCGCTGCGCTGGCGAGGTTGCGTGCACACCGCGCGGTGCGCGAGGTCACACTGATGACGCATTTCGCCGCCGCCGATGAAGCGCGCGGCGTCGACTGGCAGTTCGAGTCGTTCAGCGCGCTGGCTGCCCGCCACGGCCTGCCGGGCACGCTGGCGAATTCGGCGGCCGTGCTGCGCCATCCGCAGACGCATGTCGACTGGGTGCGGCCGGGCATCATGCTCTACGGCTGTTCGCCGTTCGCCGATACCTCTGCTGCCGCGTTCGGCCTCAAACCGGTGATGACGCTGGCGAGCCGCATTCTTGCGGTGCAGGAGATCGCCGCAGGCGACAGCGTCGGTTACGGTTCGGCGTTCGTCGCGCCGGGCCCGCTGCGCATCGGCGTAGTGGCCTGCGGTTACGCCGATGGTTATCCGCGCCACGCGCCGACCGGCACGCCGCTGCTGGTGGCGGGGCGGCGCACGCGCACGGTCGGCCGCATCGCCATGGACCTGTTGTGCTGCGATCTGACGGCGCTGCCCGAAGCGGGGGTCGGCGCCCCGGTGGTGCTGTGGGGCGAGGGCATGCCGGCCGACGAGGTCGCCGCCGCCGCCGGCACTGTCAGCTACGAGTTGTTGTGTGCGCTGGCGCCGCGGGTGCCGGTGATCGAGCGCTGAACCCCGCTGCCCGGGTGTATCATTCCTCCATGCTGCGCGACGAAAACATCGTTCCCTACAAACACGGCGAGTGGCCGTTCCGGCGTTCGCGCGTACTGCGTTATTCGATCGCCGTGCTGGCGGTGCTGCTGGCGTTTTCGGTGCGCTATGTGATCTACGGTGATTTGCAGAACCGGCTTGCCTTCACTTTCTTTGTGCCGGCGGCGATCGTTGCGGTCTGGTTCGGCGGCCTCGGCCCCGGCATTGCGGCCACCGCACTGGGTGTGGTGCTCGGCGAATACATATTCATTTCGGCACGCGGCTCGCTGTTGCCGCTCGGCATCCACGAATCGATGAGTCTGGGCGTGTTCGGCGTGACGACGCTGGTTTGCGTGATGCTGTGCGAGAACCTGCACCGCGCGATACGCGGTCTCGAGCATCTGCTCGCACAGGCGCGCAACGCCTGGCAATTGCACGGCGACGGACCGGCGCTGAATGCCGATGCGCTGGTGTTGAACGGCGGTTATTTGCAGCGCAGTCTGGCGCAACGCTACGGCCTGACCGCACTGGTGGTGCTGCTGGCGTTCGGCCTGCGTTACTGGTTGTTCGGGGCGCCGGAGACGCGTTTTCCTTTCATCTCCTTCGTGCCAGCGGCGATGATTGCGGCCTGGTACGGCGGCCTCGGGCCCGGCCTGCTCGCCACCGCGGCGGGACTGGTGCTGGGTGACTATTTCTTCCTCTCGCAGCATGAGGCGCTGGGCGCGGTCGGCGATGTTGAACGTCTCTCGATCGGCCTCTATGCGGTTTCATCGACGATGTGCGTGTTGCTCTTCGAGATTCTGCACGATCACATCCTGCGGCTTGAACACGCCATCGAACGCGCCGAGCAGCACCACCACAGCGTGCACTTGCAACTGGTGGACGGCGAACCGGCAGGCGCCTGAGTTTTACGCGGCGCCGCCCGCGACGCATGACCGACGCAAAGACCCATGGCTAAAGCAAAAACCATCCACAGCTGCAGCGAATGCGGCGGCCAGACCGTGAAGTGGCAGGGCCAGTGCCCGCACTGCAACGCGTGGAACACGCTGGTCGAAGCGGTTGCCGAGAGCGCGGCGCCGTCGGTCAACCGCTTCAGCGCGCTGTCCGGCGTCGGAAAACTGATGCGCCTGTCGGAAATCGAGGCGCGCGAAGAATCCCGCATCACCACCGGCGTGCCGGAATTCGACCGCGTGCTGGGCGGCGGGCTGGTGCGCGGCGGCGTGGTGCTGATCGGCGGCGATCCCGGCATCGGAAAATCCACGCTGCTGCTGCAGGCGCTGTGCGCGATGGCCGGCGAACACAAAGTGCTTTATGTCAGCGGCGAAGAATCTGCGCAGCAGATCGCGTTGCGCTCGAAGCGTCTCGCGCTCGATGCCTCGTCGCTCGATCTGCTGGCCGAGATCAATCTGGAAAAAATCCAGATGCAGCTGCAGGCCGAAAAGCCGGCGGTGGCGGTGATCGATTCGATCCAGACCGTGTATTCCGAACAACTGACCTCGGCGCCGGGTTCGGTGGCGCAGGTGCGCGAATGCGCGGCGCAGCTTACAAGACTGGCGAAAGGCAGCGGCATCACCATCGTGATGGTCGGCCACGTGACCAAGGAGGGTGCGCTGGCAGGGCCGCGCGTGCTCGAGCACATCGTCGACACCGTGCTGTATTTCGAGGGCGACACGCATTCGAGCTTTCGTTTGATCCGCGCCTTCAAGAACCGCTTCGGCGCGGTGAATGAGCTCGGCGTGTTTGCGATGACGGAAAAAGGTTTGAAGGGCGTGTCCAATCCGTCGGCGATGTTTCTCTCGCAACATACCGAACCGGTGGCCGGTTCCTGCGTGCTGGTGACGCAGGAGGGAACGCGGCCGCTGCTGGTTGAAATCCAGGCGCTGGTTGACGATGCGCATGCGCCGAATCCGCGACGCCTCGGGGTCGGTCTTGAACAGAACCGTCTTGCGCTTCTTTTGGCGGTGCTGCACCGGCATGCCGGCATCGCCTGTTTTGATCAGGATGTGTTCATCAATGCGGTGGGCGGCATGAAAATCGCGGAGCCGGCGGCCGATCTCGCGGTGATGATGGCGATCGTCTCGTCGCTCACCAACAAACCTTTGCCGGAAAAGCTCGTGGTGTTCGGCGAAGTGGGTCTTGCCGGCGAAGTGCGGCCGGTGCAGCGCGGACAGGAGCGTTTGAAAGAGGCGGCCAAACTCGGCTTTACGCACGCGCTGATTCCCGAGGCGAACAAACCGAAACAGGCGATCGCCGGCATCAAGGTGATTGCGGTGCGGCGTGTTGCCGATGCGGTGGCGCAGATGCGCAACGGCCTTGCCGGATAAGAGCAGGATTCTGCGCAGTTGCAGTGGCAGTTAGAGAGTGGGGAGGAATGATGCCGACGGTGAACAAATATCGGGCGGGGCTCGACAGGAACGCCGCCAATTACACGCCGCTGTCGCCGTTGTCATTGCTGGCGCGCTCGGCTTATGTCTATCCGGACCGCGCGGCGGTGGTCTACGGCGAACGCCGGCTGACCTGGTCCGATATTTATGCGCGCTGCCGCCGGCTTGCTTCGGCCCTGCAAAAAGCGGGGGTCGCGCCCGGCGATACCGTGGCCACCATGCTGCCCAACGTGCCGGCGATGTATGAGGCGCATTTCGGCGTGGCGATGGCAGGTGCCGTGCTCAATACGCTGAACACGCGGCTCGACGCCGCCACCATCGCCTTTATGCTGGATCACGCCGAAACCCGCGTGCTGCTGACCGACGGCGAATACGCTGACACCGTGGCCGCGGCGCTGGTCAACGTTAAACACAAGCCGCTGGTGATCGATGTCGATGATCCGGCCTTCGATGGCGGGAGCCCGCTCGGCAACGTCGAATACGAACAGTTCATCGCCGGCGGTGATGCTGGCTTCGCATGGGCGCTGCCCGCCGACGAGTGGGATGCGATTTCACTCAATTACACCTCGGGCACCACCGGCAATCCGAAGGGCGTCGTTTACCACCATCGCGGCGCTTATCTCAACGCGATTTCCAACATCGTGAGTTGGGGCATACCACAGCACTCAGTCTATTTGTGGACGCTGCCGATGTTTCATTGTAACGGCTGGTGTTTTGCGTGGACGATGGCGGCCAATGCCGGTACTAATGTCTGCTTGCGCCGTGTCGAGGCAAAAACGATTTTCGAATTGATTCGCGAACACCGTGTCACGCATTACTGTGGTGCGCCCATCGTGCACAGCGCCTTGATTAATGCGCCTGACGAGTTTAAGAAAGGCATCATGCATACGGTGCATTGCCTGGTCGCCGGCGCGGCGCCGCCCGGTGCGCTGATCGAGGGTATGCAGAAAATAGGCTTCAATCTCACGCACGTTTACGGTCTCAGTGAAACCTACGGGCCGGCGGCGGTCTGCGCAAAACATCCGGAATGGGACGCACTGCCGCTCGACGAGCAGGTGAGCCTGAACGGCCGCCAGGGCGTGTCGTATCACCTGCAGGAGGGTATGACGGTGATGGACCCGCTGACCATGCAGCCGGTGCCGCGCGACGGCGAGACCATGGGCGAGGTGATGTTCCGCGGCAATATCACGATGAAGGGTTATCTGAAAAATGCCGAGGCTACTGCGGCGGCCTTCGCCGGCGGCTGGTTTCACACCGGGGACCTCGCAGTGATGCAGGCCGATGGTTACGTCAAGATCAAGGATCGCTCGAAGGACGTCATCATCTCCGGTGGCGAAAACATTTCGTCGCTCGAAATAGAAGATGTTTTGTACCGGCATCCGGCGGTGCTGGCGGCCGCGGTCGTGGCTAGGCCCGATCCGAAATGGGGCGAGACGCCGTGCGCGTTTGTCGAACTGAAAACGGGCCTCGTTGCGGACGAGCAGGAGCTCATCGCTTTTTGCCGTGAGCGCATGGCGCATTTCAAGGCGCCGAAGAGAATCATTTTTGGCATTCTGCCGAAGACATCGACCGGCAAGATCCAGAAATTCGTTCTGCGCGAGCAGGCGAAATCGGCGTCGGCGATCGAGTAGATATGAGCGACGATTACATCCTCGAAACGCGCGATCTCGTCCGCGAGTTCAAGGGTTTCGTCGCCGTCAACGGCGTCAATTTGCGTGTCAGACGTGGCAGCATCCATGCACTGATCGGGCCCAACGGCGCGGGCAAGACCACCTGTTTCAACCTGCTGACGAAATTTCTCGAACCGACCCGCGGCAGCATTCATTTCAATGGCACCGACATCACGCGCGAGCGGCCGGCGGAAATTGCGCGCCGCGGCATCATCCGCTCGTTCCAGATTTCGGCGGTGTTTCCGCACCTGTCGGTACTCGAAAACGTGCGCATCGGCCTGCAGCGCCGGCTTGGCACCTCGTTTCATTTCTGGAAGTCGGAGAAGTCGCTCGAACAGCTGAACGGTCGCGCGATGGAACTGCTGGAGTCGGTCGATCTGGCGCCGTTCGCCGATACGGTGACGGTGGAGCTGCCCTATGGCAGGAAGCGCGCGCTGGAAATTGCGACGACGCTGGCACTGGATCCCGAATTGATGCTACTCGACGAGCCGACGCAGGGGATGGGGCACGAGGATGTCGGCCGCGTGGTTGAACTGATCCGCAAGGTGTCGGCTGGCCGCACCATCATGATGGTCGAGCACAATCTAAGCGTAGTGGCGGACCTCTCGCACACCATCACGGTGCTGGCGCGCGGCGCCGTGCTCGCCGAGGGTCCGTATGCGGAAGTAGCGAAGAATCCGCAAGTACTGGAAGCTTATGTTGGAAGCCCTGCATGAGCGCGGGCACCGAATTTCTGCGCGTCACTGACCTGCACGCGTTTTACGGTGATTCGCACATTCTGCACGGCATGGATTTTGTGGTGAACCGCGGCGAAGTGGTGACACTGCTCGGGCGCAACGGCGCCGGCCGTACCACCACGCTGCGCGCCATCCTCGGCCTCACCGGCATGCGCAGCGGCTCGATCATGGTCAACGGACGCGAGACGGTCGCCATGGCGACGCACAACATCGCGCACCTCGGCATCGGTTATTGCCCCGAGGAGCGCGGCATTTTCTCCGCGCTGTCGACCGAGGAGAACCTGCTGTTGCCGCCGCAGGTCGCCAGCGGCGGCATGACACTCGACGAGATTTACGCGATGTTTCCCAATCTCAAGGAGCGCCGCAACAGCCCCGGCATGCGGTTGTCGGGCGGCGAGCAGCAAATGCTGGCGATTGCGCGCATCCTGCGCACCGGCGCGCGCCTGCTGCTGCTCGACGAAATCAGCGAGGGCCTCGCCCCGGTGATCGTGCAGATGCTGGCCGGCGTGATCCGTGAGCTCAAGCGCCGCGGCTACACCATCGTCATCGTCGAGCAGAATTTCCGCTTTGCCGCGCCGCTCGCCGACCGCCACTATGTGATCGAGCACGGGCGCATCGTCGAAACCGTTACAATTAATGAACTCGAAGAAAAGATGGGCCGGTTGCATCTGTTGCTCGGCATCTGAAATTTCCGCAGGCGTTTTCCGACAAGGAGGAGTGCAACATGAACAAACGATTGATCGCAGCAATGACCGCGTTCGCGCTGGCGGCCTCGCCGCTGTCCGTGCTGGCGCAGAGCAAACTCTCCGACGGCGTGGTCAAGATCGGCGTGCTGACCGATCTCTCGGGCACCTATTCCGATCTGGCGGGCGCGGGCTCGGTGTTGGCGGCACGCATGGCCATCGACGATTTCATCGCGCAGGAAAAAGGCCGCGCCTTCAGGATCGAACTGGTTTCCGCGGACCACCAGAACAAGGGCGACGTCGCCTCGAACAAGGCGCGCGAATGGTACGAGCGCGATCAGGTCGACATGATCACCGATCTGGTGACGACCTCGACGGCGCTGGCGGTGATGCCGGTGGCGAAGGAAAAGAACCGCATCACCATGGTGTCCGGCGCGGCGGCGACGTTGATCACCGGCAAGAACTGCACGGATACCAATGTGCACTACACCTACGACACCTATGCGCTGGCCAACGGCACCGGCAAGGCGGTGGTCAAGCAGGGCGGCGACACATGGTTCTTCCTGACCGCCGATTACGCCTTCGGCCAGGCGCTGGAGAAAGACACCACTGCGGTGGTGCTCGCCAACGGCGGCAAGGTGCTCGGTTCGGTGCGCCATCCCTTCCCAGGCACCGACTTTTCGTCCTTCCTGCTGAAGGCGCAGGCTTCGGGTGCCAAGGTGATCGGGCTCGCCAATGCCGGCACCGACACCACCAACTCGATCAAACAGGCCGCCGAATTCGGCATCACGCCGAAACAGGCGCTGGCGGGGCTGCTGATGTTCATCACCGACATCCACAGCCTCGGCCTCAAAGCCACCCAGGGCATGTATCTGACCGAGGGCTTCTATTGGGACCTCAATGATGAAACGCGCGCCTGGTCGAAACGTTTCTTCGAAAAACACAAACGTATGCCGACCATGGTGCACGCCGGTGTGTATTCGTCGACCATGCATTACCTGAAGGCGGTGAAAGCGGCCGGCACCGACGAAGCCAAGGCGGTGATGGCGAAAATGAAGGCGACACCGGTCAACGATTTCTTCGCGAAGAACGCCAAAATCCGCGACGACGGTCGCCTCGTGCACGATTTTTATCTGCTGCAGGTGAAGAAGCCCGAGGAATCGAAGACGCCGTGGGACTACTATCATGTGCGCCAGGTGATTCCGGCGGCCGAGGCGGTGATGCCGGTGGCGCAGAGCGAGTGCAGTCTTCTCAAGAAGTAGACAGCGCAGAAATCAGGATTGAGCAATGAGTAAGCGCAATTCGCCAGGAACCCTCCCCCTCGAGGGGGGAGGGCAGGGTGGGGGTGAAGAAGCGCTCCGGCGATTGCGTGCCGCATTCTCGCGGATGCAATAGATGTTCGAATTGCTCGGCATCACACCGCAGGCGCTGTTCAGCCAGTTGCTGGTGGGGCTTATAAACGGCTCGTTCTACGCCGTGCTGAGCCTCGGCCTCGCGGTGATTTTCGGCATGCTCAATATCATCAACTTCGCGCACGGCGCGCAGTACATGATGGGCGCCTTCATCGCGTGGATGGGCTTGACGCAATTGGGCGGCTGGCTCGACGACAGCTCGATCCGCATCAGCTACTGGTGGGCGCTGCTGATCGCACCGCTGCTGACCGGCGCCTTTGGCATCGTCATCGAGCGCACCATGCTCGCACGCCTTTACAAACTCGATCATCTCTACGGCCTGCTGCTGACCTTCGGGCTCGCGCTGATTTTCGAGGGGCTGTTCCGTTACGCCTATGGCGTTTCCGGACAACCCTATGAAATTCCGGAGGCACTGCAGGGCGCGATCAATCTCGGTTTCATGTTTCTGCCGAAGTACCGCGCCTGGGTGATCGTGGCGTCGCTCTCGGTCTGTTTCGCCACCTGGTACCTGATCGAGCGCACGCGGCTCGGCGCTTATCTGCGCGCCGGCACCGAGAACCCGCGCCTGGTGCAGGCCTTCGGCGTCAACGTGCCGTTGATCATCACGCTGACCTACGGCTTCGGCGTGGCGCTGGCCGGTTTTGCCGGCGTGCTGGCGGCACCGATCTTTACGGTGAGCCCTTTGATGGGCGCCGATCTGATCATCGTCGTCTTCGCCGTCGTCGTCATCGGTGGCATGGGTTCGATTCTCGGTTCGATTGTCACCGGCTTGGCACTCGGACTCATCGAAGGGCTGACCAAGGTGTTTTATTCCGAAGGCTCGGCGGTGGTGATTTTCGTCATCATGGTGATCGTGCTGCTGGTGCGGCCGGCCGGTTTGTTCGGGCGGGAACGCTAGATGAATGCGCGCACTGCAACGGGTTTCGGCCTGCTGATCGTCGCCGGACTGCTGGCGCCGCAGCTCGGCGTCTATCCGACCTTTCTGATGAAGTGCTGGTGCTTCGCGCTGTTTGCATGCGCCTTCAACCTGCTGATCGGTTATGCGGGCCTGCTGTCGTTCGGGCACGCCGCGTTTTTCGGTGCCGCTGGCTATATCGCGGGCCACACTATCAAGGTGTGGGGCTGGTCGCCGGAGTTCGGCCTGCTTGCCGCCACTACATTCGCCGCTGCGCTGGGCTGGTTGTTCGGCAGCCTTGCGATCCGCCGCGCGGGGATTTATTTTGCGATGATCACGCTGGCACTGGCGCAGATGGCGTACTTTGCGTGGGTGCAGCTCAAGTTCACCGGCGGTGAAGACGGTCTGCAGGGCGTGCCGCGCGGTTCGCTGTTCGGCATCATCGATCTCGCCGACAACATGAATCTGTATTACGTGGTGTTTGCGATTTTTCTCGGCGGATTTTTTCTTGTCTATCGCATCATTCATTCGCCGTTCGGCCAGGTGCTCAAGTCGATCCGCGAAAACGAGCCGCGCGCGCTCTCGCTCGGCTACGACGTGGCGCGCTACAAACTCGTTGCTTTCGTGCTGTCGGCGGCGTTGTCGGGGCTCGCCGGCGCCACCAAGACGCTGGTCTTCCAGCTTGCCTCGCTGACCGACTCGCACTGGCATACCTCGGGTGAAGTCGTGCTGATGACACTGCTCGGCGGGCTCGGCACGGTGTTCGGGCCGGTGGTCGGCGCCTTCGTCATCATCGGTTTGCAGAACCAGCTGGCCGACAAGGTCGGCTCGTGGGTGCAGGTCATCATGGGCGTCATTTTCGTCGTCTGCGTGCTGGCGTTCCGCCGCGGCATCGTCGGCGAACTGCTCGCGCTGGCGCGCCGGACCGGCATCCGTCGCGCCTAGAGATGCACTGAACAAGGGGGCTCGCCCCCTTGTATATCCCCCGACATTCGAGGAAGCGCGAATGGAACAATGGACCTAATCAGCACTTCCGTAGACGTCTTCGGCAAAAAAATATCGCGCGGTGGGGTGCGCTGCCGCTAATCCGGCATCAACAGCGAGCCCGGCCTGGCACGCGCCGCCAGGCTGGCACTGGTTTTTAGCACAGCCACGCCGTCGCTGAGTATGTGGACGGCTTCGTTCAGCAAAACATCCTTGGCATTCTTCCGTGCTTTTTCCGCCGCCAGTTCGTTGGCGAGATTGCGTTCGTCGGCCTGCAGGCCGTCATCGCGACGCGATCCGCTGTTCGCACGCAGCGGCCCTTTGCCGCCCGCATCACCGGCCGCATTTTTGTCGCCGTCCCGCCGTGATTCGCGCAACTTCTGCCGCGCTTCTTGGGTGTCACGTTCCTCGCGTCGCGCGGTTTCGTTCAGGGAGACCTGGTTTTTCTTGCGCTGAAGTTTGAATTCGGCGATTTCTTCCTGCAGGGACTGGAAATCGAGGTCCTTTTTCACGCGCGCCTGATGCATCGTCAAAAGAACGGGCAGCAGACCTTTCAGATCACCGACCGGCGCATAGTCCGCCGCCTTGATTTGCACCCAGGGCAGCGCGTTGTCGAGACTGGATTCGCCGAAATTCTCCGCATCGGCCAACGCCGGGAACAGGATATCCGGGGTGACGCCGCGCAATTGCGTGGTGCCTCCGTTGATGCGGAAAAACTGTGCAACGGTCATTTTCAGTTCGCCGAATCGCGGTTTGTCGTTTCGGGCGATCTGGTCGAGACTGATCATGGATTGCACGGTGCCTTTGCCGAAACTCGGTTCGCCGATAATCAGGCCGCGGCCATAATCCTGAATGGCGGCGGCGAAGATCTCCGACGCCGAGGCGGAACCCCGGTTGATCAGAACGCCCAGCGGGCCGTCCCACGCGACCCCGGCCTGCGTGTCGCTCCCCACGGTGATTTCACCGCCTGCACTGCGTTGCTGTACCACCGGCCCCTTATCGATAAACAATCCGGTCAGTTCAATCGCTTCCGTTAGCGAACCGCCGCCGTTGTTGCGCAAGTCGATCAGCACACTCTCGACTTTGTCCTTGCGCAGTTCGTCGAGCAGGCGCGCCACGTCGCGGGTCGCGCTTTTGAAATCGGCAAGGCCTTTTTGCCGGGCCGCGAAATCCTCGTAGAAGGTGGGGACGGAGATCACGCCGATCCGGCGGGTGGTCTTGCCGTCGACGATGGTCTGCACGGATTTCTTCGCAGCCTGCTCCTCAAGACTGATTTTTTTTCGCACCAGCGAAACCAGCTTGTGTTTAGCATCCGGCCCGGCCTCCGCCGGCAGCACATCGAGCTGGACGATGGTGTCGGCGGTGCCGCGAATCAGCGCCACGGTGTCGTCAAGCCGCCAGCCCATGACATCCGTCATCGGGCCGCCTGCGCCCTGTGCAACGCCGACAATGCGGTCGCCGATTTTCAGTTGCTCCGAAAGGCTGGCCGGCCCGCCGGGGACCAGTTCACGTATCGTCGTAAATTCATCGATCTCCGCCAGTACCGCGCCGATGCCGACCAGGGAGAGTTTCATCGAAATGTCGAAATCTTCCGCTGCCCGCGGCCCCATGTAATTGGTGTGCGGTTCGATCGCCGTGGTGTAGGCGTTCATGTAGGTCTGAAACGCGTCCGTGCTCTTGATCCGGCCGATGCGCTTGAGGAAATTGCCGTAACGCTTGTCCAGTATTTCGGCGGTGTTCTTGTCATCCTTGCCGGCGAGTTTGAGCCGGAGCCAGTCGTTCTTGACCCGCCGGCGCCACAGGTCGCGCATTTCCGCTTCGGTTTTCGGCCATGCTTCCTTGTCGCGTGTGATCTGGAAGCTTTCATTCGCCTGAAAATCAAAGCGGCCTTTGAGCAGCGTGCGGGCGTAGGCAAAACGCTCGGCGACGCGCTGCTCGTAAAGATTGAACATGGCGAATGGAATCGTCAGGTCTTCCTGCAGGATGGCGTCGTCGAGCTTGGTGCGATAGCCCGCGAAGCGGTCGATGTCGGACTGCACGAAGAAGAGCTTCTCGGCATCCAGGGATTTCAGATATTGGTCGAAGATCCGCTCCGACAGCGCATCGTCGAGCGGCATCTTTTTGTAGTGGAAACGGGTCAGCAATTCCGCCGCAAGGTGCGCTGCCTGTGCCTCATGCTTCGCCGGTTTTAACTCCAGCAGAGACGATGTTTCCGCGGCCAGCGACGTGCCCTGCGCAGCTGTTAACAGGACAAAGATCAACCACAGTAGTTTTTGTTTCATGCGTGCTCCATTTCAAGGTGCCCGGTTGCGCCGCGGCGATTGCCATCCCGCACCCGGGCCGTCAGGCTGGTGGCGCGATACTAGCATTGGCATCCGCCGGCCATGCGGGATGAAATTCAAAAGCCACCGGGATGGCCCGCGTTGGCCGCAAGCGCAGGTTTGCCAGGCATCGCGGCGCCCCTGACAGCAGGGTTGGATGCACACAGCGCCTGCAAGTTCAGTGCATTCGTCCCGCGGCTCTGCTGTGGATGGTTTGTCATAGATCAAACCCCGGCGCAGCGCCGCCATTTCGTGGTGGCGTCGATTCCGCTAAAATAGCCCTCTTTTGCGGCCCCGGCCGCACTGTTGCGGCGCTGGCCGCATTTTTCCGCGGCACTCGCCGCGGTGTCCGAGCGAGAGGAAACGATGAAAGTCCTGGTAGGTGTCAAACGTGTAGTCGACCCCAACGTCAAAGTGCGCGTCAAAGCCGACGGCTCCGGCGTTGAAACCGCCAACATCAAGATGGCGATCAATCCGTTTTGCGAAATCGCCGTCGAGCAGGCGGTGCGCATGAAGGAGGCCGGCGTGGTCACCGAAATCGTCGTCGTCTCGGTGGGCCTGCCGCAGTGCCAGGAAACCATCCGCACCGCGATGGCGATGGGCGCCGATCGCGGCATCCTCGTCGACACCGACGTCGATGTGCAGCCGCTGGCAGTAGCCAAGGTGATGCAGGCGATCATCGCGAAAGAAAATCCGCAGCTCGTCATCATGGGCAAGCAGGCGGTCGATAACGACTGCAACCAGACCGGGCAGATGCTCTCCGCGCTGCTGGGCTGGCCGCAGGCTGCCTTCTGCTCGAAGATCGAACCGGCCGGTGACCACGCCGAAGTGACGCGTGAAATGGACGGCGGTCTCGAAAAGCTGACGATCAAACTGCCGGCGGTGGTGACTGCCGACCTGCGTTTGAACGAACCGCGCTACGTCACGCTGCCGAACATCATGAAGGCGAAGAAGAAGCCGCTCGAAGTGATCAAGCCCGACGCGCTCGGTGTTGATGTCACGCCGCGCCTGACCACGCTGAAAGTCGTCGAGCCCGCCAAGCGCGGCTCCGGCGTCAAACTCGCGGACGTGGCCGAACTTGTGAGCAAACTCAAGAATGAAGCGAAGGTGATTTAAATGGCTATCCTCGTCATCGCAGAACACGACAACAAACAACTCAAGACCGGCACCACTAACACGATCGCCGCCGCGACCAAACTCGGCGCCGAGGTTAGCGTGCTGGTGGCCGGCCATCAATGTGCCGACGCTGCCGCCGCGGCTGCCAAAGTGCCGGGCGTGACCAAGGTCTTGGTCACCGATGCTGCGCATTATGCGGTGCCGATCGCCGAGAACACGAGCGCGCTGGTGGTTTCGATCGCCGACAAGTTCACGCACATCCTCGCGCCCGCCACCGGTTTCGGCAAGAACTTCATGCCGCGCGTCGCCGCGTTGCTCGACGTTGCGCAGATCTCCGACATCAGCGGCATCGAGTCGGCCGATACCTTCGTGCGTCCGATCTACGCCGGCAACGTGCTGGCGACGGTGCAGTCGAAAGACAAAATCAAGGTCATCACCGTGCGCATCACCGCGTTCGATCCGGCCGAGGGCGCGGGTTCGGCGGCGACGGAAAACGTTGCGGCAGTTGCCGACAGCGGGCTGACGCAGTTCAAGGGCCAGGAAGTCACCAAATCGGCGCGTCCCGAACTCACCGCGGCGCGCGTCATCGTCTCGGGTGGTCGCGGCATGGGCAGCGGTGAGAACTTCAAGCTGCTCGAAGCGCTCGCCGACAAACTCGGTGCGGCGGTTGGTGCCTCGCGCGCGGCGGTCGATTCGGGCTTCGTCACCAATGACTATCAGGTCGGACAGACCGGCAAGATCGTCGCCCCCGAACTGTATATCGCCGTCGGCATCTCAGGCGCGATCCAGCATCTGGCCGGCATGAAAGACAGCAAGGTGATCGTCGCCATCAACAAGGATGCCGAAGCGCCGATTTTCTCGGTGGCCAACTACTGGCTGGTGGAAGATCTGTTCAAGGCCGTGCCGGAGATGACCGCGGCGCTGTAAGCACGCGCAGCATCCGGCAGTTACAAAGCGGGGCGTCAGGGCTTTTAATCGGGCACTGACGCCCTTATGCTGTACGCTTCACGTTTGACACCTTGCCCTCAACCGGAGAGATTTCATGTCCACCTACGCCGCGCCCCTGAAGGACATGCAATTCGTGATCGAAGAACTGGTTGGCCTGGCCGACATCACGGCGATGCCGGCCTGCGCCGAAGTGACGTCCGATCTCGTTGAGGCGGTACTGGGTGAGGCCGGCAAGTTCGCTGCGGAAGTGCTCGATCCCCTGAACCGTGTCGGTGACAAACAAGGCGCACAGTGGGCCAACGGCAACGTCACGCCGCCGGCGGGTTTTGGCGCGGCCTATAAACAATTCACGGAAGCGGGCTGGAACGGCCTGTCGGGCCCTACTGATTTCGGCGGGCAGGGCCTGCCGCACATCGTCGCCATGGCGGTGCAGGAAATGTGGAACAGCGCCAACATGGCGTTCTGCCTGTGCCCGATGCTGACCTCCGGCGTGATCGAGGCGCTGAAGCTGCGCGGTTCGGCGGCACAGAAAAAGCAGTTCATGGAAAAACTCGTCAGCGGCGAGTGGAGCGGCACCATGAACCTGACTGAGCCGCAGGCCGGTTCCGATCTTTCGGCGGTGCGGACGCAGGCGGTGCCCGAGGGTGATCACTACCGCATCAAGGGCACCAAGATCTTCATCACCTGGGGTGAGCACGACATGGCGCAGAATATCGTGCACCTGGTGCTGGCGCGCACGCCCGGTGCGCCCGAGGGCGTGAAGGGCATTTCGCTCTTCATCGTGCCGAAATTCATTCTTAACGTCGACGGCACGCCGGGCGCGCGCAACGACGTGAAGTGCGTGTCGATTGAACACAAGATGGGCATCCATGCGAGTCCGACCTGTGTGATGTCGTATGGCGAAGACGGCGGCGCCACGGGTTATATGGTGGGCGAAGAAAACCGCGGCCTCGAAACCATGTTCATCATGATGAACCATGCGCGCCTCGGCGTCGGCCTCGAAGGCGTGGCGATTGCCGAACGCGCCTGGCAGCACGCGCTCGATTACGCGAAGACCCGCGTGCAGGGCCGCGCCATCGGGCAGAAGGGCGGCGACCGCGTCACCATCATCAACCATCCCGACGTGCGGCGCATGCTGCTCTCGATGAAATCGCAGGTCGAGGCGATGCGCGCGCTGGCCTACACAGCCTCGGCCGCACTCGACAAAGCCAAACACCATCCCGACGACAACGAACGCAAACGCAACCAGGCCTATGTCGATCTGTTGATTCCAATTGTGAAGGGCTGGTGTACCGAGCAGGCGATCGAAGTCGCCTCGACCGGCGTGCAGATCCACGGCGGCATGGGTTT
>JANXSE010000398.1 GCA_025356695.1 Betaproteobacteria bacterium
GCAACATGGATCTCAATATCGCCATCCGTACCATGGTCTATTCCGGCGGCAGCGTGCGCTTCTGGGCCGGCGGCGGCATTGTCGCCGACTCGCAGCTCGAAGACGAATATCAGGAAACTTTCGATAAAGCGGCGGCGCTGCTGAAACTGTTGCAGCGCACGGCGGCTGCGCAAGCTGCGGGTTGATTCCGCTTTTTGTCGCACCGTCACGAAAGCGCAATAATATTTTGATATTATTAAAAATATGAAATCAATTGATGCAGTCAAAGCCCTCGGCGCGTTGGCGCAGGAAACACGCCTAACGATATTCCGCCTGCTGATCGAGCACGGTCCGCATGGTTTGATCGCCGGCCGCATCGCGGAGAAACTCGACATCCTGCCGGCGACGCTTTCCTTTCATCTGAAAGAACTCAGCGCTGCGGGTTTGCTCGAAGCGCGCAGCGAAGGGCGTTTCATTTATTACTCGGCGCGCTTTGACCGCATGAACGAGCTGCTCGGCTATCTGACCGATAACTGCTGCGGCGGCAATCCCTGTACGCCGGTGGTCGCATGCAAACCGCCGGCACGTGCAGCCAAAGCCAAAGTCAAAGTCTGAAAAGGAAAAGCGAATATGGAGCGGCCTTACAACGTGTTATTTCTGTGCACGCACAATTCTGCGCGCAGTCTGATGGCCGAGGCGATCATGAACGATCCGACGGTGAATCTAGGACTGTTCAGGGGATATAGTGCCGGCAGCCATCCTTCGGGCCGTCCCAATCCGTTCGCGCTCGAGCAGATCCGCGCTGCGGGCCTGCCGGCCGCAGGCATGCGCAGCAAAGACTGGAACGAATTCACGCAGCCCGGTGCGCCGTCGATCGATTTCGTATTTACGGTGTGCGACAACGCCGCCAACGAAGTCTGCCCGGTATGGCCCGGGCAGCCGATGACTGCGCACTGGGGTGTGCCCGATCCGTCCGACGTCGAGGGCGGCGACGAGCAGAAGCGCCGCGCGTTTGCGGAGACTTTCCGCATCCTGTCGTTGCGCATCGGTTTTTTCGCGAACCTGCCGATGGAAAAGATCGACCGCCTGAGTCTGAGGGAAAAACTCGACGAGATCGGCAAATCATGACGCCCGGTCTGTCGCGCCGTCTGGCGGCGGAGGCGCTCGGCACCGCGCTTCTGCTGGCGGTCGTCGTCGGCTCCGGCATCATGGGCGAGCGCCTCGCCGGTGGCAATGTCGCCGTTGCGCTGCTGGCCAATTCGCTGGCCACCGGCGCCGGGCTGATCGCATTGATTCTGGCACTGGGCCAGGTTTCGGGCGCGCACTTCAATCCGGTGGTAACGCTGTGGGCGGTCTTGAGCGGCGATATCGATAGACGCGAAGCTGCCGCATATATAGCGGTGCAGTGTGCGTCCGCATTTGCCGGTGTCGCCATGGCACACAGCATGTTCGAACTACCGGTATTTTTCGCGTCGCAACACGCGCGCACCGGTGTTTCGCAGTGGGGCGGTGAATTTGTCGCGACCTTCGGTCTTTTGATGGTAATCATCGGCTGTGTGCGCCGGCGGCCTGACGCAGTGCCGTATGCGGTGGGCGGCTACATCACAGCGGCCTACTGGTTCACGTCTTCAACATCATTTGCGAATCCGGCAGTAACGCTGGCGCGCGCGGCAAGCGATACCTTTGCCGGCATACGCCCGGTCGACGTTCCGGAATTTGTCGCCGCGCAATTGCTGGCCGCACTGGTGGCGGTGGCGGTAATGCGCTGGTTGTTACAACCGCGCGGCTGAAGCGCCGCCCGCTCCTATATTCGCGTGTCCATCGCGCGCAGGCGGTCGGCGATGACGCGCATGATCTGCAGCGCGAACTTCGGCGTCTGTTGAACCATGAAAGTGAAGCGTTGCTCGGTGATGGAGACCAGTTTGCAATCGGTGACCGCGATCGCCGTGGCGCTGCGCGGCGCTGCATCGATCAGAGACATTTCGCCGAGCACGGCGCCGGGACCCAGCAGTTCAACGTTTTTGCCTTTGACGCTGAGCTGTATCTGCCCTTCGAGCACGACGAACATCAGATGGCCGGCGTC
>JANXSE010000407.1 GCA_025356695.1 Betaproteobacteria bacterium
AGCAGGTGCGCGACCTCAAGCTGTAAAAATCACCGAAAGGCTGCAGATGGCACACGTTGCACGCAAGGACCCGCCGCACTTCGTTTATTTCCCCGGCAACTATCGCTGGTCGGCGGCGATGCTGAGCATGCTGAGTTCGGCGGCGTGGGGCGGCTCCGATATTAACGAAGTCGATCGCATCGGGCGCCTGTTAAAAAATGCAAAGATGGAAGACGATGGCGCGTGGTTCGAGGCCTGCGTGAAAGTAGCCGACGGCGTGCGCGCGATTGCGAAACGCTACGAAGATTCAGGTCACCGCCATTCTGCCGCGCCGTTTTACCTGCGTGCCTGCAAGTACTACCAGATGGGCGAGCGTTTCCGCACGCCGAAGGACGACATTGCGCTGGCGGCGTACAAGAAATCGATCGAATGTTTTCACAGTTTCGTCAAACTGACCGACGTCAAAATCGAAATCGTCGAAGTGCCGTTCAAGGGCGGCAGCATGCCGGGCTATTTCCTGCATGCCAACAACGCCGAAGGCAAACGTTCGCCCTGCGTGGTGCATTTCGACGGCCTCGATATCACCAAAGAGATGCTCTATATGCGCGGCGTGCCGGAACTGCCCAAGCGCGGCATCTCGGTGCTGATTATGGACGGGCCGGGTACCGGCGAGGCGATTCGTTTCCGCGGCCAGGTGTTGCGTCATGATTACGAAGTCGCCGGTTCGGCGTGCATCGATTATCTAGAAACGCGCAAGGATGTCGACGCGAAAAAGATTGCGGTGGTTGCCAACAGTCTCGGCGGTTATTACGCGCCACGTTGTGCGTCGATGGAGCCGCGCTTTGCCGCCTGCGTGGCGTGGGGCGCGATCTGGGATTACCACGCGACGTGGAAAAAACGTGTCGAAGCGGCGTTCAATGCCGCAATGTCGGTGCCGGGCCATCACATCACGTGGATACTCGGTGTGAACACTGTCGAAGAGGCATTAAAGAAACTTGAGCCGTACAAATTGGATGGCGTGGTGCAGAAAATGCGCTGTCCGTTTTTGATTACGCATGGTGCCGACGATGAGCAGGTGCCGCTGGCCGACGCGCAGGCGCTCTACGATGCGGCGGGCTCCAAAGACAAAACCCTGCGTGTATTCACGCCGGAAGAGGGTGGCGCCCAGCACTGCATGCGCGACTACCTGAGCCTCGGTGTGGCCGAGATGTGGAACTGGCTTGAAGACAAGCTGGTAAAGCAGTGAGCGCGCGATGACAGATCTGCCGCGCAGCCTGCCTGCAACACTGCCGCAATTGATGAGCGAAGAGTTTTTCGTGCCGGCGGTGGATGCCGGTATCAACATTTACGTGCGCAACAAGCGGCCGGCCGGCATGCGCGAATTTTCGCCCGAGCGCACGCTGTTGTACGTGCACGGCTCGACTTATCCGGCGTCGACCGCATTCGATCTGAGCCTCGACGGCTGGTCGTGGATGGATTTCATCGCGTCGCGCGGCTTCGACGTCTGGCTGCTCGATCTGCGCGGTTATGGCAATTCGACGCGCCCGCCCGAGATGAACGAGCCGCCGGAAAAAAATGCGCCCATTGTGCGCACCGACACCGCGGTGGCCGACATCGGCGCGGTGGTCGAGCACATTTTCAACTGGCGCAAGATTGATAAACTCAATCTCTTGGGCTGGTCGTGGGGCACGACGCAGATGGCGACCTACACGACGCGCAATCCCGGCCGCGTCAACAAGCTGCTGTTGTACGCGCCGCAATGGCTGCGCACCACACCGTCGCCGCTGACCACGCAGGGCAAAATCGGCGCCTATCGCGCGGTCGAGCGCTCGCAAATGCTGGGCCGCTGGCTGAACGGCGTGCCCGAACACAAGCGCGACACGCTGATACCGCCGGGCTGGTTCGATGCCTGGGCGGATGCAACGATGGCGACCGATAAAGAGGGCGCGAAACGTAATCCGCCGGTATTGCGCGCGCCCAGCGGCACGGTCGCCGACACGATGGAAATCTGGTCGGCCGGGAAATCGTTTTACGACCCGGCAAAAATCAGCGTACCGGTGTTAATTGCTGTTGCCGAGTGGGATAAGGACAATCCGCCGCATCTGGGGCAGACGCTGTTTCCGCTGCTGGTCAACGCGCCGTACAAACGCATGGTGATCCTGGCCGAGGGCACACACACCGTCATGCTGGAAAGAAACCGCATCGATCTGTTTAACGCGGTGCAGCAGTTCCTCGAGGAATAGGCGGGTGGATTTCGCCACACTCAAGGCCGTGCACCTGCTTTGCGTGGCGGCGACGTACACGCTGTTCGTGCTGCGCGGCGTGTGGATGATGAGAGAGTCGCCGAATCTGCGCAAACGCTGGGTGTTGATTGCGCCGCACGTCATCGACACGCTGTTGATTGCGTCGGCAGTCGCGATGGCGATGCTGATCCGGCAGTATCCGGGCAGCAGCGACTGGCTGACGGCAAAACTGATTGCCTTGCTTGTTTACATTGCGCTCGGCACCATGGCACTGAAGCGCGGGCGCACGCGCAGGCAGCGTATTGCGGCGTGGATTGCTGCGCAGGCGGTGTTTTTTTATATCGTGGCGGTGGCGGTCACGCACAATCCCGCACCGTGGAGCGTCTGAGCGCGTTTTATTTTTCCACGCGCAGAAAATGCGTTACCGCCAGCGCGGCAGTAAACAGCAGCAGCGCGCCGCCCTGATGCGCGGCGCCCAGTGCCACCGGTACCGCCAGCAGCAGCGTTGAAATTCCCAGTGTAATTTGCAATGTCAATGCCGCGAGCAACAGATTGCAGGCCAATCGCGCCGGCGCCGCCAGCGGCAGGCGCCGTGCGCGCGACCAGAACAACGGCACGAGCAAAGCCAGCAGCCAGGCGAGCAGGCGGTGATCGAACTGCACGGTGGCGAGGTTGTTGAAGAAATTCGCGTACCAGGGTTCGAGCGCAAAGATTTCCGGCGGCACGATGTGGCCGTCCATCAGCGGAAAGGTGTTGTAGACGCGCCCTGCGCGCGTGCCGGCAACCAGCGCACCAGACAACGCCATGACGAATATCAATATGCTCAGCATCGAGGCCTGCCGCCACAGTTTTTGCAAAGCTGCTGCAGCCTGCGCGCGGCGCGGCCACAGTAGATCGAGCGCCTGCCAGAACATTGCCGCATAGATCAGAAAGGCGAGTCCGAGGTGGGCGGTCAGTCGCAACTGGCTGACGCGCGGATTGTCGACGAGGCCGCTTTTCACCATATACCAGCCCATCGCGCCCTGCAGTCCGCCGAGCAGGAAGATGCCGGCGAGCCGCCATGCCAAGGCGCGATCAACGTAACGGCGTGCGATGAAATAAAGCAGCGGCAGAAAAAACACCATACCTATCGTGCGGCCGAGCAGGCGGTGCGAATATTCCCACCAGAAAATGCTCTTGAAGCCGTCGAGCTGCATGTTCGGATTGACGATACGGAATTCCGGCGTCTGTTTGTATTTGTCGAAGGTCTGCAGCCACTCGTCTTCATTCAGCGGCGGCAGCGCGCCGACGATCGGTTGCCACTCGACGATCGAGAGGCCGGAGTGCGTCAGGCGCGTGACGCCGCCGACGATCACCATCGCAAAGACAAGTGCGCAGCAGACGAGCAGCCAGGCAGCAATCTGGCGGCGCGGCGCTGTGGCTGGCAAACGTGATGTGGTCATGATTGGTGTTCGGGCAACTGAATCCGGTAGATTTTATCGCACTGTGATCGCTCAACTGAAAACATCGGCATTGCGCCGGTTGTGGACTGATATATTGATTGTAGACTGCGGGTAAGCGGAAACCGCGATCTGACTTGTAGTCTCGTAGCCCGGAAGGAGCGCAGCGCATTCCGGGGCATGGCATCATCTTATTTCGTGATCGCCGGTTCAATGCAAGACCTTGTCGATCGATTGAAAATCCACGTCCATGTTGTTGCGCCGTGGCAAATTGTTGCGACTCCCCCGGAATACGCTGCGCTCCTTCCGGGCTACATGTACGTGAGCAACGGTGGCGCCTGCCTATGGCACAATAGTTTTGGAGGAGTGTGGAGCAATGACGTCATCGGCAGTGATTGAAAATGTGCGCGACTGGATAGCGACGGCGAAACGCGTCGTCGCGCTGACCGGTGCGGGCATCTCGACCGATTCGGGCATCCCCGATTTCCGCGGGCCGAACGGTGTGTGGACGCGCAATCCGGCGGCGGAGAAACTCTCGGACATCCGCTATTACACGACTGATCCCGAAATTCGCAAGGCATCGTGGCAAAGCCGGCTCGATCATCCGGCGTTTACGGCGAAACCGAATCCCGGGCATCGTGCGCTCGCCGATCTTGAGAAACGTGGCAAGCTGCATGCGCTGATCACGCAGAACATCGACGGCCTGCATATCAGCGCCGGCAACACGCGCGAACGCGTCTACGAAGTGCATGGCAATCTGCATCAGGCGATTTGTTTGTCCTGCGGCTGGAAGGGACCGATGCAACAGGTGCTCGACCGCGTGCGCGCGGGTGAGGCCGACCCGAAGTGCAAGGCCTGCGGCGGCATGTTGAAAAGCGACACGATTTCCTTTGGCCAGCAGCTGGTGCCCGAGGTGATTGACGGCGCGTTGCGTGCGGCGCAGGAGTGCGATGTGCTGCTCAGCGTCGGCACCAGCCTGCGCGTGTTTCCGATTGCGAATGCGGTGCCGGTCGCGCACAAGGCCGGCGCGCGCATTATCATCATGAATGCGGAGGCAACACAGTTCGACGATATTGCCGACGCGCGTCTGGATGGATTGATCAGCGAAGTATTGCCGCGGGTCTGCGCGGTTTGAAAATACCGCCACAGAGCGGCTTGGGGAGATTGACATGGCAAACAACGATGTGCGGGCGCAACGCCGGGCATTTCTGCAGGGCGCAGCTGTTGTGGCTGCTGCTGCGGCAACACCGGCGGCGAATGCGCAGGCGCAATGCGCGCCCGCAATGCGTGACCGCGCGTTGTGGATCACCTGGTATGACGTGGCGCCGGCAGCGCGCGCTGAATATCTGGCGTGGCTGCATCAGAGTTATCTGCCGGCACTGGTGAAACGCCCCGGATATCTGGCGGCGGCGCATTATGCGACCGTCGAGCGCATGACGACGCTACGGCGCGAAAACGCGGTCGAGCATCCGTCCATCGCAAACGTGCCGCGCGGTCGCGAGTTTCTGCTGCTGGTGGTGGCCGAGGACGCCAACGTGTTCGGCATGCCGTCCCCCAAAGAATTGCACGCAGCACTGCCCGAAGCCGATCGCAAAATGCTGGCGCTGCGCGCGAATGAACGCGTCAACATCCTGGTCGAAACCGCGCGTGTGTCGGGGCCGGAAGAAAAAAATTACACGGGCGGAGCGCTGACTGCGCCGTGCATACAAATTGGCACTTTCAATTGCGCCGAACGCGATCAGGAGGAGATGCTGGCCTGGTACGCGCAGTCACGCATGCCGGCGATGAAAACCCTGCCGGGCGTGGTGCGCACGCGCCAGTTGGCTTCGGTGATGGGCTGGGCCAGGCATTCGATCCTCTATGAATACACCTCGCTTGAAGCGCGCAACAAAAGTTATATGTCGATGGAAGACGGGCGGCCGGAGATGAAAGCGTGGGCGGACCGCGTAGTCGCCACGCTGATTCACGCGCCGGGCTCGGCGAATCTTGCGCAGCGCATCTGGCCTGTGGCATAAGTAAATACAAAGGCCTCGTCGAAGGCTGTGTATGACGGAGGAGGGATTGATGAAAATAAAATATTTCGCAATCGGCAGCGCCGCACTCGCGGGGTTATTGGCTGTCGCCACTGTTCATGCGCAGCTGCCGGCAAAATCGGTGCAGATCATTGTTGTCAACGCGCCGGGCGGCGGGCCCGACCTGATTGCGCGCCTGATTGCGCCGCGGCTCGCCGAAACAATCAAGCAGAGCGTGGTGGTCGACAACCGCCCCAGCAACAACGGCATCACGGGGACTGAGTTCGTCGCGCGCGCTGCCGCCGACGGTTCGGTGATCGGCGTCGGCAACGCCGGCACCCACGCCATCAACGCGACGCTTTACAAAAAGCTCAGCTACGATCCGGTGCGCGATTTTATCGCCGTCACCGAAGTCGCCACTGCGCCGATGGCGCTGGTGACGAGCGGCAAGCTGCCCGCCAACAGCCTGCGTGAATTCATTGCCGAAGTGAAGAAAACGCCGGGCCGCTACAACGTGGCGGTGGCAGGCGCCACCGGCGAGGTTGCCGGTAATGCGCTGAAAATGATGGCACAGATCGAGATGAACAACGTGCCGTACAAAGGCGGCGGGCCGGCGATGATCGCGGTGATTGCCAACGAAGCGCAGATGACGCTGACCAATTACACCGCGGTGGCGGCGCAGGTCGAGTCGGGCCGGTTGAAGTTGCTCGCTGTCACCAGCGCGCAGCGCACGGCGCAGTTGCCGAATATTCCTACCGTCGCCGAGAGCGGGCTTGATGGTTACGACTTCAACCTGTGGTACGGCCTGTTCGTGCCGGCGCGCACGCCGCAGTCAGTAGTGCAGGCACTGTATCGCGAGGTTGCGCGCATTGTTGCGATTCCCGAGGTGCGCGAACGTCTGGTCGCAACCGGGCACGAAGTGATCGGCAGCACGCCCGAACAGTTCGGTGAAAAGGTTCGGCGTGATGTCGAGAAATACCGCAAAATCATTATCGAATCGAATATGCAGCAGGAGCAGTAACTACAAGGGTATTTAGTAGGCGCCCTCTCCCTCCGGGGGAGCGAGGGAAAACCAGGCGGCAATTACAAATTAATGGAGAACATCGAATGCTGAAGATCGACACCCACGCCCACTGGTATCCGCCCGAATGGGTCGATCTGATATTGAAGGAAGGCGAGAAGAACGGCGCCAAACTTTCCAAAAACGAAAAGGGCCATGTGACGATCACAGCGCCCGGCATTGCGCTGCGCGGCACTTTTCAACCGACTTACGTGCACTTGAGCGAACGCCTGAAGCTGATGGACGCCGCGCGTGTAGATATGCATGCGTTGTCGCTGACCAGTCCGATGGTCTACTGGGCGCCACCCGAGTTCGGGCTGAAACTCTCGCAGCTCTACAACGATTGCTGCGCAGCGGCGCATGAACAATATCCCGAACGCTTTGTCGGCATGATGACGGTGCCGATGCAGGCGCCGGAACTCGCCGTGCAGGAGATTGAACGCGCGTGCAAATTACCGGGTGTGCGCGGCGTCTACATGGCGACGCACATCAACGGCAAGAATCTCGACGACGAATCGCTGTGGCCGGTCTATGCGGCCTGCGAGAAACACGGCCTGCCGATTTTTCTGCACCCGGTGAGTCCGGTCGGCACCGAGCGCATGCGCAAATACCATCTCGGTAATTTCTTAGGCAACCCGTATGAAACGGGCATCGCCGCGGCGTCGCTGATGTTCGGCGGCGTGATGGACAAATTTCCCAAACTAGACGTCATGCTGCCGCACGCCGGCGGCACCTTCCCGCATCTGATCGGCCGCATGGACCACGGCACCACGGTGCGCGCCGAGTGCAAACACATGACCAAACCGCCGTCGAGTTATCTGCGGCGTTTTCACTACGACACCATCACGCACAGCGATTCGATTCTGCTTAATCTGATCCGCCAGGTCGGCGCCGACCGCGTGGTGATGGGCAGCGACTGCCCGGCCGACATGAGCTACACGCAGCCGGTGCAGGTGATCGAGCGCATGGCCGAGTTGACGGCGGGCGAGCGCGAGGCCATCGTCAGCAGCAATGCGGCGCGCCTGTTGCGCGTCACCTGATACGTTTGCGTCCGATATTTCGCGGAGGAAAGCATGTCCAAATGCCTGTCGATTGCGGTATTCGCGGCAATGCTGGGGGCGGCTGCAGCGGCGCCGGCGCAGACTTTTCCCAATAAACCGATCCGCCTGATCGTCGGCTTTGTGCCGGGCGGCGGCACCGACCTGGCGTCGCGTTATGTCGCCACCGCCCTGTCCGAACTGTGGGGCACGACGGTAATTGTCGACAACCGCGCCGGTGCCGGCGGCAATGTCGCCACCGAAATCACCGCGCGCGCCGCGCCCGATGGTTATACGGTGATGTTGTGCACGATCTCGCATGCGATCACGGCAGCGCGCGCGAAGCAGTCGTACGATCCGATCAAGGATTTCTCCTTCATCTCGATGGTGGGCGCGATGCCCAATTTGCTGATGGCGCATCCGTCGCAACCGTTCAAGAACGTCGGCGACATCGTGACTTATGCAAAAGCCAATCCGGGCAAGCTGAGTTTCGGCACTTCGGGCGTGGGTGCTTCGCCGCATCTGTCGATGGAGCTCTTCAAGACGCTTGCCGGTATCAACATCGTGCACGTGCCGTACAAAGGTGCGACACCGGCGCTCGCCGAAGTAATGGGCGGGCAGATTCCATTGAGTATCGGCAATCTGCCGGGCGCACCGCTGGCGGCGGTCAAGTCGGGCCGCGTGCGCGGCGTCGGTGTCACCACGGCAAAACGCAGTCCGCGCGCGCCCGAGGTGCCGACCTTCGCCGAAGGCGGTGTTGCCGGCTACGACGTCGCCGGCTGGTACGGCATCTGCGGGCCGGCCGGTCTGCCCAAAGCGGTGTTCACCAAATTCAATGCGGGCCTGGTCAAGGTGCTCAGCGCGCCGGATATGCAGCAGCGGCTCGCCGATCAGGGCATCGAGAGCATGCCGTCGACGCCCGAGCAGTTTCTCACTTACGTCAACAGCGAAATGGTGAAGTGGGCGAAGGTGGTCAAGGAAGCCGGACTGGTCGGCGAATAGTCTGCGCATGGTTCGCGAAAAACGAGGCTGTAATGGCAATACGCAGTAAAAAAAAGCCGGCGCCGCCAAAACGCCGCGCCGTAGCAAAAACATCCGCGCGCAAAGCGGTGCGCGATCAGGTCGGCAAGCAGGAGTGGGAGGCGCGCGTCAATCTCGCCGCCGCCTACCGGCTGATGGATTTGTACGGGATGACCGACCATATCTCCAACCACATCTCGGTGCGCGTGCCCGGTGCGCACAATGAATTCCTGATCAACCCGTACGGGCTGCTCTACAAGCAGATGACGGCGTCGTGCATGATCAAAATAGATCTTGCGGGCAATGAGCTGTTTAATCCGAATCCGGATTACGAACACAACCAGTCGGGCTACGTGATACACGGTGCGATACATGCAGCACGCAAAGACGTCGATTGCATCATTCACGCGCACACGCTATCGGGCATGGCGGTGTCGGCGATGCAATGCGGTCTGCTGCCGCAGGTGCAGATGTCGATGCGCTGGGCGCACGGCGTGTCGTACCACGATTACGAAAGCATCGTGCATGTGGATGAACGCGCGCGGCTGGTCGGGGAGCTCGGCGATAACGACATCATGATTCTGCGTAACCACGGCCTGCTAACCTGCGGGCGCACGATCGCCGAATGTTTTTACAACATGTTCTGGCTGAAACGCTCCTGCGATCTGCAGGTGATGCTGATGTCGTGCAACACCGCGCTGATCAAGCCGTCGGACGCAGTAGTTGAAAAAACCTGGGCTGCCTACCAGCCCGGCGGCAGGCGCCATGCGCAGCAGAAACGCGGTCTACTTGAATGGCCGTCGCTGCTGCAGGAACTCGACCGTATCGATTCGTCGTTCCGCGATTAGGCGCCTGCTGCACGGCTGTATGTGGATGCCTGGCAAGCTTGCGCTTAAAGGCAGTCGGCCGGGGTATTTCGGGCCGCGACTCGATGGCAAGACAGTCTGAAGCCCGTGTGAGGAATCTGCCGGATGCCGTATCAAGAACAATTTCTTCCCGCCGCGTTGATCGTGGTATTTACGCTCGCTTTTTTCATATTGGAGCGAATGTTTCCCGGCCGGGCGCTGCCCGCTTCGCGCGGCTGGTATGCCCGTGCCGCTGTCATGAACTTGCTGCAGCTTGCCCTGATCGGGGTCGGCGGATTGACTTGGAACCGCTACTTTCGCGGCCATGCGCTGCTGGAACTGGGCGGCTGGTCGAATCCCGTCGCGGAAGGCGCTTTCTACTGGTTTGTCGGCACTTTCATTTTCTACTGGTGGCATCGCCTGCGGCATGCCAACGGGTTTTGGCTGGTTTTTCACCAGGTGCATCACAGTCCCAGCCGCATTGAATTACTGACGTCGTTCTACAAACATCCTGTGGAGATCGCCGCCGACTCCGTGATTGCCGGTTTCTTCATCTATTGCGTATTCGGCGGTACTGCCGAGGCCGGCGCGTGGACGTCTTTCTTCGGCGCCGCGGGCGAATATTTCTATCATTCGAACATTCGCACGCCGCAATGGCTGGGCTGGTTCATTCAACGGCCGGAGCACCATTCGATTCATCACCAGCTCGATGTGCACAGCTATAACTTCGGCGATATCACCTGGTGGGACCGGATGTTCGGCACTTTCAGGGAAACCGGGGATTTTGCCGGGCGCTGCGGTTTTCCCGATCGCCAGGAAGAAAAGCTGCTCCATATGCTGCGCTTCAAAGACGTCTATCGCTGACGCTGCGCAAACGCGGCTTTTGCGGTGGCGGGCATGGCGCGTTCCGGTGCGCCGCCGCGAGGCAATTGCCCATACAATTCCACGATGATCCGCATTGTTCTGCTCTACGTCCTTGCGAACGCCTGCTTAGCGCAGAGCCCGCCGCCTGCCGACCCGCGCGTCATCATCAACCGCCTCGACCCCAACTACCGCCAGTTCAACGCCGTCGGCATCGTCTACCCGATCGCGAGGACCGACGGCACCATGGTGATGACCAAGTACCGAGGCAGCGGCGTAATGATTTCGCCCTGCCATCTGCTGACCAATTACCACGTGGCTTTCGAGGCTGCGCGCAAGGAGGTGATGTTCGAGGTCGGCCAGCCCGCCAATGACGTTGCGGCGTTTGCGCTGCGCGGTGTCGGCCGCATACTGGACGCGGGGCCGTTCTGGGCGGACGCGGATACGGTGGACGACTGGGCGCTGGTGAAGCTCACCGATCCGAAGACCGGGCGCAGCAATAATCTGGGCGAACGCGTGGGGTTTTTCCAGTTTGTGGCGGCGCTGCCGGAGGCGATCGCCGCGCGGCCGCTGATCGCGGCCGGTTATCCGGGCAATATGAACGCCGGGCTCATCGGCCATATCAATTGCCGCCTGGCGCGCGTCGATCAGGACCGCCGCTGGCGCATGGCCTGTGCGATGACCGAAGGCCAGTCGGGCGGGCCGGTGACGGTGCGCACCGCAGACCGCGGCGACGTGCTGATTGCGATGAATTCGGCCAAGCCGGACGGCCGTTCGGGGCTGATTGCGGCCGACGAATTGCGTTTAAGCAATCTGAACTACGCCACGGCGATCACGCGTGCCGCCGAAACCCGCATCCGGCGCGGCATGGACGCCAACCGCTGCGATTAAACGGTGCGCGGCTGTTGCGCAAGGCACAGCCGGAAAAATTATTCTGAATTGATTTGTGTCATGGCGGTGTCCGCCGGCCCGCGTTACGATTAGAATCAACGACACGAAATACATCACGCGGGAAGGCCAAGAAAATATGAAACTCGACGACTCCAGGCTTGCTATCCCCGATCAGCAGGTCAGCATCGATGTCCTGCTTGAAAAATACGCAAAGGGCGGCGAGCAGTCGGTCGACGAGGTTCGAAAACGGGTAGCAAAAGCGCTGGCTGTGGTCGAAAAAGACCCGGCGCACTGGGAACCCGAGTTTTTTCATGCGCTACGCGGCGGTTTTATCCCCGGCGGGCGCGTCAATTCGGCGGCCGGCACCGATCTGAAGGCGACGCTGATCAATTGTTTCGTGCAGCCGGTCGGCGATTCGGTGTCGCAAACCACCGACGGCAAGCCTGGCATCTACGTAGCCCTCATGGAAGCGGCCGAGACCATGCGGCGCGGCGGCGGCGTCGGTTACGACTTTTCCTCGATCCGCCCCAAGGGCGCCTATGTAAAAGGCACGCATTCGAGCGCCAGTGGCCCCATCTCGTATATGCGCGTGTTTGACCGCAGCTGCGAGACGGTTGAATCGGCCGGCGCGCGGCGCGGTGCGCAAATGGGCATTCTGCGCTGCGATCACCCCGATATCGAAGAATTCATCCACGCCAAGGATCACGGCGACCTGAAAAATTTCAACGTCAGCGTGGCGGTGACCGACGGCTTCATGCGCGCGGTCGAAAGCGACGGCGCATGGGAACTCGTGCACAAGGCAAAACCGCGCGTGCCTGCCGGTGAAACACCGAAACAGCGCGCCGATGGCAACTGGGTTTATCGCGCGGCACGCGCGCGCGATCTCTGGCAGCAGATCATGCAGTCGACCTACCATCATGCCGAGCCCGGCGTGGTGTTCATCGACCGCATGAACGAAGACGACAATCTGTCGTACTGCGAAACCATCGAGGCGACCAATCCCTGTGGTGAGCAGCCGCTGCCGTCCTACGGTTGCTGCTGCCTCGGCAGTATCAATCTGACGCGTTTTGTCGTTGATGCATTTTCGCCGAAAGCGCGTTTCGATTTCGACGCCTTCGGCCGTGTGGTACGGCCGTCGGTGCGCATGCTCGACAACGTGCTCGATGTGACGGTGTGGCCGCTTGAATTGCAGCACAGGGAAGCGCAGGCCAAACGCCGCGTTGGCTTGGGTTTCACGGGGCTCGGCAATACGCTGATCATGCTGGGTCTCAAATACGACACTGAAGAAGCGCGCGTCATGGGCGCGAAGATTGCCGAACACATGCGCAACGAATCGTACGCCGCCTCGGTGCAGATCGCCAAAGACAAGGGCGCCTTCCCGCTGTTCGACGCCGCGCAGTATCTCGCCGAACCGCGCTTCGCCTCGCGCCTGCCCGAGGCGCTGAAAAAAGACATCGCCAAACACGGCATGCGCAACAGCCATCTGCTGTCGATCGCGCCGACCGGCACTATTTCGCTGGCGTTCGCCGACAATGCATCGAACGGCATCGAGCCGCCGTATTCGTGGACCTATCAGCGCAAGAAGCGTGAAGCCGACGGTTCGCACAAAACGTATGACGTCGAAGATTACGCCTGGCGTCTCTATAAACATACCGGTGGCGACGTCGAGAAGCTGCCGCCGCAATTTGTCACGGCGCTGGAAATTTCTGCGCTCGATCACATGCGCATGGTGGCGGTGGTCGCACCCTTCGTCGATTCGGCGATCAGCAAAACGGTCAACGTGCCGGAAGATTATCCGTACGCGCAGTTTGCTGATCTTTATCTCGAAGCGTGGAAAGCCGGCCTCAAGGGCATTACGACGTATCGCCCCAACGCAATATTAGGTAGCGTGTTGTCGGTCGGTACTAGCGCCGCACCGGCGCAGGCGCAGCCGAATGATCTCGATACCTCCGACGTTGATCGCCGCATCCGTCTTGAAGCCGCACCCGAACCGGCGCTGTGCAGTCTGCGCTGGCCGGGGCGGCCGGGTCTGCCCGGCGGCAATCCGTCGTGGACCTATATGGTTGAATCACCGTTCGGTCGTTTCGCGATATTCGTTGGCCACGTCGAGAACGGCGTTTCCTATCCGTTTGAAGTGTGGGTCAACGGCAACGAACAGCCGCGCGGCATCGGCGCGGTGGCGAAGACGCTGTCGATGGATATGCGCGCACAGGACAAGAAATGGCTGCGCACCAAGCTCGACATGCTGGCGCGCGCCGGCGGTGATGCTTTTGGTTGCGCGCTGCCGCCTGACGGTAAAGTCACGCGCGTGCCCAGCGTAGTGGCGGCGTTTGCGCGCATCGTGCGCTTTCGCGTCGATCAACTGGGCGCGCTCAAAAACGACGACGGCAAATCGCCGGTGCTCGACGCATTGTTCGCCAAAAAAGAACCGAAAACCGGCACCGACGGCACCATGTCGTGGACGGTGGATATTCTGAATCCGGTGTCGGGTGACGACTTCGTGTTGATGCTGAAAGAACTGGTGCTGCCGAACGGCCAGCGCCGGCCGTATTCAGTGTGGCTCGCTGGCGTTTATCCGCGTGCTCTCGACGGTTTGTGCAAACTGCTCTCGCTCGATATGCGTGTGATCGATCCGGCGTGGATTGCGATGAAATTGAGGAAGCTTTTGTCGTACGACGAACCCCTCGGCGATTTCATGGCGCGCGTGCCCGGCGACGACCGCCAGCAGAATTTCCCCAGCACCGTGGCTTATATGGCGCGGCTGATCATTCACCGTTACGCCATGCTCGGCATACTCGACGAGCGCGGTTTCCCGATGAACGAAATGGGCGTGCTCGAAATGCCCGAAGAAGATCGCCGCGGCACCGACTATGCTTTGAAGCCGGTGCACGGCAAGCCGTGCAAGGAGTGCGGGAACGCTGCGGTTATCAAGAAAGATGGCTGCGAGTTCTGTACGGCATGCGGGGCGATTGGCGCATGCGGCTGAGTTTGGCTGTAGGGGGTGGGCAATTTGTTGCCCACGCAGTGCGGTTGATTTCGCCGTTGTGGCGCAGGCGCCTCGCCTGCGAGAAACACTCGGTTGATTTAATTCAAAAGAAAATTCGCCGGGTTCGGCCTGGCGGCCGGTTACTTTTCTTGCTTCGCCAAGAAAAGTAAGCAAAAGAAGGCGACCCCCGGTTCGCCGGTCCTGCGGACCTCCCTGCGCTGCTTGCCACGCCGTGCGGCTGCGGAACTCGCCCTCGCGATAAAACTGCGAGGGCTCAGACAGT
>JANXSE010000422.1 GCA_025356695.1 Betaproteobacteria bacterium
CGGCCGGCAGCAGCATCGGCGGATGCACGACGGTGTGCTGGAACGGCGCCGTTTCCGCGCCCAATGGCAGCGTCATTGTAACCGCAGGGGCGTGGGCGGATTTTGAGGGCCCGGTCAGTGCAAATCTTTCCAGTGGAACCATCAATCTGACCACGGCGGGTATCTACATCGGTGGCAATATGAGCGCCGCCAACATCGCGCTGACCAATAATGCAGTTGGCGGATCCGATTTGGTTGCTATCTACAACAACGCGCAAATCAACGGAACGGCCGTGACGGTATTCAGCACCGACGTTATCAATATGTACAACACAGCGCTGATTACCGGTAATTCGGTCAATCTCCAATCCGCGCACGGCATGTCGGTGAAAGTCGCCGGTAGCGGGGCAAATCTCGTTGCGACAAACACGACTTCCGGTGACATTGTCGCGACCGGCGACGGCGCGCTCTTTACTGTCGGCACCGGCGGTGCGACGTTTACGAATGCGGCTGTGGGCGGCGGTTATTACATCAATGCGCTGAATGACATGCACCTGAATGGTGGAACGGCGAACAATCGCTATGCGCGCTTTACGGCAGGCGGTACGCTGACATCGAACGGCTATGCAAATGCGAGCGGTTTTGGCACGCTGATGATCGCCAACAACGTCGTATTCACCGGTGCTGCAACCAACGTCAGCGGTACTCTGGGCGTCATTGGTGGCACGGTCGATGTCAACAACACCGTCATGGCGGGAAAAGTTGACGTAACAGCGAGCACCTTGAACGTTGCCGGCGGTGACTTCCAATCCACTGCCGGTGATTTCACCGGTTACATCGCCGGTGCCGTCAATGTTTCGCTTGGGGGCCGCATCTATGGCAATCCTGACGTCAAGCTGACCGTTGGTAACGGTATTAACATCATGGACCCCGGCTCGAAGATCGAGGCTGCATCGGCAACCTCGGTGCATGCAACGTTCCCGACGCTGAGTTCCGGCGGTTATTCGGTCAATGGCGTGCCCGGTGTGATCTGGGATCCACTAACAGGCACCGGGTTCTTCGCGGGAGGCGCGCCGGCATCGCTCGGTAACGGCTTCGTCGTGGCGTATGGTGCGGCCGGTGGTTTGTCGCAGTCGGTGGTGGCCGCCATCAACACAGTGATCGACTCGACCAACAAGAGCGCGCCGGCCAACGACAAGTCCAAAGAGGAAGAAGACAAGAACAAGAACAAGAACAAGACCGCTGACAAGGACGGACCGGGCGAGAAAAACGTGTCCAAGGGCCTTGATATGCAGTGCAACTGATTCGAGGGGATGACGTGATCAACACTGCAAAAATGGCGAACACGAAATGGCGAAACCCGTTTGCGAGACTGGCGTGCCTGATTGCATCCGCGCTCGTTTGCACGGCGGCGTTGGCCGCCGGTGGCGGCGAAGTGGTGCATCTGAGCGGAACACTTTCGGTGCAGCGCGCCGATGGCGCAATCATGGTACTCGGACAAAAATCCGAAGTTCACCCCGGCGACCTGCTGACCACGCAGAAAGACAGCTACGCGCAGATCAATTTTCTGGACGGCAGTTCGGTGACGATGCGCCCCTATACGCAGTTGAAGATCGACGCCTTCAATTATGTTTCGGAGAAGCCCGATGCTGATAACGCGTTTTTCCGTCTGATCAAAGGCGGCATGCGCACGGTGACCGGGCTGATTGGCAAGCGCGGGAACCAGAACGCCTACCGCATCGGCACGGCCACCGCGACGATCGGCATTCGCGGTTCCATGGGAGATACCATGGTTTGCAATCCGACATGCGAAGGGGTCGCGCTGGGCGGCGACAAACTGCCGTCTGGCACTCACCATCAGACCCACAGCGGTGTCTACACCATGCAACTGGATGACGACGTCGTCGCGCTTGATGAACCGGCGCGCAGTGAGCGCGTGTTTCTTGCGCAGGCTGCGCAACTCGGCGGCAACGTCATGACCGACGAGCCGCCGGGCGGCGGCCGAATCCTGCTCGCACAAGCCTCGCCAAGAATCATCTTAATTGAAGAGGGGCACACCGGCTTTTCGAACGGCCGCTCGATTACGGTGACAGTCGGCGGCATAGGCGGCGGCATTGTCAATCTGAACATACCGATTGGCGGTACCGGACTTAAAGGGGCGGCTTGCCACTAAGAGGTACCTGCGATGGTGTCGGCGGATGCAGATCGGCGGCTGACGGATTGTGCAGTTGGCAGTTTGAATGTGCCCAATCTCGTCATGCAATGTGACCAAATTCGGCCGTGAAATAAGTTACGGTTTTTAATGAATTTATTGACACTGAGACCTTTGTCACGCTTAGTGGCGGTCAGGCTTGCGGATTAAGTCACGTTTTGAAAACGCGGGTCACTGGCACAGGAATTGCACGGATACTGGTGTTATGATTTGTCGGGTATGTTGAATCCGCCTTCGGAAAATCTTATCCGGGGCGCAACGAATGGGAAGGAGACCACCATGACCAAAACAAAATTGCAGGCATTGGTAATCGCCGTGTTGAGCACAATCGGGGCATCGGCATTTGCAGCGGGTGCCGGTCAGGTTCAGCACCTGAGCGGAACGCTGACGGTTCAGCGCGCCGACGGTTCGGTGCGGATTCTGTCGCAAAAGTCCGAGGTGGCGCCAGGAGAAACGCTGACGACGCAAAAGGACAGTTACGCGCAGATCAATATGGCTGACGGCAGCTCGATGACGCTGCGGCCGAATACCCAGGTCAAGATTGAAGCGTTCCAGTTTGCTGAAGGCAAACCGCAGGAAGACAACGCCTTCTTTCGCCTCGTCAAAGGCGGTCTGCGTACCGTCACTGGTTTGGTCGGCAAACGCGGTAATCAAGATGCGTACCGCATCGGCACGGCGACGGCCACGATCGGTATTCGCGGCTCTTCCGGGGACACCGTGTTCATCCTGCACAATCCGGACGGCAGCACGACCACCCGCGAAAGTTGCCCGATCGCAGATTGCTCGAAGTTGGAGCCCGGCATGTATCACACGACCTATACGGGTTCCTACATCATGCAGAACTCGCAGGGTTCATTGGTAATTGGCGAGGGCGAATTTGCCTTCGTCAAAGACGCGAATTCCAAGCCGATCAAGCTGCAGGTCGATCCGACCGGCGGCTCTCTCAAGGACCTCGCGTCTGTCGTTGTCAGCAACAAATTCACCCAGGGTGCGGACTGCATCGTCAAGTAACGCAGTCTTCTGCCGGATAAAAAACCCCGCTTTGGCGGGGTTTTTTTTGTCCTGAAAACGAGCTAAACCAGATTGTTTGCAGTGTCCTTTAAACCATTGTTTTCGGAGTCCGTCGGCGGTATTGAGGCGGCTGTCGGTGCGTGGCATTAGCGCTATAATCTGCCGACTTCCATGACCACTCATCGTCCATGATTTCCGGCGAAAAGGCGAACGCCAACCGTTCTGCCGCCAACCCGTTGCCGCCGAAAATCGCCGCGCTTTTGCGCGAGTCCGGCTGGATCGCCATGTTGCTGCTGGCGCTTTATCTGGCGCTGATTCTGTTTACCTTCCATAAGGGTGACCCCGGCTGGTCGCACAGTGTTGCCGTCGAGCAAATCCGTAATTCGGGCGGCACATTCGGTGCGCGGCTGGCCGACATTCTGCTCAGCACATTCGGCTTGTCCGCCTGGTGGTGGGTGGCTTTGTGCGGGCTCGGCGTGCGCTGGAGTTTTCGCCGTATTGAAAAAGTCGAAGCCGCCGACCGCCGTTCGGTGCTGGTGTTGGCGATCGGTTTTGTCGTCCTTCTGCTTGCGAGTTGCAGTCTTGAGGCGTTGCGTTTCTGGAGCCTGAAAGCGGCATTGCCGCAGGCGCCCGGCGGCATTATTGGTCTCGGTATCAGCGCTTTTCTGGCCAAGAGCGCGGGATTTACCGGCGCCACGCTGATTCTGCTGGCGCTCATCGCCATTGGCTTGAGCTTGTTCGCCGGGATGTCGTGGGTGGAGGCGATTGAGCGCACCGGGGCCGGTATTGAATGGGCTTATCAGTATTCACGCCAGCGCTGGCAGGACCGGCAGGACCGCAAGGCCGGTGAGGCTGCAACCATCAAACGCGAAGAAGTTGTCGAAGTCGGCAAGAAAAAACTCGAGATCCACGAGCCGATCCGCATTGAGCCGCCGGCCAAGCCGATCCCGAAATCGCCGCGCGTCGAGCGCGAAAAACAGGCGCCGCTATTTGAACATCTGCCCGACTCGCCGCTGCCGCCGATCAATTTGCTTGATGAAGCGGCCGCAGTCGTTGTCGACATCAGCACCGAAACGCTGGAATTCACCTCGCGCCTGATCGAGAAAAAGCTGCTCGACTTCGGCGTCGAGGTCAAAGTTCTGGCCGCCTACCCGGGGCCGGTGATCACGCGTTACGAAATCGAACCGGCGGTCGGCGTCAAAGGCAGCCAGATCATCAATCTGATCAAGGACCTCGCGCGCGCCTTGTCTGTAGTTAGCATACGCGTCGTTGAAACCATCCCGGGCAAGAGTTGCATGGGGCTGGAGATTCCGAATCCCGAGCGCCAGATCGTAAGGTTGTCAGAGATTGTCGGCTCGCAGGTTTATGCCGACATGCATTCACCGCTGACGCTGTCGCTGGGGAAAGACATCGCCGGCCATCCGGTGGTTGCCGATCTGGCGCGCATGCCGCATCTGCTGGTTGCCGGCACCACGGGTTCCGGCAAGTCGGTCGGCATTAACGCGATGATATTGAGCCTGCTCTACAAGGCGCCACCCGCGCAGTGCCGCTTGATTCTTGTGGACCCGAAGATGCTGGAACTGTCGGTCTACGAAGGCATACCGCATCTGCTGGCCCCGGTGGTGACAGACATGCGGCAGGCCGCCAATGCGCTCAATTGGTGTGTTGCCGAGATGGACCGTCGCTACAAGCTGATGTCGACGCTGGGCGTGCGCAATCTGGCCGGTTTCAACCAGAAAATCCGCGATGCGGTGAAGGCGGAAAAACCGCTGACGAATCCATTTACGGTGACACCCGATTCGCCGGAACCATTGAGCGAACTGCCGTTGATCGTCGTCATCATCGATGAACTTGCCGACCTCATGATGGTGGTCGGCAAGAAAGTTGAGGAACTGATCGCGCGCCTGGCGCAGAAGGCACGCGCCGCGGGCATCCATCTGATCCTCGCCACACAACGTCCGTCCGTCGACGTCATCACCGGCCTGATCAAAGCGAACATTCCGACGCGCATCGCCTTTCAGGTTTCCGCGCGCGTCGATTCGCGCACCATTCTCGACCAGATGGGCGCTGAGGCGCTGCTCGGGCAGGGTGACATGCTCTACCTGCCGCCCGGCACCGGCCTGCCGCAGCGCGTGCACGGCGCGTTTGTCGCCGATCATGAGGTGCACAAGGTCGTCGCCTATCTCAAAAACCTCGCACAACCGCAGTATGTCGAAGGCGTGCTCGAAGAACCGGTGGCTGCTGCCGACGGTCTGCCGGGCGGCGAGGCCGGTGCCAATGGCGAGGTCGATCCGCTCTACGATCAGGCCTGCGAAATCGTACTGAAGACGCGACGTGCTTCGATTTCGCTGGTGCAGCGCCATTTGCGCATCGGTTACAACCGCGCGGCGCGTCTGATCGAGCAGATGGAACGCGCCGGCATGGTTTCGGCGATGCAATCGAACGGCAACCGCGAGGTTCTGGCGCCGGCGTCGGCGACGGAGTAAGGTCGCGCGTTAAAGACTGTCGGCGGGCGATAGCGGAATGCGCCCGGTTTTACTGGAGATTCCATGAAAAAGCGCTTGCTGATGCTGGGGGCGATTGCGATGCTCGCCGGCTTTGTGCCGGCGGGGGCGGGCGAACTCGCGTTGCCGGCGCAAAACGACGTACGCGGCATGCCGTTTGAAATTTTCATTCGCTTGCAGCAGGGCATGAGCGAGGGCGAGTTGTTGCTGCGGGCGGGCAAGCCGGATTCGCAAGCGGTCGAAAACATGCGCAACGACATCGTCAAAACCTATTACTATTTCCCGACGTCGTCGGATCCGTGGATCACAACCATACGTCTCGAAGGCGGCCGTATCGCCGCACTCGAGCGCATAAAGAAATTCTGATGCGACTAATATTGGCAGGACTGCTGCTGGCCGGCTGCGCAGCGGCACAGGCGGCGAGTATCGAGAACCTCAAGGCGTTTCTGCAGCAGACGACTTCCGGCAAGGCGCGTTTCGCGCAGATCATTGTCGACAAAAATCTCAAGGAGTTGCAGCGTGTCACCGGCACGATGCAGTTCCAGCGCCCGGGCAAGTTCCGCTGGGAATATCACAAGCCCTATGAGCAAACCATCGTCGGCGACGGCGCCAAACTGTGGATTTACGACAAGGATCTGAACCAGGTTTCGGTGCGCAAGCTTGATCAGGCCCTCGGCAATAGCCCGGCCGCCTTGCTGGCCGGCAACAACGAAATCGACCGCATCTACACGTTGACCAATCTCGGCAATCAGGAGGGGCTGGACTGGCTGGAGGCGGTGCCGAAGGCACAGGACAATGCGTTCGAGCGTATCCGCCTCGGCTTCGGCCAGGGCGGCGGGCTCGAAGCGATGGAATTGCGCGATACCTTCGGTCAGGTCACCATCATCAAGTTCGCAGGTCTCGAGCGCAATCCGAAGCTGGCACCCGAAACCTTCCGCTTTACGCCGCCGAAAGGCGCCGACATTATTACCGAGTAGGAGCTCCGTCAGGGGCGCGCCGTGAGCGATCTGTTCAACAAGCCTGAAACCGCGGCGCCGCTCGCCGAGCGCCTGCGCCCACGCACGATCGACGAGGTCGTCGGGCAAGCGCATCTGCTCGGCAGCGGCAAACCCCTGCAACTCGCGTTTGCCTCGGGCAAACCGCATTCGATGATTTTGTGGGGCCCGCCGGGGGTCGGCAAAACCACACTGGCGCGTTTGATGGCGCAGGCCTTCAGCGCCGAATTCATCGCCATTTCCGCCGTGCTCTCCGGTGTCAAGGACATCCGCGAAGCGGTACAGCGCGCCGAACTGACGCTGCAACAGGGCGGTCGTCATACCATCCTCTTCGTCGATGAAGTGCACCGCTTCAACAAGGCGCAGCAGGATGCGTTTCTGCCCTACGTGGAACAGGGCCTCTTTACCTTCATCGGTGCCACCACCGAGAACCCTTCGTTCGAAGTCAACGGCGCTTTGCTGTCGCGCGCCTCGGTTTATGTATTGCAGCCGCTGGCAGACGCCGACATGAATCTGCTGATCGACCGCGCGCTGGCGGCCGTTGCAGTGAAACGCGGTATTGCCAATGCCGCGCGGCAACTCATCGTCGGTTATGCCGATGGCGATGCGCGCCGGCTGTTCAACATGATGGAGCAGATCGAGGTTGCAGCGGGCACCACCGGTGCCGAAGCGATTGACGAAGCGCTGGTGCGCGCAACCCTGTCGCAGGGGCTGAAACGTTTCGACAAGGGCGGCGACCAGTTCTACGACCAGATTTCCGCCCTGCATAAATCGGTGCGCGGTTCCTCGCCGGATGCGGCGCTCTACTGGATGTGCCGCATGCTCGACGGCGGCGCCGATCCGCTCTACGTCGGCCGGCGTCTGGTGCGTATGGCGAGCGAGGACATCGGGCTGGCCGATCCGCGCGCGCTGCGCCTGACGCTGGATGCCTGTGAAACCTATGAGCGCCTTGGTAGCCCGGAGGGCGAACTGGCACTGGCGCAGGCGGTGCTCTATCTTGCGGTGGCGCCAAAGAGCAACGCCGCTTACGTGGCCTACAACGCGGCGCGCGCGCTGATCCGCGACGATGGCTCACAGCCGGTGCCGGCGCACTTGCGCAATGCGCCGACGCGCCTGATGAAAGAGCTTGGCCATGGTCGCGATTATCGTTACGCGCATGATGAAGCGTCGGCCTATGCCGCCGGCGAGAATTATTTTCCGGACGGCATGAAACAGCCCGGCCTTTATCAACCGACCGAGCACGGTCTCGAAGCGAAGATCCGCGCCAAACTCGCCGAGCTGCGCGAACTCGACGCGCAGGCGCGCCGCAAGAAGCCCGGCGCGTAAGCATTTCCTCGCGTGTGTGCTGGATCGAAGGGCGGTTCTTCGGGATAATAGCGGCCTTGCAAACAACCCACGACTGAACCACGGGGACAGAGATGCTTGATATTCAATTGTTGCGTAACGACCTGCAGGGTGTGATCAGCCGTCTGGGCGATCGCGGATTGTCGCTGGATGCGGCCACTTTCGAGCGCATCGAGGCAAACCGCAAGGCCGTGCAGATGCAGACGCAGGAGTTGCAGGCGCGCCGTAACCAGTTGTCCAAGGAAGTCGGGCAGGCCAAGGCGAAAAAAGAAGACGCCGCGGCACTGATCGCCGAAGTCAATGCACAGGCCGACAAGTTGAAGGCGCTCGAACAGGATCTCGCGCGCATCCAGGAAGAGATGAATGCCTTTCTCAGCACCATACCGAACATCCCGCACGCTTCGGTACCGGCCGGAAAGTCCGCCGACGACAATCTGGAAGTGCGCAAGGTCGGCACGCCGCGCGCATTTGATTTCACGCCGAAAGACCACGTCGATCTTGGTGAGGGTCTGAAACAGCTCGATTTCGATGTCGCGGCAAAAATTGCCGGCGCGCGTTTTTCCGTGATGAAGGGCGGTCTTGCGCGCATGCATCGCGCGCTTGCCCAGTTCATGCTCGACACGCACACGCAGGAGCATGGTTACACCGAGGTGTATACGCCGTACATGGTGACCGGTGAATGTGCGAATGGCGTCTCCAGCCTCGCCAAATTCAAGGACGACCTGTTCAAGATCGAAGGCCGCGATCTCTACCTGATCCCGACGGCCGAGTATCCGGTCACCAACATCATGCGTGACACCATCGTCGCACTGGCCGACCTGCCGCTCAAATTCGTCTGTCATACGCCGTGTTTCCGCAGTGAGGCGGGGTCGTACGGCAAGGACACGCGCGGTATGATCCGCCAGCACCAGTTCGACAAGGTCGAACTGGTGCAGATTGCGCATCCGGAGAAATCGTACGATCTGCACGAAGAATTGACCGGCCACGCCGAGACCATACTCAAAAAGCTGGAACTGCCGTACCGCGTCGTTACCCTGTGCACCGGCGACATGGGCTTTTCGTCGGCCAAAACCTACGACATCGAGGTCTGGCTGCCGGGGCAGAGTGCCTACCGTGAAATTTCCTCCTGTAGCAATTTCGAGTCATTCCAGGCGCGGCGCATGCAGGCACGCTTCCGCAACGAGAAGAACAAGCCCGAACTCGTGCACACGCTCAACGGCTCCGGACTGGCCGTCGGCCGCACGCTGGTCGCTGTCATGGAGAACTATCAGAACGCCGACGGCAGCATCACGGTGCCGGCGGTGCTGCGCCCCTACATGGGCAGACTAGAAGCGCTCCGCGCCTAGTACACCTACCTGCACAGCACGGACGAGTCAGATAGGCGTGCTGCTGAATTGTCGGGCGACTTGATGCGGGCCGCGATGGGAGGGAAGTAGTTGGTGATCCTGGCGGAGGGGGTGGGATTCGAACCCACGATACGCTTGCACGTATTCCAGTTTTCGAGACTGGCGCGTTCAACCGCTCTGCCACCCCTCCGAAGGACACGCATTTTGCCATCGGTCGCGTTTGGCGTCCATTTTTCGACCAACTGGGGGCAATATCGGGGCAATTGCCGTTTTTAGC
>JANXSE010000467.1 GCA_025356695.1 Betaproteobacteria bacterium
CGCCTTCGAGCAACACGGCGTACCGATGCCCGGCAACCGCGTCGAGACGCTGTCGGTGCCGATCATCCACGCCTACCTGCAGTTGTCCAATGCGCTCGCCTTCCTAGGCGGCGATGTGGCGAAACATTTCGCGCGCCTCGGCTCGATCTCGCTGCTGCCGCTGACGCTGCCCAACGTGCGGCGCCCGGTCGGCATGATGTGGCAGAAACAGCGGCCGCAATCGCCGAGCCTGCAGCTGATGATGCAATGCCTCGAAAAAGCCGCCCGCGCGCCGAGGTCGGCGCCGGCGTGAATCGATAGCGAAGGGACGCACCTGCATGCAACGAAGATACGCCTTGATCGCCTGCGCTGCCGCAGGAATTGCCGCAACAGGCGGCGCCCAGGATTTTCCATCGCGGCTCGTGCGCGTCGTCGCGCCCTCGCCGGGCGGCGGCGGCGATTTCGTCGCCCGCCTCGTGGCGCAGGGACTGACTCCCGCGCTCGGCCAGCAGGTCATCGTCGAGAACCGCAGCGGCGGCGTCATTCAGGCTGAAGTCGTCGCCAAAGCGCCGCCCGACGGCCACACGCTGCTGCTGGCCGGCAGCGGGCTGTGGCTGATGCCGTTCATGCGCAGCCAGTTGCCATTCGATCCGGCGCGCGACTTCGCGCCGGTATCTCTGGTCGTGACCTCGCCCAACGTGCTGGTCGTACACCCATCGCTGCCGGTGAAAACCGTGCGCGATCTCATCACGCTCGCGAAGGCGCAGCCGGGCAAGCTCAACTACTCGGCCGGCATCACCGGCTCATCGCCCCACCTCGCGGCGGAGTTGTTCAAGCTGATGGCCGGCGTGGACATCGTGCGCATCGCCTACAAGAGCACGACGACCGCGATGTCCGACATGATTGCCGGACAGGTCCATGTCTCGTTTGCCAACGCGTCCAATGTCGCCCCGCACATAAAATCAGGACGCTTGCGCGCGCTTGCCGTCACCAGCGCCCGGCCGAGCAAGCTGATGCCGGACCTGCCGACGGTCGCCAGCGCGGGCTTTGCAGGATTCGAATCGGTCGCCGTCTACGGCCTGCTCGCGCCCGCAAAAACGCCCGCCGCGGTGATCGCGCGCATCCAGCAGGAAACGCTGCGCGTCGTCAGTACACCCGCGATACAGGAGAAATTTTTCAGCGCCGGCGTCGAAACGGTCGGCAGTTCGCCGGAAACCTTTGCCGCGCTGATCCGCAACGACGTGGAAAAAACCGGAAAACTCATCAGAGATGTCGGTATCCGCGAAGACTGAGCTTCGGCATTCTTGAGAGGACGATTTGCCATGAAATTTTCGTCTTTCATTTCCGTTCTGGCCGCTGCGGCCGGCGCCGCCGCCGGAAATGCATGTCCGCAGGGGTTTCCCGAACGCCCGATTCGCATCGTCGTGCCGTTTCCGCCCGGCGGCAGTCCCGACGCCAGCGCGCGCGCGCTTGGCAAGCAGCTCTACGCCAGCCTCAATCAACCCATCGTGGTCGACAACCGCAGCGGCGCCGACGGCGTCATCGGCAGCGATCACGTCGCGAAGGCGCAGCCCAACGGCTACACCTATCTGTTCATGGGCCATACCCTGATCACCAACGCATTGATGAGCGACCGGCTGCCGTTCGATGTCAAAATCGGACCTCGCGCCGGTGACGCAGTTCGCGATCAGCGACGGCTACGTGATCGTCGTGCATCCGGCCGTCCGCGCGGGCACTGTCGCGGAACTCGTCGCGCTCTCGAAATCCGGCGGCCGCGAACTGCGTTATGGCACGCCCGGCATCGGCACCAGCCAGAATCTTGCGGGTGAATTGTTCAATACGCTCGCCGGCGCGAAGATCGTCCACATTCCCTATCGCGGCCTCGGGCCGGCCGTCAATGCGCTGCTTGGCGGCGATGAATTGCAGGTGGCGTTCACGCCAATGTCGGTGGTGGCATCTCAAGTCACGGGCGGAAAGCTCAAGGCCATCGCAAATACCGCAACGGCGCGCTGGAAGCGCTGGCCGGACATCCCGACCGTGGCCGAGACGATTCCCGGCTTCGCGTTTTCGGGCGGCTGGCACGGCCTGTTCGCGCCGGCCAAAACGCCGCCGCGGATTCTCGCGCGCATGCATGCGGAAGTCAGAAAAGCGCTGGCCGTGTCCGAGCTGCGCGAATACCTGCAGGCGTCCGGATACGAGCCGGTGGGCAGCTCGCCGGCGGAGTTCCGCGACTATCTGCGCGCCGACTTCGATCGCTGGGCCGAAATCATCCGCATTGCCAGGATCGAGCGAAAATAGCATCAGGCGTTCAAGCGGGGCCGGCCCACCGGCATGAATGTATACGCCAGGAGGAAATAGTCATGTCCATGATTCGTGTCGTTACGTTGATATCGTCCGCGGGATTCATGTTGATGCCGATGGATTCAACCTTCGGCCAGACTTACCCGAACCGTCTCGTGCGCATTCTCACCTCCGAAGCGGGCGGTGGCAGCGATCTCACTGCACGCGTGATAGCGCAGGGCCTCTCTAGCAATCTCGGCCAGCCGTTCGTCGTGGAAAACCGCGGCGGCGGCGTCATTGCCGGTGAAGCCGTCGCCAAAGCGGCGCCGGACGGACACACGCTGCTGCTCTACGGCAATACGTTCTGGCTGATGTCCCTGTTGCGCTCCCATCTCAGTTACGACCCCATCAAGGACTTTTTGCCGATCACGAACGCGGCAACGACACCGACCGTGCTGGTGTTGCATCCTTCAGTGCCGGCCAAGTCCGTCAAGGAACTGATCGCATTGGCCAAGGCGCGGCCGGGCGTGCTCAACTACGCTTCGGCGGCGACCGGAACAACCAATCACCTGGCGGCGGAACTGCTCAAGTACATGACCGGCGCCAATATCGTGCGCATCGGATTCAAAGGACACGCTTCGGCGTTCAACACCGTACTGGGCGGCGAGGCGCACCTGATGTTTGCGATCGTCGGTCCGGCCATGGCGCAGGCAAAAGCCGGCAGGGTAAAGGCGCTGGCCGTCACCAGCGCTGCGCCAACGGCGCTGGCGCCGGGACTGCCGACCATGGCCGCTGCGGGGCTGCCCGGATTCGAAGTCGTGTTCGTCGCCGGAATCTTCGCCCCCGCGGGCACGCCGGCGGCGATCATCAGCCGGCTGCACGGCGAGATCGTGCGCGTTCTCGACCGGCCTGAAAACAGAGATCGCCTGCGCAATGTCGCGCTGGAATCCGTGGGAAGCACACCGGATGAACTTGCCGCCACGATCAAGGCGGAATTGGCCGTCATGGGCAAAGTCATCAAGGAAGCGGGCATCCGCGACGAATAGCCCGCCCGCTGGAGACTTACGGCGCCTGCCTTGGCCAATGCTATGATCTACTTTGAGTCCTCCCCGAAACAACTCATGCCGGCCTCCGCCCCCGTCAAACTGACCAGCCTGTCCGGCCTCGCCGCGCGCATCGAGGACGGCGCGTCGCTGGCGGTCGGCGGCAGTTTTCTGCACCGCGGCCCGTTCGCGTTGATCCGCGAACTCGCGCGTCAACGCAAACGCAATCTCGAATTCATCAAGCCCTCGCCCGGCTACGATGTCGATCTGCTGTGCCGCGCCGGTGTGGTCAGCAAAATCCGCGCCGGCATCGTCGCCATGGAAGGCAACTTCGGGCTGGCACAGTGGTTTCGCCGCGCGGTCGAACGCGGCGACGCGAAGCTTGAAGAA
>JANXSE010000043.1 GCA_025356695.1 Betaproteobacteria bacterium
TGGTGGTCAACATCGGCGCCACAACCACCATCAGCAATGCGACGACCTGCCTGGCCTGGAACGCGCCCGCGCCGACGCCGACCGCCGCGAATCTGCCCTGGTTGCTCGGCCAGGCCTGCGCCGCCACCCCGAGCACGACGCCGTCGCCGACCGCGCGGGCGACCTTCGGAACCTATCGGAGCACCAATAAATTCATTTTTCAGCGCGAGAACTTCTGATTTTCAGGGCCGGTTGTTGGCCGCCTTATTAGGGGTAAGTAGGCCCCTATGTTAAAATGCACATTTGGCCAAACCTGTCGTTGCAAAGGCGATTATAAAATTGTTTTTCAAGCGAAAAAGGCAACCCGGCTGGCTTGCGATCGTGCCGGCGGCGGATCACATCGACCTCGTGCATGTGCGGCGTCAGGCCTCGGGCAGGCCTGAAGTCGTGCTCTGCAATTCGTACCGCAAGGAAGGTTCGGACACGGATACCCTCGCGCATCTGCGCCGCGAACTCAAGCTCGACGAGTACCGCTGCACCACGCTGCTCAAGTTCGCGGACTATAAATTGCATTCGCTCGATGCGCCCAATGCGCCGGCCGCGGAACTGAAAAATGCGGTGCGCTGGCGCATGAAGGACATTCTCGATTTTCCGCTTGATCAGGCGACGATAGACGTGCTCGATGTGCCGGTGGATAAGAACGGGCCGGCGCGCCATCATTCGGTCTATGCGATTGTGGCGCGCAATGATGCGGTTGAACGCGCGGTGGCGCCGTTTAACGAATCGAACGTGCCGCTTGATGTGGTTGACGTGCCCACACTCGCGCAGCGGAACATTGCAAGCCTGTTTGAGCCGGAGGGCCGCGGCCTTGCCTTGCTCGGGTTTTACGACGATTGCGTCAAGCTGACAATCTCGAGCGGCGGCGAATTGTATCTGACGCGCCGCATTGAAGTGACGCTGCGGCAATTGCTGGAGACGGATGCCGAGCGCAAAAATGAAATGTTCGACCGCATTGCCCTTGAGTTACAGCGCTCGCTGGACGGCTTTGAACGTCAGTACAGTTACGTTCCGGTTGCGAAACTGATGCTGGCACCTTTGCCGCAGGACATAGGGCTGAAGGAATATCTGGCGAACAATATTTATATTCCAATCGAGGTCATTGATCTGGCGTCGGTGCTTGACTTTCCGGCGGTGCCGGAACTCAAGTCGGCGGCGCGGCAGGCGCAGTGTCTTTCGGCCATTGGCGCCGCATTGCGCGGCGAAGAAGCGGTGCCGGCATGAGCCAGCAGATCAATCTGTTCAATCCGATGTTCCGCAAGAAGGGGTTTTCCTTCACGTCGGCGACGGCCATGCTGTATGGCGTCGGGATCGCTGTTGCGGTTATGGCCATGTCGGTGGTTTACGCGGATTACGATTTGCGCGCAGTACGCGCAACTGCGCAGGATGTCGATGCGCGGTACAAGGCGGTGCTCGCGCAAAAAGAAAAACTCGCCGCCGAAGCTGCGCAGCAAAAGGCGAATCCGCAGCTCGAGCAGGAACTGGCCGCGCTCGATGCCAGGCTGCAAAGCCGCCAGGAAATCGTTGAAACGCTCAAAAGCGGCGCAATCGGCAACACACAGGGGTTTTCCGAATACATGCTGGCGTTTTCGCGGCAGAGTCTGGGTGGTTTGTGGTTGACCGGATTCGACGTTGCGCTGGCCGGCAACGAACTCGCTATTCAGGGCCGCACCGTGAGCGCCGACCTGGTGGCGAAATACCTCTCTAGCTTGACCGGGGAAAAAGCGCTGAGCGGCCGGCAATTCGGCGCCATGCAGATCAGCCGCCCGGTGCAAGCACCCGTTGCCGCAGCCGAGCCGGCGAAAAAGGGCGATACGCCAGCGCCCAAAGAGACAGCGGCAAAAGGTTTGCCTTACCTCGAGTTCAGCGTATCAACGATCGCGCTGCCTGAACCCGCGAATGCAGCCGCGAAGGCAGAGCCGGTGCCCGCGCCGCTGCTGGGTGTGGTTAAAGCGGATACCGTGCTGGACGCAGCCAAGGCGATCGCGGCGGGGGCGCAAAAGTGAAATCGACCTGGCAGAAGTATGCGGTGAAAATCGACGCGTTATCGCTGCGCGAGCGCGTGATTTTGTTCGGCGGCGTGCTCATCGTCATTGTCTATCTGGCGTTCATGCTGTTTCTCGATCCGGCGCTGGCGCGCAAGAAGGTGCTGGAAGCCGGGATCGCGCAACAGCAAGCGGAAATCCAGAACATTCAATCGCAGATCGCGCTGCTTGAATCGAGGCGCGTTGATCCGGACGCGGCGAACCTGGCGCGGCGCAACGGTGTCAAGGAACAGCTCGCGGCAATCGATCTGTCGCTGCAGGAAATGAGCCAGAGCCTGGTGCCGGCGCAGAACATGAAAGCACTGCTGCAGGACATGCTGACGCATCAGCCGCGATTGCAGTTGCTGGCGCTCAAGACATTGCCGGTCGCACCGTTGATCGAAAAGAAGGCGAAACCGGACAAGGGTGAAAAAGCAGACGCCGCCGCCCCGAAAACGGCCGGCAACGACGAAAATGTGTTCAAGCACGGGATCGAAATTACGCTGCAGGGCAGTTATGCGGATTTGCATGATTACCTGTCGCGTGCCGAGAAGATGCGCTGGCGCATGTTCTGGTCGCGCGCCAGCCTCAACGCAGAGGACTATCCGCGGCTCAAACTGACGGTGACGATTTACACCCTGAGTCTGGACAAGGCATGGCTGGTCGTATGAACAGGACCGCTGCCATTGTTGCTGCGCGTAAGATCAGCGGCCTGATGTGCACCCTGCTGTGGATTTCTAGCGCGGTGGCGCAAGGCATGTCCGACCCGACGCGACCGCCGGCGGCGGCATTGTCTGCCGCATCCGCCGACGCCGGCGCGTCAGCAGCGCCGGTGCTGCATAGCATTAAAATCACGCCGACCGAAAAATCTGCGATCATCGGCAGCGAGACGGTGCGCCAGGGCGGACGCTACGGCGAGGCGCGCGTCATCAGGATTACCGATAGCGAAGTCGTGCTGCGTTCCGCGGCAGGCACCGAGACGTTGCGCCTGTATCCGGACGTCGATATCAAACCGGTTGTTACGGCGCCGGCAGCAATCAAGAAACCAGTCACGAAAAAGCGCGTACCCGCGCCGACCAGTCAAGGGAAAACGGGATGAGAAACTTCTTATTGATTTTGCTGCTCGCGCTCAGTCTCGCGGCCTGCCAATCACAGCGTTTCAAGAATACAGCGGTGCGTGATCAGGTCGAGTCCGATCTCGCGGTCGCCGCGCAGGGGCGTGCCAGGACGACGCAACCTGACGCCGTGACACAGGCGTTGCTGCCGCCATTGAATGTTGAGATACCGAAGGCGACGAAAGTCGTCGAAACACGCTTCGATCTGACGGTAAACAACGCGCCGGCGAACCAGGTTTTCATGGCCATCGTGTCGGGCACGCGCTACAGCATGCTGGTGCATCCGGACATCAAAGAGTCGCTGTCGGTGAATTTGAAAGACGTCACCGTCAATGAAGCGCTTGAGGCGATTCGCGAACTCTACGGCTACGAGTTCAAATTTCAGGGCAACCGCATCTATGTGCAACCCGTGACCGTGCAGATGCGCCTGTTCCAGGTGAACTATCTGGCCGGACGCCGGGTCGGACGCGCCGACGTGCGCGTCACCTCCGGTTCGATTCAAACGCCGTCATTCAGCGCGCCGAGCCAGCCCGCCGGCACGACCGGGTCTGCGACGCCGACGACCACCGCGCCGACGACAAGCGCCGCCGGCAGCGCGCAATCGATCGAGAGCAGCCGTGTGACGACGACTTCAAACAACGACTTCTGGACCGAGATCTCCGATTCGATTACGTCGATCATCGGCAGCGAGGCTGGTCGCAGCGTAGTTGTTAACCCGACCGCCGGCGTTATCCTGGTGCGCGCACTGCCGTCTGAATTGCGCTCCGTTGAGCAGTATTTGAAAGCGATGTCACTGGTGGTCGAGCGCCAGGTCATGCTTGAAGCAAAAATCATCGACGTTTCGCTGAGCGACCAATTTGCCACCGGCATCAATTGGGGCGCCTTCAGCACCGGGGCGAACAGCCGCTTCAGCGGCGGTCTGGTTTCGCCCGGCGCGACCCTGCGTACCGACGGCGCTGTGCAGTCCTTCACCGCGCGCGGTCCGGATGGCTCTCTATTGACCAATTCAACGCTGACAACGAACCCGGCGGCAGCGACGCTGGTGAGCCCTGACCCGCTGTTTCCCAACAGCGGGGCCGCCGGCGCGGTCACCAGCATCATGCAGGCGGGCAGCAATGTGCCCGGTTCGGTATTCGGACTCGCTTTCCAGACGAGCAATTTCGCCGCTTTGCTGAACTTCCTTGAAACGCAGGGCACGGTGCATGTGTTGTCGAGCCCGCGCATCGCCACGCTGAACAATCAGAAGGCGGTGATCAAGGTCGGCACCGACGAATTTTTCGTCACCAACGTGTCGACGACGAGCACGTCGACCGGCACCACCAGCACGGTATCGCCGACGATCACGACGCAGCCGTTCTTCTCCGGCATCGCGCTCGACGTGACGCCGCAGATTTCCGATGATGACCAGATCATGCTGCACATCCATCCATCGGTCAGTCTGGTCACCGATAAAACCAAATCGCTCAATCTCGGTTCGCTCGGCACCTTCACGCTGCCGCTTGCTTCCAGCAGCATCAATGAGAGCGACACCATCGTGCGCGTTCGCGACGGCACGATAGCGGCGATTGGCGGGCTGATGAAGCAATCGCAGGCGAACGCGAGTTCCGGCCTGCCCGGCACGACGGATTCGCCGATTCTGGGCAGCATTTTCGGCAACCGCAGCCGCCAGTTGGCGAAAAGCGAACTGGTCATACTGCTCAAGGTCACCCTGATCAAGGGCGACTCGGCTTGGCAGCAGCAGGCACAGGAAGTCAATGAGCGCATGCAACTGATGCGCCGTCCGGATCCGCCGGCAGACAAGCCGAAGCCGAAACCCTGATTTGGAGGCCTGCGTTAACTGTGACATGATCTAAGGCCACACAGTCAGCACGGCCCACCACATGTATCAGTCTCATTTCGGTTTGCAGGAGCTGCCTTTCGGCATTACGCCGGACACCAGTTTTGCCTATGCCTGCGCCAGCCATCAGGAAGCGCTCAATACGCTGCTGGTGGCGGTCAAGAACGGCGAAGGCTTTATCAAGATCACGGGCGAGGTCGGCACCGGCAAGACGCTGTTGTGCCGCCGCTTTCTTTCGACACTCGATGAGACTTTCGTCTCGGCCTATATCCCCAACCCCTATCTCGAGCCGCGCACCTTATTGCTGGCGCTGGCCGGCGAACTTGGTGTCGAACTTGCGCACGAAACCGACCAGCATCATTTGATCAAGGGGCTGACGCAGGCCCTGCTTGGTTTCGCCGAGCAAAATAAATCGGTCGTGTTGTGCCTCGATGAGGCGCAGGCGATGCCGCTGGAAAGTCTTGAGGCATTGCGCTTATTGACGAATCTGGAAACGGAAAAGCGCAAGTTGTTGCTGGTGGTATTGTTCGGCCAGCCGGAGCTTGATGACAGGCTAGGCCAGGCGTCGGTGCGCCAGCTGCGCCAGCGCATTACGTTTCAGTACCGCCTCGATGAGCTCGGGCGCGAAGAACTCGATTACTATCTGGCGCACCGGCTGCGCGTCGCCGGTTACCTCGGCCACCGCTTGTTCACCGAGCAGGCGGTACGCGTCTTGCATCGTGCCAGCGGCGGCATTCCGCGTCTTGTGAATGTGATTTCGCACAAAGCGTTGTTGCTGGCTTTCGGCGAGGGGTTGCCGCAAGTGTTGCCGCATCACGTGAGCGCCGCCGCCATCGATACGCCCGCGGCGCGCCGCCGCAACTGGTGGTGGTTCGGTTTCGCCGCGATGATTGTTTTTGCCGGAAGCATCGGCTGGTTCATGATGAAATGACTGCGGGTTTGCGCAAATGAGCCTGATCAATCAAATGCTGCAGGACCTCGAAAAGCGGCGCGCCTCGGCGACAGAGCGAAGCGCTTTGCCGAATCAGGTGCGCGTACTGCCGCGCAGTGAAAAATCGAACAGGTCGTGGTGGTTTGTCGCGGCCGGCACCGCATGCGTGGCCCTGGCAGCGTGGCAATTTGCCATGCCGCGAATTGCCGGGTCGCCGAGGCAGACGGAAAGAGTGCAGGATCTGGAAACCGGCGCCGACCGTGCGCAGAACGCGAAATATCTGTCCGACGGGCCGGCGGCGCGTCTGGCGCTGGACCTGTCGCAAGCCCCGGTTGCCAAAGCGCCCATAGTCGCCCGTGCGGCAAACCCGCCGGCGCCGAACAGTTCATCTGCTGCAATTGCCGTGATGCCGCCGAATCCGAGTGCTGCAACAGCCAGCGTAAAACCGCCTGTTACCGCGGCCGCGGTTGTCGCAACTGAAGCGGTGCCGGTCGCGGCACAAAACGCGCCTAAACCTGCGACGGCAACGGAAAACAAAGCCGCCGGTTCTGCTGTGGTTGTCGCGCAATCAGGGGCAGCCAAACCGCGCACAGTGGAAGTGAATGCGGATAGTCGCGCACAGGGCGCGCCGGCAAATGCCCAAATCGACAAACGCATGCAGCAATTGACGCCGTCGCAAATGGCCGAGAACGAATATCGCGAAGCCGCGAATTTTTTGAATCAGGGCAGGCTTGCCGAAGCGCAGGAATCATTTCGTCAGGCCTTGCAGCACAACCCTGCGCATGTGGGTGCGCGCCAGGGCTTGTTCGGCCTGCTCGTTGATGCCAAGCGCAATGGCGATGCCGAACAATTGTTGCGCGATGGCCTGAAACTGAATTTGAACCAATCGGGGTTTGCGATGGCCCTGGCGCGTTTGCAGCTTGATCGCAGTGACGCCAACGGTGCGATCGAAACACTGCAAGGGTCGGCGGCGGGGGCGCAGAACAGTTCGGACTATGTGGCGTTTTATGCGGCATTGCTGCAACGCCAATCGCGGCACCGCGAGGCTGCGGAGCAATATCAGGCCGCGCTGAAACTTGCCCCGCAATCCGGTGTATGGCTGATGGGTATGGGCATCTCATTGCAGGCGCTCGGGCGCAATGCAGAAGCGCAGGACGCCTTTCGTCGCGCCAAATCCAGCAATACGCTGAGCGCCGAACTGCAGGGTTTTGTCGATCAGCGCCTGCGGCAGTTGCAGTAATCAGGTTTGCGCGGCGCGTTTTCCGCTCAATCTTTCTTCAGCGTCCGCGCCACCACCCAGCCATGTACTTCGGATGCGCCGGCTTTGCGCAGCGTACGCGCGAGTTCATTCAGCGTCGCACCGGTGGTCATCACGTCATCGACGATGGCGATCGAGAGCCCCGTCAGATCGGCGTCGTAAACAAAGGCGCCGCGGATGTTTTTGGCGCGTTCGCGCCACGGTAGCATTGCCTGTGGCACGCGGTCATCAACACGGCGGCAGGCGTTTGCGTGCACCGGCGTGTGCGTCAGCGCGCCTGCCACGCGCGCGAGTTCCAGCGCCTGGTTGAAACCGCGCGCGCGCAGTCGCGCCGGCCCCAGCGGCATTGGAATGATGAGATCAACGCGTGGCGGACACGCGGCGCACAGCGCCTGCGCCAGCATGGGGGCGAGGGCGAGATTTCCCGCGTATTTGAATTGTTGAATCAGCGGCGCCAGCGGCCACGCATACCGGTAGGCGGCCGTGGTGGTTGCGAATGCCGGCGGATGGGCGATGCACGCGCCGCATAGCCGGCCCAGCGTGGTTGGCGTTGCGCATTGCGGACAGAGCGCGACGGCAAGCTGCGGCAATTGCGCGTGGCAGGGGTCGCACAGCGGGCGCAGCGGCGCAGGCGCGGTGCATAGCAGGCACTGCTGCGGCAGCGCGAATTGCACAAATTGTGTGCAATAGTCCAATATCGCCGCGGTTGAATTTGACAAGCGAGGACGCATGAATGATGATGCGAAGCGCATGATCTAAAGCAGTTTTCTTCCAAAGACGTTCGTCATTTTCCGGGCCCACCCATGGATTCCATTAGTCACAACGCAGTCGCGGCGGTTGCCGCCGACACGGTCGCTCCCGCACGCTGGAACGTCGATCAGGTCGAGGCCTTGTTCAACCTGCCGTTCAACGATCTGATTTACCGTGCGGCCGGCGTGCATCGCGAACATTTCGATCCCAATGCGGTGCAGATGTCGACGCTGTTGTCGATTAAAACCGGGGGGTGTCCGGAGGACTGCGGTTACTGTCCGCAGGCGGCACGTTACCACACCAGCGTTGAAAACGAAGAACTGTTGTCGGTGGACGACGTGGTGGCGGCGGCACGCGCGGCGCGCGACAACGGCGCCACGCGTTTCTGCATGGGGGCGGCGTGGCGCGGACCCAAGCAGCGTGAACTCGACCGCGTGCTCGGCATGGTCAAGGCGGTGCGCGAACTCGGCATGGAAACCTGCGCGACGCTCGGCATGTTGAAAGAGGGGCAGGCTGAGCAGTTGAAGGAAGCCGGGCTCGATTACTACAACCACAATCTGGATACGGCCCCTGAGTTCTACGGCAACATCATTTCCACGCGCACGCAGGAAGACCGTCACAACACGCTCGACAAGGTGCGCGCTGCCGGCATCAACGTCTGCTGCGGTGGCATCGTCGGCATGGGCGAAACGCGGCGCACACGCGCGGCGCTGATTGTCGAAATCGCCAATCTCGATCCGTATCCGGAAAGCGTGCCGATCAATAACCTGGTGCAGGTGGAAGGCACGCCGCTGCACGGCACCGCCGCGCTCGATCCGCTCGAATTCGTGCGCACCATCGCCTGCGCGCGCATCACCATGCCCAAGGCTATGGTGCGGTTGTCGGCCGGCCGCCAGGAAATGTCCGAGGGCATACAGGCGTTGTGCTTTATGGCCGGCGCCAATTCGATTTTCTACGGCGACAAACTGCTGACCACCGGCAATCCCGAAGCCGAGCGCGACCGCGCGCTGATGCAAAAGCTCGGTTTGCACGCCATGCGCAGCGGGTGTTGAGCCATGTCGCGTGAAGCTGCCGGCGCGGACGCCGGTACTTCCGCGCAGTCGCCTGCAGCGGCGCTCGCGCCGCAGCTTGACGTGCTGGAGGCAGGTGGCCTGTTGCGCACGCGTCGCCTGTTGCAGTCGCCGCAGCAGGCGCAGGCACGCGTTGATGGCCGTGATGTGGTCGCCTTTTGCAGCAATGATTATCTCGGCCTGGCCGCTGATGCGCGCCTGCGTGACGCGGTGTGCGAGGGCGCAGCGCTCTACGGCGTCGGCGGCGGCGCTTCGCATCTGATCCTCGGGCACAGTGAGGCGCACCACGCGCTCGAAATGGCGCTGGCGAAATTTGTCGCGCTGCCGCGCGCCTTGTTGTTCTCGACCGGCTACATGGCCAATCTTGGCGTGGTGACGGCGCTGGTCGGGCGCGGTGACGCCGTCTTTGCTGATCGTTTGAACCACGCTTCGCTCAATGACGCCGCGCAGTTGTCGCGCGCCGAATTCAAGCGCTACGTGCACGGTGATCTGGCGATGCTAGAGCGCGCGCTGGCTGCACATCCGGCACGGCGCAAGCTGGTGGTCACCGATGCGGTGTTCAGCATGGACGGTGATGTGGCACCGGTGCCCGAGTTGGTTGAATTGTGCGAACGGCACGACGCCTGGCTGTTGCTCGATGATGCGCATGGTTTTGGCGTGCTGGGTGCGACGGGTGCGGGCGTGCTGCAGCATTTCGGTGTTGCTTCGGAGCGCATCATTTACATGGCCACGCTCGGCAAAGCGGCCGGCGTGTTCGGTGCGTTTGTCGCGGGCGCGCCCGCGGTCATCGAATGGCTGCTGCAGCGCGCGCGGCCCTATGTTTACACCACAGCGACACCGCCGCTGCTGGCGCACACCTTGTTGAAGAGCCTGGAAATCATTGCGAAGGAAAGCGATCGACGCGAACATCTCGCGCAATTGATCGCGCAATTAAAACGCGGATGTGCCGGCCTGCCTTGGCGCTTGATGCCGTCCGATACGGCAATCCAGCCGCTGCTGGTCGGTGCCACTGACGCGGCGATGCGCGTTGCCGACGCACTGTTGGCGCGCGGCCTGCTGGTGCCGGCGATCCGTCCGCCGACGGTGCCCGAGGGCACTGCGCGGCTGCGCATTTCCCTCAGCGCCGGACATGAGCCGGCGCAGATCGATAGCCTGGTGCGCGCATTGCATGAGATCGGCGCCGGCACATGAGCGTGCAGTTTCATGCCGAGGGGCGCGGCCCTGATCTGGTATTGCTGCACGGCTGGGGCATGAATGCGGCGGTGTGGCAGGCCTTGAGCGCGCAACTTGCGCGGGATTTTTGCGTGTATGCGGTGGAGATGCCGGGCTTCGGTAACGGCGGTGCTGAGTCCGGCGGCGACAGTATCGCCGCGACCGTCGACAGTCTGGCCGCCGCCATGCCGCCGCACGCAACGGTGTGCGGCTGGTCGCTGGGCGGGCAGGTCGCGCTGGCATGGGCGCGCCGCCATCCCGCGCAGGTGGCGCGACTGGTGTTACTGGCGACGACGCCGCGGTTTGTCTGCGGCGATGACTGGACGCATGGCATGGCGGCGGACGATTTCGAAGAATTTGCCGGCGATGTCGGCGCCAGTCTGCCGCGCGCACGACTGCGTTTTCTGACGCTGCAGGCGAATGGCGACAACGCTGCGCGCACCGTGTTGCGTGAATTGCGCGAGGCGGTTGCGCGCGGCGGCGAAGCAGGCGCGAGTGCGCTGGCCGCCGGCTTGCGCATGTTGCGCGAGATTGATCTGCGCGCTGAATTGCCGCAGATCGCGCAGCCTGCGCTGATCGTGCATGGCGTGAACGATGCGCTTATTCCGCAGGCGGCCGGCGAATATCTGGCGCGCATGTTGCCGCATGCAGAATTCGAAAGCATGGCGGGAGCCGGGCATGCGCCGTTCGTGACGCGCGAGGCACAGGTGGCGAAACGCATCAGGGAATTCGATGGACGACACTGATTCAACAATCGACAAACGCTTGCTGCGCCTTGCATTCGAACGTGCGGCGGCCAGTTACGACGGCGCGGCGGTACTGCAGCGCGAAATCGGCTCGCGCATGTTGTCGCGGCTCGACTACGTACGTCAGCAGCCCGCGGTCGTGCTCGACGCCGGTTGCGGCACCGGACACGCCACCGTGGATTTGCAGCAACGCTACCCCGCGGCGACCGTCTGCGGGCTGGATTTGGCGTTGTCCATGGTGGGCCGCGCGTGCGCGCGCAGCGGCTGGGTGCGCCGGTTGGCCGGCCGCGGCCTGCGCGGCGTTTGCGCGGATATTGAAAATCTGCCGTTGCGCTCCGGCGCGATCAATCTGCTGTGGTCAAACCTCGCCTTGCAATGGGTCAACGATCCGCTGCGCGCGTTCGGGGAATTTCGTCGCGTGCTCGCGCCCGGCGGGCTGCTGATGTTCAGCACCTTCGGGCCCGATACGCTGAAAGAATTGCGCGCCGCGTACCAGGGCACCGATCAGCACACGCACGTGAACCGCTTTGTCGATTTGCATGATCTGGGCGACATGCTGGTGCAGGCAGGCTTTGCCGATCCGGTGATGGACATGGAGTGCCTGACGCTAACTTACAAGGACGTGCGCGCGCTGATGCACGACTTGAAGGCGATCGGTGCGCACAATGTGACGGCGGGCCGTCCGCAGGGCATGAGCGCGCGCGCGACGCTGGCGGCGGTCGAGCGTAATTACGAACAATGGCGGCGCGATGACCGTCTGCCGGCGACCTTCGAAGTCGTCTACGGGCACGCCTGGGTGCCGCTGCCGCGCACCACCGCCGACGGGCGGCCGATCATTCCGATCAGGGCCGGCAGGGCCTGAGCATGTCGCCTGCTGCACCGCGCGGCTACTTCATCACCGGTACCGACACCGGTGTCGGCAAGACGCGCGCCGCGTGTGCGCTCTTGCGTGCGCTGGTGCGGGCGGACATTCGGGCCGTCGGCATGAAGCCGGTGGCTGCCGGCGCAGTGCGCGATGCCGAGGGCCTGCTCAACGAGGATGTCGCCGCCCTTTGCGCAGCCAGCGCGTTTGTCGCGCCGCGCGCACTCGTCAACCCCTATTGTTTTGAGCCGGCGATTGCGCCGCACATCGCTGCGGAACGCGCAGGTGTAGTGATCGACGCCGGCAAGGTTATTGCCGCGTTCGACGCGCTGGCGTTGACCGCTGACGTGGTTGTTGTCGAGGGGGCGGGCGGCTTTTGCATTCCGCTGGGTGACGATCTCGATAGCGCCGGCCTTGCCGCCCGGCTGGGCTTGCCGGTGGTGCTGGTGGTCGGCATGCGTCTGGGCTGCCTCAATCACGCGCTACTGACGGCACAGGCCATCAACGCGCGCGGTTTGACGCTCGCCGGGTGGATCGCCAACGGCATCGATCCCGCGATGGACGCGGTTGCCGAGAACGTCTCGGCTCTGGCGCAACGTTTGCGAGCGCCACTGCTGGCCGAGTGGGCTTATTCGCCGTCTGCGCAGCCAGAGATGTCTGTTGACCGGCTTGATCTTGCGCAAAACCGCAGCAAATCCGAGGGCCGAATCTAGGGTCTTGTTGTCGCCCGCCAACGCCTGCGCCGGCTGGTTAAAAAATGTGCAAACCGAAGCCTAATCCTGAGGGAATTAGGAGGGTATTCGGTTGCCGCACAGGGCATCTCTATGATAGATTCCAACAGGTTTTTCGGGTGTTAGCTCTGATTTATATCAACATAAATCAGGATAACAATAATTCGAGGGGGGATTTCGCGCGCCGGACGTTGCAACCGGCAAATCGCGTTGCCCGCAGCGAATTTCAGTCGGGCATGCAGCAATCCCGTTCTGGCACTGTTCCCTGAACTCGAGGGAAGCTTGGTCTGGCCTAAAGACAGTTGAGCGGAAGCTTCCTTAGGAATTTAACGTACTGTTGGAGTGAAGCATGATCAGTAAGTGGGTACAGTATTTTCTGGCAGCATTGATCCCGGCACTGCTGCCGGGCATCGCGGGGGCGGAACGCTACAACCTGCAGGCTCCGCAGTCGTTCATTGCGCATGAAATTTATGATTTGCACACCCTGATCTTCCTGATCTGCTGCGCGATCTTTGTGGCGGTGTTCGGTACGATGACGTACTCGATCATCAAGCACCGCAAGGCGGCCGGCCACAAGGCCGAGCAGTTTCATGAAAACACCACGGTTGAAATCATCTGGACCGTCGTGCCTTTCATCATTCTGATCGGCATGGCGATTCCCGCCACCAAAACCATTCTGGCGATGAAAGACACCTCCAACCCCGATATCACGATCAAAGCCACTGGTTACCAGTGGAAATGGGGCTATGACTACCTGCACGAGGGCGTAAGTTTCTACAGTTCGCTGGCAACACCGCGCGATCTGGTGACCGACAAGTCGCCTGAAGGCGCCAAAAAACGCGCCGAGCATGCCAACTATCTGCTCGAGGTCGACAACCCCGTTGTGGTGCCGGTCGGCAAGAAGGTCCGCATCATCACCACCGCGAACGATGTGATTCACGCCTGGTGGGTGCCCGCATTCGGCGTCAAGCAGGATGCGATCCCCGGTTTTGTGCGCGACACCTGGTTCCGTGCCGACAAGGTTGGTATTTACCGCGGCCAGTGCGCCGAGTTGTGCGGCAAGGAACACGGCTTTATGCCGATCGTCGTCGAAGTAGTCGAGCAGGACAAATACGACCAGTGGATCGCTGACCAGCAGAAGAAGACTGCGGCTAACGCCGCCGCCTCCGGCACGATGGATGGCAAGGCGGTTTACGAGAAATACTGCGTTGCTTGCCATGGTTCGGGTGTTGCCGGTGCGCCGAAGTTCGGCGACAAGACCGCCTGGGCGCCGCGCCTCAAGCAGGGCCAGGAAGTGCTCTACACGCACGCGCTGAAAGGCTTCAAGGCGATGCCGCCCAAAGGCGGTGCAGCCGATATGTCCGACGCGGTAATCAAAGCGACGGTGGACTATCTCTCGGCGGCTGGCAAGTAAGCAGCGCGCCGACCGGAACCCAATACGGATTTGCAGGAGAGCACAATGGAAGCAGCACACACACACGATCACGCGCACGGCCACGACGATCACGCCCATCACCCGACGGGCCTGATGCGCTGGGTAACAACCACCAACCACAAGGACATCGGCACGCTGTACATGCTGTTCAGCCTGACCATGTTCTTCATCGGCGGTTTGCTCGCCTTTGGCATTCGCGCCGAGCTGTTTCAACCCGGCCTGCAGTACTGGGAACCCGAATTCTTCAACGAGCTGACCACCATGCACGGACTGATCATGGTGTTCGGTGCGATCATGCCGGCGTTCGTGGGTTTCGCGAACTGGCAGATCCCGATGATGATCGGTGCGCCCGACATGGCGTTTGCGCGCATGAACAACTGGAGCTTCTGGTTGCTGCCGCCGGCCGCGATCCTGCTGGTGGCCTCGTTCTTTGTGCCGGGCGGTGCGCCCGCCGCGGGCTGGACCATCTACGCGCCGCTGTCGACGCAGATGGGGCCCGGCATGGACCTCGGCATTTTCGCGCTGCACATCATGGGCGCGTCGTCGATCATGGGTTCGATCAACATCGTGACGACGATCCTCAACATGCGCGCGCCCGGCATGACGCTGATGAAGATGCCGCTGTTCGTGTGGACCTGGCTGATCACCGCCTATCTGCTGATCGCCGTAATGCCGGTGCTGGCCGGTGCGATCACGATGGTGCTGACCGATCGTCATTTCGGCACTAACTTCTTCAACGCGGCCGGCGGTGGCGACCCCGTCATGTTCCAGCACATCTTCTGGTTCTTCGGGCACCCCGAGGTCTACATCATGATTCTGCCGGCCTTCGGCATCGTCTCGCAGGTGATCCCGGCCTTCGCGCGCAAACCGCTGTTCGGTTACGCGTCGATGGTTTACGCCACGTCGTCGATCGCGATCCTCTCGTTCATCGTCTGGGCGCACCACATGTTCACCACCGGCATGCCGGCGGCGGGCCAGTTGTTCTTCATGTTCGCCACTATGCTGATTGCGGTGCCGACCGGCGTGAAGGTGTTTAACTGGATCGCGACGATGTGGAAGGGTTCGATGACCTTCGAGACGCCGATGCTCTTCGCCTGCGGCTTCCTGTTCGTGTTTTCGATGGGCGGTTTCACCGGCCTCGTCTGCGCGATCACGCCGATCGACATCCAGATCCAGGACACCTACTATGTCGTGGCGCATTTCCACTACGTGCTGGTAGCCGGCTCGCTGTTTGCGATTTTCTCCGGCACCTATTTCTGGCTGCCGAAATGGACCGGCCACATGTACAGCGAAACGCTCGGCAAGTCGCACTTCTGGCTGTCGATCGTGTTTTTCAACATCACCTTTTTCCCGATGCACTTCCTCGGCCTGGCGGGCATGCCGCGCCGCATCCCGGACTATGCGATGCAGTTTGCCGATTTCAACATGCTGGCTTCGATTGGCGCGCTGGGCTTCGGTCTGTCGCAACTGCTGTTCGTTGCCGCAGTGATCAAGTGTGCGCGCGGCGGCGAAAAAGCACCGGCCAATCCTTGGGAAGGCGCCGATACGCTCGAATGGACGCTGCCGTCACCGGCGCCGTACCACTCGTTTGAGACGCCGCCAGTCATCAAATAAAGATGGAAATGGTGACGCAAAAACTGAAGACCGGGTTGCTGCTGGCGCTTGTCGCGCTGGGTTTCTTTATAGCCGTCATCATTCGCCACTGGTAACCCGCCGGAATGGTCGCTCTCACACAAGCCAACCTCCAGACGATGCGCAAGCTGTTCATCGTCTCGCTGGCGATGTTCGGCTTCGGCTTCGCGCTGATTCCGTTCTATCAGAAGATCTGCGAGGTGACCGGCGTCAACCGTTTGCTCAAGCCGGCCGAAATTTCGAATACCCAGGTCGACGCCACGCGCTTTGTCACGATCGAATTCGATTCGAATCTGCGCAGCTCACTGCCATGGACGTTCAAGCCGCTGGAAACCAGCGTGCGCATACATCCGGGCGAACTGACCACGGTCATGTACGAGATCCGCAACACGTCGACGCGCGCGATCACCGGGCAGGCCGTGCCCAGTTACGGCCCGCATGTCGCCGAACAGTTTTTCAAGAAACTTGATTGCTTCTGCTTCACCCAGCAAACGCTGCAGCCGGGCGAATCGCGGCAGATGCAGGTTGTTTTCGTGATCGAGGCAGGGCTGCCGAAGGATGTCGGCACGATTACGCTGTCGTATTCGTTCTTCGAAGTCGAAGGTGCCGCGAAAAAAGCGGGTTGATGCGGTGAGTGAACCGGGAAAAGTGAAGGCGACGCCGTTGCAGGTGGCGAAAGCGGTGTTCTGGTCGTTCTTCGGCGTGCGCAAGCGCGCGCAGTATGAGAAGGACGCGGTCACATTGACGCTGCAGCAGGTTGTGGTGGCGGGCATAATCGGTGGAATTATTTTTGTTTTGAGTCTCGTCATGCTGGTGCGTTACATCACCCGCTGACAAACTGTAATCAGGGCTATCAGGGAGAAAGCATCATGTTGAACCAGTCTGCGCGTTATTTCGTTCCGGATCCTTCGCACTGGCCGATTTTCGGTTCGTTTGCGCTGCTTAGCATGGCGTCGGGCGCCGCGTTGTGGATGAACGAAGCGGCGTGGGGCAAGTTTGTGTTGATCGCCGGCGTGTGCGTGCTGTTTTTTATGATGTTCGGCTGGTTCGGCACCGTCGCCCGTGAGAGCGAAGGCGGCCAGTACAACCAGCAGGTCGATGCCGGCTTCCGCTGGGGCATGAGCTGGTTTATTTTTTCCGAAGTGATGTTCTTCGCGGCGTTCTTCGGCGCCTTGTTTTACATGCGCGTGCTGTCGGTGCCCTGGCTCGGCGATGTCGAGCACAAACTGCTGTGGCCGGACTTTACCGCACAGTGGCCGACCGCCGGCCCCGGCGCCGCCGAAAAATTCACGCCTATGGCCGCATGGGGTGTGCCGGCGATCAATACGCTGATTCTGCTGACCTCGGGCGTCACCGTGACGATCGCCCACTGGGGCCTGCTCAAGAACAACCGTAAGCAGCTGATTATTGGCCTGGCGCTGACGGTTCTCCTTGGCATGACCTTCCTGTATCTGCAGGCGACCGAGTACCACGAGGCCTATACCGACCTGAATCTCAAACTGACGAGCGGTGCCTATGGCGCGACGTTCTTCATGTTGACCGGCTTCCACGGCTTCCACGTCACGGTTGGCACGCTGATGCTGATCGTTATTCTTGGTCGCAGCATTGCCGGCCATTTCACCGCCGAGCACCATTTTGGTTTCGAGGGTGTGGCCTGGTATTGGCACTTTGTCGACGTGGTCTGGCTGCTGTTGTTTATTCTCGTCTACTGGCTGTAACCGACGGCGTTGCCATCACCGGAACCGGGTTCCGGACGAAAAACGCCGCATTCAATGCGGCGTTTTTTTTGAATCTTCCGGCGCTGCAGTGATCAAATCTTGTTCGGGAGTATGCCGAAGTGAAAACCCAGCATCAGCATCGCGAACAGCGCGATTGAAAATACCACGCGCCAGGTCAATGCGCGGACGGTTCGCGTTGAAGCACCTTTGTCCTTGACCATGAAAAACAGCGCCGATGCCATGCTGGCGATGATGAGAGCAATGAACAGGATGACAACGATTTTCATGAATCCGAGTGTAGCCCAGAGCCGCAGGAGGCGCCACCGATGCCGCCGGTAAGGGCATGGCTGCCGACGCTCGCCGCGCTCGCCGGCATCGCACTGACCGTCGCGCTCGGCATCTGGCAGCTTGGCCGGGGCGATGAAAAAGCCGCCATGGCCGAGCGGCTGAAGTCCGCGCAGGCGGGGCCGCTGATCGCGATTCCCGCAGCGGAACTTAACGCCGCCGATGTGGCGTGGCAGCGCGTCGAGGCGAACGGCCGGTTTGCCGCCGAGTACACGGTGTTCATCGATAACCGCGTGCTGAACGGCGTCGTCGGGTATCACGTCGTGACGCCGCTGAAGATCGACGGTAGCGAGCGTTACGTGCTGGTCAACCGCGGCTGGGTTGCAGCAACGGCCGACCGCCGCACATTGCCGAAGATCGTCACGCCGCCGGGCACGCTGCGGGTCAGCGGCATCGCCAGCGTGCCGGGCGAGCGCCAGTTCGAACTGTCGACGCGCGTCGCCGAGGGCAACGTCTGGCAGAACCTGACGCTCTCGCGTTACCGCGCCACCGTAAACATTCCGCTGCAGCCGGTTGTCATCCAGCAGGACAGCGTCGTTGATGACGGCCTGAAGCGCGAATGGCAGGCCACCGGGCCGAGTCCGGATAGAAATTACGGCTACGCCTTCCAATGGTTTGCAATGGCCGCGGCCATTCTTGTTTATTACCTGGTGACTCATGTCAGAAAAAAAGCGGCCTAGCCGCGCCAGCCTGTGGCTGATCTTTGCGCTGTGTGTGGCGCCGGTGGCGGCGTCCTACATCGCCTTTTATTTTTTTACGCCGAAGGGGCAGGTCAATTACGGCGAACTGGTCGGCACGCGCCCGTTGCCGGTGCCGGCGATGCAACTGACCGACGGCACCGCGTTCAGCATTGACCGGCTGCACGGAAAATGGATGCTGCTGATGACGGACAGCGGCGCCTGTGCCGCGGCATGCGCCGGGAAGCTCTTTGCGTTGCGGCAATTGCGCCTGTCGCAGGGCAGGGAGATGAAGCGCATCGAACGCGTATGGCTGATCAGCGACGGCGTCACGCCCGCCGCGGGAACCATCGCTGCGTTCGAGGGCACCTGGCTGGTGCGGGCGGCGGGCAGTGAGTTGCTCAAGGCATTGCCGGCCGACACCGGTGCAGAGCACTATATTTACCTCGCCGATCCGCTTGGCAACCTGGTTCTGCGTTATCCCCGCGATGGCGATCCGGCGCGCATCATCAAAGACCTGACGCGCCTGCTCAAAACCTCCGGCATCGGCTGACTTCGCGTATGCCGCGGCATTTTCAATGTTTGTAAGACCGTTTTGTCGCCTCCGCCGGCAGTGATAAACTGCGCGCTTTCCAGCGATACCCCCCCGATGACCTCGATCACCTGGCAGCAGACCACCACGCGGCTTTCGCAATTCATGGCGCTGACCAAGCCGCGCGTCGTGTCGCTGATCGTTTTTTGCGCCATCATCGGCATGTTTCTCGCTGTGCCGCCCGGTGTGATCGATGCGCGCTTTGCGTGGCGGGTGATTGCCGCGACGATCGGCATCGCGCTGGTCGCCGGTGCCGCCGCCGCGTTCAATTGCATCGTCGAACAGAAGATCGATGCAGTGATGGCGCGCACGCGCGGCCGGCCCTTGCCGCGCGGTGAACTGACTACGGCGCAGACGCTGGTATTCGCCAGCATCGTCGGCGGCGTCGGCCTGATCGTTCTCTATTCCGAAGTGAACCCGCTGACCATGTGGCTGACGCTGGCGACATTCGTCGGCTACGCGGTTATTTACACTGTTGTGCTCAAGCCTATGACGCCGCAAAACATCGTCATCGGCGGCGCCTCCGGCGCCATGCCCCCGGTACTGGGTTGGGCGGCGGCTACCGGCGACGTGCCTTTTCAGGCGTTGCTATTGTTCCTGATTATTTTTGCGTGGACGCCACCGCACTTCTGGTCGCTCGCGCTCTACCGCAAAAACGAATATGCGAAGGCCGGCGTGCCGATGCTGCCGGTGACCCACGGCGACAGCTTCACGCGGCTGCACGTACTGCTCTACACCCTGATCCTCATTGCCGTGACGCTGCTGCCGTTCGCCACGCGCATGAGCGGTGTTTTATACGTCGTCTCGGTAATTGCGCTCGATGCGGTGTTTCTTTATTACGCGATCCGCATTTATCGCGATTACAGCGACCGTCTGGCGCAAACAACGTTCCGCTATTCGATCCTGTACTTGATGCTGTTGTTTACCGCGTTGCTGCTCGATCACTACGTCACGGCGTGATGTGATGAAAGGCGCCGCTGCGCATCGTCTGGCAAACTCGTTGCTATTGCTGCTCGGTCTCCTGCTGGCCGGTTGCGACGGTGGTGCTTCCAAGCCGGCGTTCCAGTTGACCGATCTGAGCGGTGCCGATTTCGGCCGTAACTTCCAGCTCACCGACCACAATGGCAAACCGCGTACCCTTGATGATTTCAAGGGCAAGGTGGTAGTGGTTTTTTTCGGCTATATCTTTTGCCCGGATGTTTGTCCGACCACCATGGGCGAGCTGGCGATGATCATGAAGGAACTCGGCCAGGACGCCGAACGCGTCCAGGTGCTTTTCATCTCGGTTGATCCGGAACGTGACACGCCGGAGTTGTTGTCGAAGTACGTGCCGACATTCCATCCGTCGTTTCTGGGCTTGTACGGCGACGCCGATGCGACCATGCGGACGGCCAAGGAATTCAAGATTTTTTACCAGAAACAGCCGATGGCCGGTGGCAGCTATACGGTGGACCATTCGGCCGGCACCTATCTCTACGATCCCTCGGGCCGGCTGCGGCTTTTCTCCGCCTACGGACAGGGCGCGCAGAAGCTGTTGCACGACATCCGGATCTTGCTGCAATAAAAAACGGGCCGGCATTTGCCGGCCCGTTCAATTTGTTCTGCGCAGATCAGGGCTCAGGCTGCAGCGCCGATAATACCGCGCATTTTTTGCATCGCCTTGTTTTCAATCTGGCGGATGCGTTCGGCCGAGACGCCGAATTCAGCGGCGAGATCATGCAGCGTCGCATGGTCGGTTTCGCGCAACCAGCGTGCTTCGACGATCCGGCGGCTGCGCGCATCGAGGCTGGCCAGCGCTTTTTCCAGACCGCCGCTGCGCAGGCGGGCCGATTGTTCCTGTTCGATGATGTGATCGGGTTCGGCGCGCGTGTCGCGCAGGTAGGCGATCGGCGCGAAATTGTCTTCGCTGTCGTCGTTAAGCGGCTCAAGCGCGACGTCCTTGCCGCCCAGACGGGTTTCCATTTCGACAACTTCCTCGGCTTTGACGCCGAGCTGTTTCGCCATGGCATTGACTTCAGCCGCGCCCAGCGTATCGAGGCCGCTCTTCATGCTGCGCAGATTGAAGAACAGTTTGCGTTGCGCCTTGGTGGTGGCGATTTTCACGATGCGCCAGTTGCGCAGGATGTATTCGTGCATCTCGGCGCGGATCCAGTGCACGGCGAACGAAACGAGACGGACGCCGCGTTCCGGGTCGAAGCGTTTGACGGCCTTCATCAGGCCGATGTTGCCTTCCTGAATCAGGTCGGCCTGCGGCAGGCCGTAGCCGAGATAACCGCGTGCAATCGAAACGACCACACGCAGGTGCGACATGATCAATTGCCGCGCGGCATCGAGGTCTTCATGGTCGCGAAAGCGGCGCGCAAGGTCGGTCTCTTCCTGTTGCGACAGGATGGGAAACCGGTTGACGCTCTGGATGTAGGTATCCAGGCTTCCGGTTGCTGACGGAATCGGCAATGCGTAGCTGGTCATGGTTAAGCTCCCTTAAGCGCAAATATTAGCACTCTCTTTCTATGAGTGCCAAATCACCAATTAGTTCCAGTAGCGCCGGCAGAAATTGTTACAAGAATTTATAAATAACTATTTTATTACAGTTACTTATGAATCTACGGCTCGATCAGGGCGAGATGCCGGCTGACCGAAAGCCAGGCGCCGAACCAACCCAGCGTCGCCGGTGTAAATAGCAGGGTGAGGCTATCGGCCACCGTCAGGGAACTCAATTGCAACAGCGCGGCATAGACGTGTGACAGCTCGCCCAGGCTGCGGTTCGCCAGATAGGCGCCGGCGCTGACGATGCCCCAAGCAACCGCCCCTCCGGCAAGCCCCTGCAACGCACCGAAATACAAAAAGGGCCGCTGAATGAACGCATCAGTCGCGCCGATCAGCTTGATGACTTCGATCTCTTCGCGCCGGGTCAATACCTGGAGCCGGATGGTATTGAAGGTGATGGCCACCAGGGCCACGCCCAGCAGCGTGCCGAGAAGGGCGGCGACGAGCCGGGCGAAGCGCAGGCCGGCGTCAAGCCGGCGCGCCCATTGCGCATCGAGCTGCACATGCGCGACGCGCGGCCATTGGCGGATTTCATCGCGCAGTGCTTCCAGTGCCGCCGGTGAAGCGTCGGCGGCATCGATGACGAAAGCGTCCGGCAGCGGGTTCTGCGGCAGGCCTTCAATCACGTCGTTCAGGCCGCTCGATTTTTTCAGGTCGGCCAGCGCCTGTTCGCGCGGCACCAGACGGAACGCGGTGATGCGCGGCGTCTGTTTTAACCGCGCTTCGATCTGCGCGACTTCTGCGCGCGATGCGTCGAGCGCCATGAAGGCGCTGATTTGCGGCGCGGCGGTCAACTGGTGCGAGGCCGCCTGCAGGTTGGATACCAGCAAATACAAGCCGACCGGCAGGCTCAGTGCGATGCCGATCACCAGTGCATTGAGCGCGCTGCCGAGCGGCGTGATCGAAATCCTTTCCAGTGCGGCGCTGAATCCACCCGCATGTGCTGCCAGCCATGACCTCATGAGGCCGCCCCGGGTTCAAGCACGCCCTGCCTGAGCGAGATGACGCGCGGCGCCAGTCGCGCCAGCAAATTCTGGTCGTGTGTGGCGATGATGGCGGTGACGCCGACCTGGTTGAACGAGCGGATCAGTTCGCCGATCTCCAGCGCGTATTCAGTGTCGAGATTGCCCGTCGGTTCGTCGGCCAGAAGAATGGCAGGGCGGTGCACGATGGCGCGCGCCATGCACAGACGCTGCTGTTCGCCGCCCGACAGCGTGATTGGCATTGCCGTTTCGAATTTCAGGAGACCGACTTTGTCGAGCGCTGCGCGCACGCGCCGCGCTGCGTCTTTGCCCGGAAAGCCTGCAATTTGCAGCGGCAGGGCGACGTTGTCGAAGACGTTGCGATCGAAGAGCAGTTTGTGGTCCTGGAACACCAGGCCGAAACTGCGCCGCATGAACGGCACGGCGCGACGGTTCAGGGCGCCGACATTTTGCCCGTTGACGATTACACTGCCGCTGGTCGGCCGTTCGATCGCGACGAGCAGTTTGAGCAGCGTGCTTTTGCCGGCACCGGAATGGCCGGTGACAAAGACCAGTTCGCCGGCATCGATCGAAAAGCTGACGTCCTGCAGCGCCTGGTGGCCGCCGGGGTAACGTTTCGACACGTGACTGAAAGAAATCATCTCCAGCCGCCCTCAGCCCAGCAACGCATCGACAAATTCCTCGGCATTGAACGGTTGCAGGTCGTCGATGCCTTCGCCGACGCCGATGAAACGCAGCGGGATCGCCTGCCCCTTGCCGGCGGCGGCGTGGAGATGCGAGATGGCGCAGATCACGCCGCCCTTGGCGGTGCCGTCGAGCTTGGTCAACACGAGTCCGGTGACACCCAGTGCCTCGTCGAAAGCCCTGACCTGGTTCACGGCGTTCTGGCCGGTGTTGGCATCGAGCACCAGCAGCACTTCGTGCGGTGCCCCCGGCGTTGACTTGGCAATGACGCGTTTGACCTTTTTGATTTCTTCCATCAGATGCAGCTGGGTTGGCAGGCGGCCGGCGGTATCGGCCAGCACGACATCGATGTTGCGCGCGTGCGCCGCATTCACCGCGTCGAATATGACCGCGGCCGCGTCGCCCGATTGCTGGGTGATCACGGCGACGTTGTTGCGCTCGCCCCAGGTCTGCAACTGCTCGCGCGCCGCCGCGCGAAACGTGTCGCCCGCGGCGAGCAGAACTGATTTTCCGCTTTTCTGGAAATAGTTCGCCAGCTTGCCGATCGAAGTGGTTTTGCCCGCACCGTTGACGCCGACCAGCATGATGATGAACGGGCGCTGTGTTTCGACGTCGAGCGGAACGGCGATCGGGGCGAGCATGTCGAGCATTGCCGACCGCAGCGCGCCCTTGAGTTCGCGCGGCTCGCGATAACCGCCGCGGCGCGCTTCTTCGCGCAGGCGTTTGATCAGAAAAGCGCTGGCGGCAACGCCGACGTCGGCGGCGAGCAGCGTCGTTTCGAGATCCTCGAAGAACGCCTCGTCAATTTTCCCGCCGGCGAACAAATCGCCGAGATCGGTGTTGAGGACTTGGCGCGTGCGCGCCAGTCCGTCGCGCAGGCGCTGGCCCCAGCCGCCGGCCGCGGGCTCTTTCTCTTTGCCTTTGAGGAAACTAAACATGCCGCGCGCGGTCAATAGCCCTGGCGCGGCATTGCCGCGGCCGTCGGGAATCTGATCGATGTGAAGACACTATGGTGGCCCGGATAAACATTGACGGCGACATTGACGGCGCGATGTCCGCGCATGAGATGGGCGCGGGTGCTGCAATTGGCTTAAAATTCTAGCCGGAAAGCCGCCCGCGGGCTACCACTCAAACCAGGATGATGCATGGCACACCCGTTTCGCATGAAAGCGATGCACGCAGTAATTTGCCTCTTTGGCGCACTGACGGCATTGGCACAGCAGCCGGCGCGCGCGCAGGCCGTAGAACAGACGCTGGGCAACGGCCTGCGCGTCATCGTCAAAGAGGACCATCGCGCACCCACCGTGGTGTCGATGGTTTGGTACAAAGCCGGCAGTGTCGACGAGTTCAATGGCACCACCGGTGTGGCGCACGTGCTTGAACACATGATGTTCAAGGGCACGCGCGAGGTGCCAGGCGGCGAGTTTTCACGGATTGTTGCCGCCGCCGGTGGCCGCGAAAATGCGTTTACCTCGCGCGATTTCACCGGTTATCACCAGCAGCTGCACAAATCGCGCCTCGAACTTGCCTTCCGGCTCGAGGCTGACCGCATGGCCAATCTCGTCATCTCGAAAGAAGAGTTCGACAAAGAGATCAAGGTCGTCATGGAGGAGCGGCGCCTGCGCACCGAAGACCAGCCGCGCGGCGTGGTCAACGAGCAGCTGATGTCCGCCGTATTTACCGCACATCCCTACGGTCGCCCCGTCATCGGCTGGATGAGCGATCTGCAAAACATGATTTATACCGATGCCCTGGATTGGTATAACCGTTGGTACGCGCCGAATAATGCGATCATTGTTGTCGCCGGTGACGTCGCGGCAAAAGACGTTTTCGCGCTGGCGGAAAAATACTTCGGCGCGCTCAAACCCAAGGTATTGCCGGCACGCAAACCGCAGGACGAACCGGCACAACGCGGCATGCGCCGTATTTCGGTGAAGGCGCCCGCGGAACTGCCAGCGCTGACCATGGCCTGGCGGGCCCCCGTTTTGCGCGACGTTGAAAACGAAACCGAGCCCTATGCATTGGAAATGCTGGCCGGGGTGCTCGATGGCAGTGACGCGGCGCGCCTGACCGGCACGCTGGTGCGCGAGGAGAAGATCGCCAACTCGGTCAACGCCGGGTACGACAACACACAGCGCGGCCCTGGCCTCTTCATGATTGCCGGTGTTCCGGCCACCGGGCGCACGGTCGACGAACTCGAACGCGCGGTGCGGCGCGAACTGGCGAAAGTCGTCGCCGACGGCGTCAGCGAAGAAGAACTCAAGCGCGTCAAGGCGCAGGTTATCGCCGGACAGGTGTTCGAGCGCGATTCAATTTTTTTCCAGGGCATGCAGATCGGTACGCTGGAGGTCGCCGGTTATCCGCATCGGACCATCGACATCATGCTGAAAAAGCTGCAGGCGGTGACGGCTGCCGAGGTGCAGGCCGTGGCGAAAAAATTTCTGATTGACGACAGCCTGACCATCGCCGTACTCGATCCACAGCCGGTTGAAGGCCGTAAGCCGGCACCGGCGCCGCAAGGAATCCGTCATGGGCAATAAATTCGCTGCGGCACTGGCCGCGCTCGTCATGGCGCTGGCGGCGCTGCCCGCCGCGGCGCTACTGCCGATCCAGCACTGGCAGACCAAAAGCGGCGCGCGCGTCTATTTTGTCGAAAGCCACGACCTGCCGATGCTTGACGTCAGCGTCGATTTTGCCGCCGGTTCGGTGCTCGATACGCCGAAAAAATCCGGTGTCGCCGGCATGACGCTTGGTTTGATGCGGCTGGGTGCCGGTGGATTATCGGAGAGCGAACTGTCGCGCCGCATGGCCGACACCGGGGCGCAGCTCGCCAATCGTTTTGACGGCGACCGCAGCGGCCTTTCGCTGCGCACACTGACCAGCAAGGCGGAGTTGCAGCAGTCGCTCGATTTGTTTGCGCGCATCCTGCAGCGGCCTGAATTCCCGGCGGCGGTTCTTGAACGCGAAAAAGCACGCGCGGTCGGCGCCATCAAGGAGGCGGACACCAAGCCCGAAACCCTCTTGAACCGCAATTTCAGCCGCATGATTTACGGCACGCATCCGTACGGGCTGCGCGGTTCCGGCGAAGCGGCGACGGTCGCCGGTATCACGCGCGAAGATCTCGAGCGTTTTCACCGGCGCTTTTATGCGGCCAAACGCGCGGTGGTCGCGATGATGGGCGATGTGACGCGCGAGCAGGCCGCGGCAATCGCCGAACAACTGACCACCGGTTTACCCGAGGGCGAGCCGGTCGCGGCGCTGCCACCCGTCGCTTCGCTCGAACGCGCTGATACGCGCGTCGTTGCGCATCCGGCCACGCAAAGCCATCTGCTGGTCGGTATGCCTGGCATCCGTCGCGACGATCCCGATTATTTTCCGCTCTACGTCGGCAATTACATCCTCGGCGGCGGCGGCTTCGTTTCGCGCATCACGGATGAAGTGCGCTCGAAACGGGGCCTCGCTTATTCCGCCTACAGTTATTTCATGCCGATGAAAGAGCGCGGCCCGTTCGTGATCGGCCTGCAGACGCGGCGCGACCAGGCCGCCGAGGCGCTGGCGGTGGTGCGCGAAACGCTCGCCGAGTTTCTCGCCAAAGGCCCGACCGAGGACGAGTTGGGCAAAGCCAAACAGAACATCGTCGGCGGCTTTGCGCTGCGCATCGACAGCAACCGCAAGATCGTCGAGAACCTCGCCGCCATCGGTTTTTACGATTTGCCGCTGACCTATCTTGACGATTTCACGGTCAGCGTCGAGAAGGTCACGATCGACGACATCCGGCGCGCTTTTGCGCGGCATGTCGATCCGGCGCGCATGGTCACCGTGATCGTCGGTGCCGACGAAAACGCGGCCGCGGCGACGCCGAAGTAGGCGCGCCGACACACATGCCTGCCGCCGCCAACCGGGTGCGCATCATCGGCGGCGCCTGGCGCAGCCGCATCATCCGCTTTGCATCGCGCGAAGACCTGCGGCCGACACCCGACCGCGTGCGCGAGACGCTGTTCAACTGGCTCGGCCAGGACCTCACGGGGAAAAGCTGCCTCGATCTGTTTGCCGGCAGCGGCGCGCTGGGCTTCGAGGCGGCCTCGCGCGGCGCGGCGAAAGTGCTGATGGTCGAGCGCGACAAGGTCGCCTATCGCACACTGCAGGAAAACGCCCGCCTGCTCGGCGCCGGCACAGTGGAACTGCGCTGCGCGGATGCGCTAGAATTTCTGCGCCTCGACACGGGGCGTTATGACGTGGTATTTCTCGATCCGCCGTTTCGCATGGACGTGTTGCCGCAGGTGTTGCAGTTGCTTGCGCCGCGTCTGGCTGACGGAGCGTTCGTGCATGTCGAGGCCGCGCAGCCGCAGAACGTTGGCGCTGCGTGGGAATGTGTGCGCAGCGGGCGTGCAGGCGCGGTATCCCATCAACTGCTGAAATGGACGGGTCATGAAACGTAAAGTGGTGTATCCCGGAACCTTCGATCCGATCACGCTTGGCCACCAGGACCTCGTGCGGCGTGCTGCGCGCATGTTCGATGAGGTGATCGTCGCCGTTGCCGACAGCCGTTCCAAACGGCCGTTCTTTACATTGGAAGAGCGGGTCGCAATGGCGCGCCGCGTGCTGGGCAACCACAAAAACGTGAAAGTCACCGGGTTCTCCGGCCTGCTCATGCATTTTGCGCGCGAGCACGGTGCCAGGGTCGTCATGCGCGGATTGCGCGCGGTCTCGGATTTCGAATACGAATTCCAGCTCGCCGGCATGAACCGCAATCTTTATCCTGAAGTCGAATCGATTTTCCTCACGCCGGCCAACGAATATCTCTTCGTCTCGGCGACGCTGGTGCGCGAGATTTCGATCCTCGGCGGCAATGTCAGCGAATTTGTATCGCCGCATGTGCGGCAATGCCTGAAAAAGAAGATCACGTCGCTCGGCGGCAAGAGCTGAGTCCTGCATGGCGTTGATTATTACGGACGCCTGCATCAACTGCGACGTTTGCGAACCCGAATGCCCGAACGATGCGATCTCGGCGGGCGAGGAAATCTACGAGATTGATCCGGCGCGCTGCACCGAATGCGTCGGCCATTTCGACAAGCCGCAGTGCCAGATCGTCTGTCCGGTCGATTGCATTCCGAATGATCCGCGGCATGTCGAAACGCACGAACAACTCGAGGCCAAGTTGCGCGACCTGACACCGCTGAAGAAATAGCGGCAGGAATCCTCAGCGCGCCTGGCAGCGCGGACAGTAAAAGGTCGAGCGCTGCCCCAGGACCAGGCTGCGGATCGGGCTGCCGCAGACAAGACAGGGTTTGCCGGCGCGGTCATAGACCGAAAAATTGTTCTGAAAATAACCGGCTTCGCCTTTGGAGTTGACATAGTCGCGCAGGCTCGAACCGCCGGCCTTGATGGCGTCGGCCAATACTTCGCGCACGGTCTGCACCAGCGTGGCGCATCGCGCCGGCCCGAGCCGGCGCGCCGGCAGTTTCGGATTGATGCGCGCGCGGAACAAGGCCTCGCTGGCGTAGATGTTGCCGACGCCGGCTACCAGGTGACTGTCCATCAACGTCGTTTTGATGGCGCCGCTGCGCGCGCGGGTTTCTTGGTAAAGCTGCTGCGCATTGAAGGCGTCCGAAAACGGCTCGGGGCCGATATCACGCAGCAGTTTGTGCGTGAGCGGATCGCCGCGCTGCCACAGCACCAGGCCGAAGCGGCGCGGGTCGCGATAGCGCACGATGTTGCCATTGTCGAGTGCGAGATCGAAGTGGTCGTGTTTGGCGGGCGCCGTGTCTTTTGTCACCACCCACAGGCGCCCGGACATGCCCAGATGCACGATCAGCGTGCCATCTCCGGCGCGAAACAACAGGTATTTGCCGCGACGCTCAAGTGCGTCGATGTGCCGGCCGGTGAGCATGCGCGCCAGTTCGCGCGGCACTGGCTGGCGCAGTGAACGGTTGCGCACGACCACGCCGCTGACGGTGGCGCCACGCACCAGCGGTTCGAGACCGCGCCGCGTGGTTTCGACCTCGGGCAATTCCGGCATGATTATTTTGTCGGTGGCGGGGCCGCCGGAGCGGCTGCGGGCGGCGTCAGCAGGCGTGTGGCGGTATCTGCGGCCATCACATATTCAAAAGGCTCGTCGTCGCGCGCCAGCACCGTGTTGGCGCCGCGCTCGAGGATTTTGACGGCGACGGCCTTGCCGTTTTTTAAACGCACGTTCAGCACGGCGAGCGGCTTACGCTGCGTCGGCGCCTGTATGCCGAGCGCGCTGGCGAGTCGCCATTGATCGACCCAGCGGTTGATATCGTCGGGGCCGGCCTCGGTTTTCGCCGCGCCGGCCGCCGCCATTTTCAGTGTCCATTTCGTGTCGAACTGTTCGACCTTGAATGTACCCAGATCGAAACCGACCGGCGCTTCGTTTGCAGCAAACAACTGTTTGCTGACAAGGTTGAACGCACTCTTGGGCAGCGCCGCGCCATAACGCAGCGGCAACAGGTAAACGGCGTCGCCGCTCAGCACATACTGTTCGCGGCTCATTTCATTGGTGGCACCGAAACTGAAATTCTGACTGCCGATTTTGACGCGCGCATATGGTTCGCTGAGTCCGTAGCGCGCAAGACCTGTAGCCGGGAAACGCGTGTTCGATTTTGCGTCGAGCAGTTCAAGCAGGCGCTGCACCTGGAAGGCATCGGCGCGTGCCTTGAGCGGCGCGGTCATCCGCCAATCGGTGCCGGTGCGCTCAAGTGCGAACGGTGCCGCGGTGCCGATGGCCAGTTCGATGGCCTTGACCTCGGCCGCTTTCAGTGCCGACAGCGGGTGGGAGGGTTCGTTGCCCGATGGCTTGTACCACGCCACCAGCCCGAGCACGATGATCGCAACGAGCAGGCCGGCATTGATCAGCAGGCTTTTCTTCATCCCTTGCGACGGCGCCACCAGATCATCACGCCAATCGCCGCAAACGTGAGTGGCAGGAATACGAAATAACCGAAGAGCAGGAAATACTGCGAGGCACGCCCGAGCTCAAGGCTGCTGTCGACAGTCGCGCGCGGTTGCAGCGTGATCATCGCGTCGTCGCCGGCGAGCCAGTTGACCATGTTCATGCCGAGGTCGAGATTGCCGCCGTTACCGAGAAACTGGTTGGCGAGAAAACCGCCGTTGCCGACCACGACGACGCGTTGCGCGCGGTCGTTGACGGCGCGCTCCAGCGCCAGCGCAATCGTCACCGGCCCCGGAATGTCGCGGCCTTTGTCAAAGCCGATCTTGTCGTCGAGCTTGCCCATTTCGACCCAGCCGCGCGGCGCGACGTCGATCAGCCGCGTGACGCGCCAGTCGCGCCCTTCGTTGGCGCCGATCTGGCGCGCAAACGGGAACACCGTGTTGAGGGTGAAGTTGTCGGTGATTGCATGACGCCCGTAACCGGCGCCAATGGCGACCGCCGGCGATGCGTTCAGGCGCGCCGCGTCGGGATCGACCACGGTGCCGGGCCCGAGCACCAGACCGAGTTGTTCCGCAACCGGTTGCAGGCCGCGCAGCGGTTCCTGATCGATCAGCCACAGCAGATTGCCGCCGTTTTGCACGAATTGGCGGATCTTCTGCACCTCGGCCGGCTGCAGATCGACCTGCGGTGTGGCGACCAGCAGCAGGCTTGCATTGGCGGGCACTTCAGGCGCGATAGCCAGATTCAGGCTGTTGGTCTGGAACCCCTTCGCATTGAGTTGTTTGCCGAATTCGCCGAGGTCGTGGTTGGCTGCGCCATTGAGCCGGCGTTCACCATGGCCTTCGAGCGACATCATCAGGCGCTCGCCGGCGCGCATCAAACGCATCAGTGCGTTGATGAAAGTCTGCTCGTTGTAATTGGTGAGATGTTCTTTCTTCGAGCCGTATTCGATGATGGCTTCACCCGGCATGCGGATGCCGGCAGCCTGCGCGAGCTTGGGTTCTTCGCGCGGATCGACGAAGCTGACCGTAATGTCGGTTTTCACGCGTTGATACGGCGTGAAGAAATCGCGCAGCTGTTTGCGCAGGTCGCCGCGCACGTCCTGCTGCGTGGCGTAGATGGTGATTTTTACCGGCTCGGCCAGTTTGCCGAGCACGTCGCGCGCCTGCTGCGACAGCGTGTTGCGGCCGTTTTGCGTGACGTCGCGCACGACGCGGTATTCCTGCGCAAAATAGGCGAGCAGCGCGGTGAAGGCGACGAGCAGGACGACGAAGAGGCCGTTCTGGGCGAGCATTTGCAAACGCAGTCTGGTGTTGGCGTGCATATCTGCGTCAGCCCAGACGTGCCGCATCGAGGCGGCGGATCGACAGAATGAGAAAGACCACGGTGAGCATCACCATGCAGGCGATGCTGTAGCTGTCGAGTGTGCCTTTGGCGAAGGACTCGAAATTCTTCAGCGGCGAGAGCACCTGCGCCAGCGCAGCGGGCACCGTCCAGCCGCGTTCGCGTAAACCGTCGCTGGCGGTTTCACCCGTCAGCAGCATGCCGAGCAGCAGACTGAAGGCGATGATGGCCGCCGAAATCGGCTGCGCCGTCAGGCACGAGGCGTAGAGCGCGACTGCGGCGAAGCAGGCGGCGAGCAGGGCGACGCCGCCGATCACGCTGGCGAGCAGGCCGAAATCAAGGCTGCCACCGGCGAGCAGCGCCAGCGGCATCAGTGTGGTGACGCCGACGATCAGCAGCAGAAAAACCATCAGGCCGGCAAATTTGCCGAGGATGATTTCGGTCATCGACAGCGGCGCCGAGATCAGCAGCACCATGGTCTGGTTGCGCCGCTCTTCGGCGATCAGGCGCATCGCCAGCAGCGGCACTGCGAAGAGCATGATGACGGCGCAGGTCGCATATACCGGCACCACCACCAGCTCAGTGACGCCCGGCGGATTCGGCGCCTGCATCAACTGCGGCTGGATCTGCATAAAGTCATCGAGCCGTTTGAGAAAGCCAAATGAAAGGATCAATTGCAGCAGGGTGAGGACGATCCACGCCAGCGGCGAGGAGAACAGCGCCTTGAGTTCCTTGCCTGCGATCGTATTGATCATGTCGCAGCCTCGTCTTTTTGCGTAAGCTGCACAAAAACCTCCTCGACGCTGGTTTGCGCCGGTACCAGCTGAAACAGTCCCCACGATTCTTCCACCGCGCGGCGTACCAGCGCGTCGGTCGGGTCCGACTTGTCATCGAAGCTCAGGCGGAAAATATGTTCACCATCCGCATCGACGCGCGCGACACCCGGTATCGATGCCAGCACGCCGGCGGCCGGCGGATGGCGCAGTCCGACGTGAACGATGCGGCCGCCGTGAAATTTTTTGAGGCCGTCGATGGTGTCGGCAAACACGGTTTTGCCGTGATGCAGAATGACCACGCGGTCGCACACGCTTTCGACTTCCGGCAGGATGTGCGTCGACAAAATCACGCTGCGGTCGCGACCGAGTGTGCGGATGAGATTACGGATTTCGCGGATCTGGTTCGGGTCGAGGCCGACGGTCGGTTCGTCGAGTATCACGAGGTCGGGCCGGTGCACGATGGCCTGCGCGATGCCGACGCGCTGTTGGTAACCTTTGGACAGTGTGCCGACGAGTTTTTTCGACACCTCGGCGAGACCGCAGCTCGACAACGCTTCGCCGACCGCCGCCTGCCGTTCGCTTTTCGGCACGCGATGCAAGCGCGCCGCCAGATCGACGTACTCGCCGACGGTGAGTTCGCGGTAGAGCGGCGGCGTTTCCGGCAGGTAACCGATGTGTGCCTTTGCCGCCGACGGTTTGTCCAGCAGATCGATGCCGCAGATGGTGATTGAACCGGCCGACGGTGCGAGATTGCCCGTCAACATCTGCATGGTGGTTGTTTTGCCCGCACCATTGGGGCCGAGAAAGCCGAGGATTTCGCCGCGTTTCAATTCGAGGGTGACGCCATCGACGACAGTGTGCGCGCCAAACCGGCGTAAAAGCCCTTGGGCCGAAACGGTAATCTCAGTGGTCGTTGCAGTCATGCAATTTTTGGAAGCGCGCAGCGGCGCGGGTTCTCGCTTGTGGCGGGCGTCAAATATACCTAATATGCGATGGTTTATGAAGAACTTGCTGGATAATATTCACTCCAAATCGAGTCGGGCTCCATTCCCGCACACCCAATGAAGATAACTCGCACCATTTTGCCGGCACTGACCGCTTTGTTTGCCGCTTGCGCGCAACAACCGGTGCAACAAGGCGATGCGCAGTCCGACGCCGCGGCCAAGCCGCCCGCGGTCAAACCGCGCGTGGTGGCGCGGGCGCCGTCGAGCGATCCCGCGCTGCCCAAACTCGAAATGAGCCAGGCAATCTTGTTCAGACTGCTGCTGGCCGACATTGCCTTGCAGCGCGGGCAGGTCAATGTGGCAGTGCAGGCTTATCTCGAACTGTCGCGTGAGACGCGTGACCCGCGCATTGCGCAGCGGGCCACCGAGGCGGCATGGAATGCGCGTTTTGTCGGCGCGGCGATCGAGGCAGCCGGCATCTGGCTGGGTGCCGATCCGGAATCGCAGCAGGCGCGCCAGGTGCTGGCGGCGTTGCTGATCAACCAGGCGCGACTGGCTGATGCGCAACCGCATCTCGAGAAGTCGCTGGCGGCCGACAAGGAGAATGCGGGACAAAGTTTCATGCAGTTGAACGCGTTGCTGGCGCGGCATCCGGACAAGGCGGCGGTGTTGCAACTGACACAAAATCTCGCCAAACCCTATCCCAAACTGCCCGAGGCGCATTTCAGCATCGCGCAGGCGGCCGCGGGCGCCGGCCAGCCGGTGCTGGCGTTGACCGAGGCGCGCGAAGCGCTGCGCCTGAAACCGGATTGGGAACAGGCGGCGCTGTTGACCGGCGGCCTTCTGCAGCAGAGCAAATCCAATGGCGAGGCGGCGGCGTATTTCGAGGATTTTCTGAAGCGTTATCCGCGCGCAATGGACGTGCGACTGAACTACGCGCGTTTGCTGGTCTCCGAAAAGAAATACACCGAGGCGCGCGGCGAGTTCCAGAACCTGCTCAAGGAGTTTCCGGACAATGCCGATGTCGCGCTGGCAGTCGGTCTGCTGTCGCTGCAGCTCGGCGATTTCGAGACTGCCGAAACGCAACTGCTGCGCGCCCTTGAAAACAATTACAAGGACCCGGACGCGGTGCGGTTTTACCTCGGCCAGGCCAATGAAGAGCGCAAGCGTTTCGACGAGGCGCTGCAATGGTACGGCAGCGTCACCGGCGGCGACCAGTTTGTCCCATCGCGCGCGCGTTATGCCGGCGTGCTCGTCAAGCAGGGCCGCATGGCCGATGCGCGCACGTATCTGCAGGAGGCCGGACGCAATGCGCCCGAGCGTTTGCAGTTCATCATGGTCGAAGCGCAGGTGCTGCGTGACGCCGGTGATTTCCGCGGCGCCTTTGATTTGCTGGGCCGCGCGGCTGAGGCGAACCCGAATTCGGCGGAAATTCTCTACGACTACGCCATGCTGGCAGAGAAAGTCGAGCGTTTCGACGTGCTCGAAACGAGCCTGCGCAAGGTCATCCAGATCAAGCCCGATCACGCGCATGCTTACAACGCGCTCGGTTATACGCTGGCCGACCGCAATCTGCGTTTGCAGGAATCCTATACGCTGATCGAGCAGGGGCTGAAGCTGGCACCCGAGGATCCTTTCATCCTCGACAGCATGGGCTGGGTGCTGTATCGCATGGGCCAGAACGACACGGCGCTGACCTTTTTGAAGCGCGCCTACGAAATTCGCGCCGACGCTGAAATTGCCGCGCACTACGGCGAGGTGCTGTGGGTGGCCGGCAAACAGGACGAAGCGCGCAAGGTCTGGAGCGGTGCGTTGAAGCAGAGCCCCGCCAACGAACTGCTGCTGGCAACGGTCAAGAAGTTCTCGCCGTAATACCGGCAGGCGCCGGTTTTCATCATGCCCCCGATGTTGCGATGCTGCGCGTTGTTGATGCTGGCGCTGCTTGGCGCCTGCGCCGGCAATCCGCTCGCGCCGGTGCCGCTCAGTTCAGCCGCCTTCGAACTTGCCGGCCGCATGTCGGTACGCTCACAGGAGCGTGCGTTTTCCAGCGCGCTGCGCTGGAAGCAGGGCGCAGATGGTGACGAAGTCTGGCTGAACACGCCGCTCGGCCAGACGCTCGCCTACCTGCAGGACGGCCGCGACGGCGCAACGTTGACCACGGCGGAACAAAAACAATATCGCGCGCAATCGATCGAGTCGCTGACGCAGAGCGCTTTCGGCTGGCGTTTTCCGCTGGCAGGACTGCGCTACTGGGTGTTCGGCCAGACGGCGCCCGGCGTGGCGTCATCGGTGCTGGTGCGCGACGAGCACAATCGCATCACACGGTTCACGCAGGCCGACTGGCAGGTGGCGTTCGAGTATGCGGAACCGGCCTCGACCCGGCCCTCGCGCCTTGATGTGACCGGTGTCGATGCGCAGATCCGTTTCGTCGTCGACAGCCTCGAGCTGGCGCAGCCATGAACCTGCCGGAAATATTTCCCGCTCCGGCCAAGCTGAACCTGATGCTGCTGGTCACCGGCCGGCGCGCCGACGGTTATCACCTGCTGCAGACGGTGTTCCGTTTTATCGATTTCGCCGACGAACTTCGCATCGCGGTCCGCCGCGACGGCCGCATCGAACGCCTGACCGACATCCCGGGTGTGGCGGTCGATGATGATTTGACGGTGCGCGCGGCGCGCCTGTTGCAGCAGGCTGCCGGCACCAGGCTGGGTGCCGATATCGCGCTCGAAAAGCATCTGCCGATGGGCGGCGGGCTGGGCGGCGGCAGTTCGGATGCGGCCACCGTGCTGATCGCGCTTAACCGGCTGTGGGGGCTCGATTGGCCGCGTGAGCGTTTACAAACCCTCGCCCTGGCGCTGGGCGCGGACGTGCCGGTGTTCATTTTCGGCGAATCGGCACTGGCCAGCGGGGTGGGCGAGCAATTAACCGCGCTGGAACTGCCGCCGGCGTGGTATGTTGTGCTGGTGCCGCCGGTTGGCGTAGCCACCGCCCGCATATTCCAAGATCCGGATTTGATTAGAGATTCGATTCCGCTTACAATACCGCCCTTTTCGTTTGTAGCGGGCCGGAACGACCTCGAAGCCGTGGTTTGCCGGCAATATCCCGACGTTGCAAAGCATCTGGCGTGGCTGCGGCAATATGGCGCGGCGCGGATGAGCGGTTCGGGCGCGTGCGTGTTTGCAGAGTTCGGCAGCGAAGCCGAAGCGCGCGCAGTGGCGGGTCGTTTGCCGCAAACAATGCGCGGGGTAGTAGCGCGCGGCCTCGATCGCCACCCATTGCGGGCGATGGGGGTGTAGCAAGGAGTTCGCCGCCGGCGCAGGTGCGCCGCGACAGTGTTTACGCGTTGGGGAGTCGCCAAGTGGTAAGGCACCGGATTTTGATTCCGGCATTCGTAGGTTCGATCCCTACCTCCCCAGCCATTTTTTCAATCCGTGGTCTGCTTTCGGAAGGGTGAATGTGCCGTACGATCGCTTAATGGTGTTTACCGGTAACGCGACGCCGAAACTCGCCGCGGACGTGGTTCAGCACTTGAACATCAGCCTGGGCAAGGCCAAGGTCGGTCGCTTCAGCGACGGCGAAGTCATGGTCGAGGTGCTCGAAAACGTGCGCGGCAAGGATGTCTTCGTGCTGCAATCGATCTGCACGCCGCCCAACGACAATCTGATGGAAGTGCTGGTGCTGGTCGATGCACTCAAGCGTGCCTCGGCGGCGCGTGTCACCGCGGCGATCCCGTATATGGGTTACGCGCGACAGGATCGACGGCCGAGCTCGGCGCGCGTGCCGATCACAGCGAAAGTCGTCGCCAACATGCTCGATTCGGTCGGGGTCGACCGCGTGCTGACCATGGACCTGCACTCCGAACAGATCCAGGGCTTCTTCGACATTCCAGTCGACAATATTTATTCAGGCCCGATCCTGCTCGGCGACGTCTGGAAGCACGATTACAAGAACCTCGTGGTGGTGTCGCCCGACGTCGGCGGCGTGGTGCGCGCCCGCGCGCTCGCCAAGCGCCTTGAAGCTGATCTGGCCATCATCGACAAACGTCGCCCGCGCCCGAACGTCGCTACCGTGATGAACATCATCGGCGAAATCGAGGGCCGCACCTGCGTCATCATCGACGACCTCGTCGACACGGCCAACACGCTGTGCGAAGCCGCGCGCGCGCTGAAAGAGCGCGGCGCCGCGAAAGTGATCGCGTATTGCACGCACCCGGTGCTGTCGGGCAAGGCGGTCGAACGCATCGCTAATTCGGCGCTCGACGAAATCGTCGTCACCGACACGATTCCGCTTAGCGCGGAGGCCGCGCAATGCCCGCGCATCCGCGTGATCTCGATTGCAGGCCTCTTGGCCGAAACCATGTTGCGCATCAGCAACGAGGATTCGGTGAGTTCGTTGTTCGTGGAATGATTTTTTGGCGCGGCGCCATGCGGAACATCGCATGAGCGCCGCATTTTGAAACCGGATCGACTGGTCGCGGCCGGTCCGACATGTGGGGACTGAAATGAAAATTGAATTTACAGCTTTTCCGCGTAGTGCGCAGGGTACGGGTGCGAGCCGCCGTATGCGCATCGCCGGCAAGGTGCCGGGGATACTCTACGGCGCCGACAAACAGGCGGTGCCGATCGAGCTCGATCACCAGGCGCTGTTCCGTCATCTGAAGATGGAGGCGTTTCACGCCTCGGTGCTCGACATGAACCTCGAAGGCGGCAAGCAACAGGTGCTGCTGCGCGACGTGCAGATGCACCCGTTCCGCCAGATTGTTCTGCATGTCGACTTTCAGCGCGTCGACAAGAACAAGAAGATCCACATGAAGGTGCCGTTGCACTTCGTGAATGCGGAAATCTGCCCCGGCGTGAAAATCGGCGGCGGTATCGTCAACCACGTCTACAACGAACTGGAAATCCACTGTCTGCCGGACGATCTGCCGGAATTCATCACGGTGGACCTGGTTACGCTCGACATCGGCCACTCGCTGCACATCAATGATGTGGCGATGCCGAAGGGCGTGGAGCCGATTCCGCGCCTGAAGAAGGAAAACCCCGCGATCGTCACGGTGCAGTTGCCGCGTGCGGTGGTGGAAGCGGAAGAAGCGGTTGCAGCGCCGACCACCGAGATCACCGGTCAAGCTGCTGCGGACGCCGCTGCCGCCGGCAAGGATGGCGACAAGAAAGAAGGCGGCGACAAGAAAGCCGGCGACAAAAAAGAAGGTGGCAAGAAAGAAGGCGGCAAGAAAGACTGACCGCAGTCCGGCGCATGCCTACCGCCCGCCATGTTGCGCGCAATATGGCGGGCTTTTTCTTGTCCCACGTATTTTTCCCTGATTCGTATCAGCGAATCAGGGCTGTTCTCACCCTCTCCCTCCGGGAGAGGCACGCGCGACACGGCGTTCGCGAAGCGATCCGGGGCGGGAGCGAGTGCAAGGCGCGCTACCCGCAAACGGCTGGCTTCGCCAGTAACGTGTCCGCGCGCCGGGGTGAGGGCACATTCTGATTGTCATTACACTGAATGTCCCAATGTCTTACTATCGGTGAACCATGAGACTGGTCGTCGGGCTCGGCAACCCGGGCAAAAAATACGAACGCACGCGCCATAACGCCGGCTTCTGGTGGGTCGAGCAGCTGGCGCGCACGCTGCGTGCAACGCTGCGCGACGAAGGCAAGTTTCACGGCCGCGTCGCCAAGGTCGGCGGGGCGGGCGAGACCTGGCTCCTGCTGCCTGACACCTTCATGAATAATTCCGGCCGCGCGGTCGGCGCGCTGGCGACGTTTTACAAAATCGTGCCGCGCGAGATACTCGTCGTGCATGACGAGCTCGATCTGCCGCCGGGGGCTGCCAAGCTGAAACTCGGTGGCGGCAGCAGCGGGCACAACGGCCTGAAGGACATCGCCGAGTGTCTGGGCAGCCGCGACTTCTGGCGCCTGCGGCTGGGCGTCGGCCATCCGCGCGAGACCGCCGCCAGTGAGCAGGAGGTGGTTGATTATGTGCTGCATCCACCGCGCAGCGAGGAACAGTCGGCGATCGACGATGCGATCGCGAAGAGCCTCGACATCTGGCCGCTGTTGTCCGAAGGCAAAACCGAAGCAGCGATGCTGAAGCTGCATACCAAAGAGAAGAAACCCAATGAGTCTTAAATGCGGAATCGTCGGCCTGCCGAACGTCGGCAAATCCACGCTGTTCAATGCGCTGACCAAGGCGGGCATTGCGGCGGAAAATTATCCGTTCTGCACGATCGAGCCGAACGTCGGCATCGTCGAAGTGCCGGACCCCCGTTTGCAGCCGCTGGTTGAAATCGTCAAACCGGAGAAGACGATTCCGGCGGTAGTCGAATTCGTCGACATCGCCGGCCTGGTGGCGGGCGCCTCGAAGGGCGAGGGCCTTGGCAACAAGTTTCTCGCCAACATCCGTGAGACCGACGGCATCGTCAACATGGTGCGTTGTTTCGTTGACGAAAACGTGATCCATGTTGCCGGCAAGGTCGATCCGATCTCCGACATCGAGACCATCCAAACGGAACTGGCTCTCGCCGACCTCGACACCGTCGAGAAAGCGATGCAGCGCGCCGGCAAGACGGCCAAGGCCGGCGACAAGGAGGCGATCCGCCTTGGCGCCCTGCTCGAAAAAGTGCGCGCGCAGTTGAACGAAGGCAAGCCGGTGCGCGGACTGAAACTTGAAAAAGAAGACCTCGTGCTGCTGAAACCGCTGTGCCTGATGACGGCCAAGCCCGCCATCTACGTCGCCAACGTCGACGACAAGGGCTTCGAAAACAACCCGCTGCTCGACCGCGTGCGCGAATACGCCGCAAAAGAGCACGCGCCGGTGGTCGCCATCTGCGCCGCGCTTGAATCGGAAATTTCCGATTTGTCGGACGAAGACAAGAGCGTGTTTCTCGCCGATGTCGGCATGACGGAGCCCGGCCTCAACCGCCTGATCCGCGCCGCCTACGACCTGCTCGGCCTGCAGACCTATTTCACCGCCGGCGTGAAGGAAGTGCGCGCCTGGACCATGCACAAGGGCGAAACCGCACCGCAGGCTGCGGGCGTCATCCACACCGATTTCGAAAAAGGCTTCATCCGCGCCGAAGTCATTGCGTATGATGACTTTGTAAAATTCAAGGGCGAGCACGGTGCCAAGGAAGCGGGCAAGATGCGCCTGGAAGGCAAGGAATACGTAGTCAAAGACGGCGACGTCATGCATTTCCGCTTCAACGTTTAAAGTGCGGATGCAGAACCTCAGCAAAGGAGAACCGGCATGAAATCTTGGAACACGTTTGTGCTCGTATTGTTGTCCGGCCTCGCCGGACTGGCCGGCGCGCAGTCCTACCCGAACAAGCCGGTACGCGTGATCATTCCCTACCCGCCGGGCGAGGCTGCCGACTTTATAGCGCGCGTCATCGGGCCGACATTGTCCGAGCGCATGGGCCAGCAGTTCGTCGTCGAGAACCGCGCCGGGGCCAGCGGTCAGATCGGTATGGAACTGCTGAAAAACGCGCCTGCCGATGGCTACACCATCGGCATCGGTCAGGGCGGCAATCTGGTTGTCGCACCGCACACCTACAAAAAAATCCCGTACGACCCGATTAAGGATTTCACCGGCGTTGCATTGAATGCGACCAACTACCTTGCGGTAGTCGCGCATCCGACCGCACCGTTCAAGAACGCCGCCGAGATGATCAAGTGGGCGAAAGCCCATCCGGGCCAACTGACGCTGGCGTCGAACGGCGAGGGCGGTTACCCGCATCTGGCCTTCGAGTTGCTGGCCTCAATGGCGGGCTTCAAGTTTCTGCACGTGCCGTACAAAGGCGCCACGCAGATCGCCACGGACGTCATCAGCGGTCAGGTGCTGACCGGCATCGGTTCCTTCACAGGCATGTCGCCGCAGATCAACTCCGGCCGCATGCGCCTGATCGGCGTCACCAATCACGTGCGCGTGCCGAACAACAAGGATCTGCCGATCTTCTCTGAACTGGTGCCGGGCTACGACATGCGCGGCTGGTTCGGCTACGTGGCACCCGCCGGCACGCCGCGCGATATCGTGCAGAAGCTCAACGCAGAGATCAACCGCGCGATGCAATTGCCGGAGGTGAATGCCAAGCTCACCGGCTCTGGTCTCATCGTTGTCAACGAATCGGCCGATTACTACACCGAATTCATCAAGACCGAATACGCCAAGTACGGCAAGATCGTGCGCGACATCGGTTTGAAGCCGCAGTAATCGCGGGATTGCAACGGCCATGAGCGACAAGCGCCTGCCGAAGCCGGCTGCAATCGATCCGATGCAGGTAGCACCGGCGTCGGGTTCGAATTACCCGGATGCCTTCAAGCCGCGCGTGGCCGGTCGCACCAAACGCAAACTCGGCGACGCGCTGGGCCTGAAGAATTTCGGCGTCAATCTGACGACGATCAGACCGGGCGCCGCCTCCGCGCTGCGGCACTGGCACCTGAAGCAGGATGAGTTCGTTTACATTCTGGAAGGCGAACTTGTTCTGGTCACCGATACCGGCGAGCAGGTGTTGAGCGCAGGCATGGCGGCGGGTTTTCCAGCTGGCAAGGCCGACGGCCATTGTCTGGTCAACCGCTCGGACCGCAATGCCGTCTATCTCGAAGTCGGCGACCGCAGTGCCGGCGACGCCGGAAATTATCCCGACGACGATCTCGTCGCGCGGGCGGTCGATGGCGTCTGGAAATTTACGCACAAGGACGGCACGCCGTATTGATGGCGGGTGCGCCAACTTAAGGGGGCAGGCGATGCAACTCGACAAACTGGTGACCGGACTCGATGTACCCAACGACATCTATGTCGTCATCGAAATTCCCGCGCACGGTCCCGGTCTCAAGCTGGAACTCGACAAGGAGTCCGGGGCGTTGCTGGTGGACCGCTTCATGGCGACCCCGATGCATTACCCCTGCAACTACGGTTTTGTGCCGCACACGCTGTCGCTGGACGGTGATCCGCTCGATGCGCTGGTCATTTCTCCGATCCCGCTGATTTCCGGCGTGGTGGCGCGTTGCCGGCCGGTGGGTTTTCTTGCCGCCGAAGACGACGCCGGTCCCGATGCCAAGCTGTTATGCGTGCCCGTGCCGAAACTGACCTCCGTTTACGACGACGTGCATGAATACCGCGATCTGCCGCCGTTGATCATCCAGCAGATCGAGCATTTCTTTTCACACTACAAGGATCTGGAAGCGGGCAAGTGGATGAAGGTGCTGGGCTGGCGCGATGCCGCCGCAGCGAAGGCGGAGATCCTGGAAAGTGTCGCCCGCTACGAATCGACGAATCCGCATCCGAATTTTTGAGGTCTGCGCTTAGGACTTCGCGGCAAGCGTTTCCACTTTGAGCCCCACCAACAGTACGCCGGCCAGCACGAGCAGTGCGCCGGCGAGTTGCACCGCAGTGACCGGTTCGCCGAGGATCACCCAGCCGAGATAAATCGTGATGACCGGCCCGATCGCGCTGATCATCGACACCTGGCTGGCGCCGATTCTTTTCACACCTTCGGCCATCAACCAGATCGGCATCACCGTCGAAACCATCGCCATCGTCAGCGAGAGCCAGTAGACCTTCGGCGGTTGCGCAAGCCCGGCAATGCCGTGACTGATAAAAAACTGGCCGGTGGCGAAACCGCAGGCGATGATGGACGCATAACCGGTGAAGCGCGCCGCACCGATGCGCGGGATCACGGTGCCGCTGCCGAGCAGGTAACAGGCGTAGGCCAGCGCGCTCAAAAAGACGAGGCCGCTGCCCAACATGATGGCGTGCGGATCCTGCGCCAGCGACAGGTTGCTGGCGAACACCAGGGCGATGCCGCCGTAGCTCAGGGCAATCGAAATCAGGTGGTGCCGGCGCACTGCGGTCTTGAACAGAAACGCCGACAGCAGCACGACGATGGTCGGTTGCAGAAAAAGAATCAGGCGTTCGAGGCCGGCCGAAATGTACTGCAGGCCGAGAAAATCGAGATAGCTCGACAGGTAATAACCGACGAAGCCGAGTGCGACCAGCGCGCGCCAGTCACGCGCACTGAAGGCACGCGCGCCGCCGCCGGCCAACAGCGCCATCAGTGTGAAGAACGGCAGCGCGAAGAGCAGGCGCAGCGCCAACAGCGTCTCCGCATCGATGCTGAATTCGGCGTAGAGAATCTTGATCAGGATCGCCTTGAAGGCGAAGCCGGTCGCCGCGACCAGCACCATCAACGGACCGAACAGACGGTGCGAAAGCGCGGCGTTGAGCATGCGTCAGCGCCGGCGTCCGCCGCCGAGTATGCTGCCGAGCACGCCGCGCACGATTTCTCGCCCGACCTGTGAGCCGATGGTGCGCACCGCGCTTTTGGCCGCGGCATCAATCAGGCCCGCATGGTGCGCGCCGCGCGGACCGGTGGTGCCGAGCAGTACGCCGCCGAGCGCGCTGCCCAGAGCGCCGAGCAAACCGCCAGCCGAGGTGCCCCCATCGCTTTGTGTATCCGCAGGTGATGCCGCTGCGGCAGCCGGTTGTTTTTCCGCCGTGCGGCCCTTGAGTTTTTCGTAGGCCGATTCGCGGTCGACGACCTGTTCGTAATGACCGAAGATCAGCGACGACTTGATGATGGCGGCGCGTTCGGCCTCGGTGATCGGGCCGATGCGTGTGGCCGGCGGTACGATGTAGGCACGCTCGACCATGCAGGGCCGGCCTTTTTCGTCGAGCAGGGAGATCAGCGCTTCGCCGACCGACAGTTCGGTGATCGCTGTTTCGGTGTCGACCGCCGGATTGGTGCGCATGGTCTGTGCCGCCGCTTTGACCGCTTTCTGGTCGCGCGGCGTGAAGGCGCGTAGCGCGTGCTGCACGCGGTTGCCGAGCTGGCCCAGCACGGTGTCCGGAATATCGAGCGGGTTCTGCGTGACGAAATAAATGCCCACACCTTTCGAACGGATCAGCCGCACCACCTGTTCGATTTTGTCGAGCAGAGGCTTCGGGGCTTCGTTGAAGAGCAGATGCGCTTCGTCGAAAAAGAAGACGAGCTTCGGTTTGTCGAGATCGCCGACCTCGGGCAGATGCTCGAACAGTTCGGACAGCATCCACAGCAGGAAGGTCGAATAGAGCTTGGGCGAATTCATCAGCTTGTCGGCGGCGAGGATGTTGATGACGCCGCGACCCTTGCTGTCGGTCTGCATGAGATCGTTCATGTCGAGCATCGGCTCGCCGAAAAAGACGTCGCCGCCCTGCTGTTCGATTTCGAGCAGTGCGCGCTGGATGGCGCCGATCGAAGCCGCCGAGACGTTGCCGTATTCGGTGGTGAAATCCTTGGCGTTGTCGCCGATGTGCTGCAGCATAGCGCGCAGGTCTTTGGCGTCGAGCAACAGCAGGCCGTGATCGTCGGCGATTTTGAAGACCAGCGACAACACGCCCTGCTGCGTGTCGTTGAGGTTGAAGAGGCGCCCGAGCAGCAGCGGCCCCATGTCGGAGACCGTCGCGCGCACCGGATGGCCGGCTTTGCCGAAGACATCCCAGAACACCGCCGGGCACGCGGCCCATTGTGGTTCGTCGCATTTCAGCGCGGCGAGGCGCTCTTTCATTTTCGGCGAATTCGCGCCGGCGGCGGCCAGCCCCGAGAGATCGCCTTTGACGTCGGCCATGAACACCGGCACACCGATATTCGAAAAACGTTCGGCCAGCACCTGCAGCGTGACGGTCTTGCCGGTGCCGGTGGCGCCCGCGATTAAACCGTGACGGTTGGCCAGTGCCGGCAGCAGGGCGATATCGGATTTGGATCTGGCGATGACCAGCGGTTCGGACATGGCGGCTCCGGGCAAGGGGTATGTTAAAATTTCAATTATATCAGCGCGATATTGCGGACATTAGCAACGTCGTCGGGCAATACGCGCATTGATGCAATTACCAACGCATACACCATCAGAGGTTGCAATGGCCGGTCACAGCAAGTGGGCAAACATCCAGCATCGCAAAGGCAAGCAGGATTCCAAGCGCGGCAAAATTTTCACGCGCCTGATCAAAGAAATCACCGTCGCGGCCCGCATGGGCGGCGGCGACCCCGGCGCCAATCCGCGGCTGCGTCTCGCCGTCGACAAGGCCTACGAGAACAACATGCCGAAGGACAACGTCGAACGCGCGATCAAACGCGGCACTGGCGATCTTGAGGGCGTGAACTACGAAGAAATCCGCTATGAGGGCTACGGTATTGCCGGTGCGGCAGTGATGGTCGATTGCATGACCGACAACAAGACGCGCACCGTTGCCGATGTGCGCCACGCGTTTTCAAAATACGGCGGCAATCTCGGCACCGACGGTTCGGTGGCGTTTCTGTTCAAGCATTGCGGCCAGATGATGTTTGCGCCGGGCACCAACGAGGACAAACTGATGGAGGCCGCGCTCGACAGCGGCGCCGAAGACGTTGTCAGCAACGACGACGGCAGCTTCGAAGTCATCACCGCGCCCTATGAATTGTCGAAAGTGAAGGCGGCGCTGGAGAAAGCCGGTTTCAAACCGGAGATGGCCGAAGTGACCATGAAACCGGGCAGTGAAACCGAGTTGAAGGGCGACGACGCCGCGAAAATGCAGCGTTTGCTTGATGCACTCGAAGCCATCGACGACGTGCAGGACGTCTATACCACCGCGTTGCTGGAGAACGCGTGACGGCAGCCGCCCCGCGCGTTCGCATCCTCGGCATCGACCCTGGCCTGCGCATCACGGGCTTCGGCGTCATCGACAAAACCGGCAACACCCTCGACTACGTCACCAGCGGCTGCATCAAGACACGCGCTGAAGGCGATCTCGCGCAGCGCCTGAAAACAATTCTCGACGGCCTTGGCGAAGTCATCGCCGCAAACACGCCCGATCAGGTGGCCATCGAAAAGGTTTTCGTCAACAGCAATCCTCAATCGACGCTGCTGCTCGGGCAGGCGCGCGGCACGGCGATCTGTGCGGCCGTGTTACATGACCTCGATGTTGCCGAGTACACTGCATTGCAGATCAAGCAGGCGGTGACCGGTCACGGCAAGGCGGCCAAGGAGCAGGTGCAGGACATGGTCAAGCGCCTGCTGCGACTGGCCGGCGATCCGAGTCCGGATGCCGCCGACGCGCTGGCCTGCGCCATCTGCCACGCGCACGGCGGGCAGGGACTCGGTAAACTGGCGACAGCGGGTTATCGCATGAAGCGGGGGCGGTTGGTGTGATCGGAAAAATTACAGGCAGGCTGCTCGAACGGCGGCCGCCGCAGATACTGGTTGATGTGCATGGCGTTGGTTATGAAATCGACGTCTCGATGAGCACCTTCTATCAACTGCCGGCCACTGGCGAGGACGTCTCGCTGTATACGCATTTCGTCGTGCGCGAAGACGCGCAGCTGCTCTACGGTTTTGCCACCGAGCAGGAGCGCCACGTCTTCCGCCAGCTATTGAAAATTTCCGGCGTCGGCGCACGCACCGCGCTGTCAGTGCTCTCGGGCATGAGCATTTCAGACCTCTACGACACGGTTGCCGCACAGGACGGCGCGCGCCTGACCAAGGTGCCCGGCATCGGCAAAAAAACCGCCGAGCGCCTGCTGCTCGAATTAAAAGACAAACTCGACGTCACGGTGGTGCCGGCTGCAGGCGGCGGCCACGGCGGCGACATCCTCAATGCACTGCAGGCGCTCGGCTACAATGACAAGGAAGCGTCGTGGGCGGTGAAACAGCTGCCGGGCGGTACGGCGGTCGCCGAAGGCATACGCCAGGCGTTGAAGCTGTTGTCGAAGAGCTAGGACGAAAAAACACTCATGGTGATTGAAACCGACCGCCTGATTTCCGCCGCCCCGGTCTCGCCGCAGGAAGAGGCCTTCGAGCGCGCACTGCGGCCGAAGGCGCTCGACGAATACATTGGCCAGCAGAAAATCCGCGGCCAGCTCGAAATCTTCATCGAGGCGGCGCGTCGCCGCAAGGAGCCGCTCGATCACGTGCTGCTGTTCGGGCCGCCGGGGCTTGGCAAAACGACGCTGGCGCACATCATCGCGCGCGAAATGGGTGTGAGCTTGCGCCACACCTCGGGGCCGGTAATCGAACGCGCCGGCGATCTGGCGGCGATGCTGACGGATCTGCAGCCCAACGACGTGTTGTTCATCGATGAGATTCACCGGCTGAGTCCGGTGGTGGAAGAAATTCTCTATCCGGCGCTCGAGGATTTTCAGATCGACATCATGATCGGCGAGGGGCCGGCGGCGCGTTCGGTCAAACTCGATCTGCCGCCGTTCACGCTGATCGGCGCCACCACGCGCGCCGGCATGCTGACCAATCCGTTGCGCGATCGTTTCGGCATCGTTGCGCGGCTCGAGTTCTATACGAACGACGAGCTGACGCAGATCGTGCAACGCTCGGCGAAACTGCTTGAAATCGAAACCAGCGCCGAGGGCGCGCGCGAAATTGCGAGCCGCTCGCGCGCCACGCCGCGCATTTCCAACCGCCTGCTGCGGCGCGTGCGCGATTACGCCGAGGTCAAGGCCAACGGCAAGGTGACGCGCGAAGTCGCAGACGCTGCGCTGCAGATGCTCGACGTTGATGCCTTGGGCCTCGACGTCATGGACCGCAAGCTGCTGCTTGCCGTGATCGAAAAATTCGCCGGCGGGCCGGTCGGCCTGGATAACCTTGCCGCCGCGTTGAGCGAGGAACGCGACACCATCGAAGATGTGCTCGAACCCTATCTGATCCAGCAGGGCTATCTGCAACGCACGCCGCGCGGGCGCGTCGCCACCGTGACCGCCTACCGGCACTTCGGCCTGGCTGAACCGCGCGGCGGCGGCAATGCGGAACTGTGGAGCGGCGAGCCGCCGGCCTCCGCGGGTTGAACGCGCACCGCCGCGGAGCCGCGTTAACCCCGTTGCCGGCGTTTGTGCGTTTAAAGTGCTGTGCGGGAAAGGCCAACACGTGAAACCGACTGATTCCGATACCAATGCGACTGAGTTCCGCTGGCCGCTGCGCGTCTACTACGAAGACACCGATGCCGCCGGCGTTGTCTATTATGCCAACTACCTCAAGTTTTTCGAACGCGCGCGCACCGAGTGGCTGCGCGCGGCGGGCTTCGAGCAGACCGTGCTGCGCGATGAATATGGCGTCGTGTTTGTGGTGCGTTCTCTGGCCGTGGAATATGCGCTGCCGGCGCAGTTCAACGACGCGCTCGAAGTCAGTGTCGCCGTCAACGCCGTGCGCGGCAGCGTGATCGAGCTGGCGCAAACAGTGTGCCGCGACGGTGTCGCGCTGGTGACCGCGGCGGTGAAAATCGCCTGTGTCAACACGCCGTCATTCAAGCCCGTTAGAATACCGAAGTCGATTGTGGAAAAACTCGCTGTGAGGTGCGCATGAACGTCACGCATGACATGTCCGTCCTGAGTCTGATCACCGGCGCCAGCGTGCTGGTGCAGCTGGTGATGTCGGGGTTGTTGCTGTGCTCGCTGTTTTCCTGGTACTACATTTTCGTCAAGATATTCACCTACCGCCGCGCCACGCAGCAGTCCGAAAAATTCGAAAAAAATTTCTGGAGCGGCGGCGATCTCAACGAACTGTTCCAGCGTGCGGTCAATGCACGCGATTCGGCCGGCACCATGGAGCGCCTGTTCGAGGCCGGCTACCGCGAATTCACCAAGCTGCGCAAACAACCGGGGCACGATATCGCCGCGGTGATGGACGGCACGCGGCGCGCCATGCGCGCGACCTATCAGCGCGAAATGGAAGGCCTCGAATCGCACCTGTCTTTTCTCGCCTCGGTCGGCTCGGTCAGCCCGTACGTGGGGCTGTTTGGCACGGTGTGGGGCATCATGAATTCGTTCCGCGGACTCGCCCAGGTTGCGCAGGCGACCCTGGGCACGGTGGCGCCGGGTATTGCCGAAGCGCTGATCGCCACGGCGATGGGTTTGTTCGCGGCGATTCCCGCGGTCGTCGCCTACAACCGTTTTGCCGGCGACCTCAACCGGCTTGCCACCAAGTTCGATTCGTTCATGGAAGAGTTCTCCAACATCCTGCAGCGCCAGGGCTGAGGGGGCGCTTATGCTCATTGAGAAACGCGGCAGCCGGCGGCTGATGAATCAGATCAACGTCGTGCCTTATATCGACGTCATGCTGGTGCTGCTGGTGATCTTCATGGTCACCGCACCGTTGATGAACCCGGGGCAGGTCGAACTGCCGTCGATCGGCAAATCGTCGAACCCGCCGGTGGCGCCGATGGAGGTGTCGATCCACACCGACCAGACGCTGTCGCTGCGCGACCGCTCGACGACGACTGATGACCGCAAGATTTCGCGTAACGACCTGATCGCGGCGATCCGCGAGAAGCAGGCGAAGAATCCCGAGCAGGCGGTGGTGATTGCCGCCGACAAGGACGTGCGCTACGAAGCGGTACTCGATGTCATGGACACGTTGCAGCAGAACCAGGTCAAGAAGGTCGGCCTGCTGGTCAAGCCGCGCGCCCAGTAAGCCAGCGCGCCGCACCGCATGTACGCCTACGCCACTCAGGCCAACCAGCAGGAGAAATTCATCTCCTGTGCGGTTGCGGCCGGCATGCACCTGATGTTTCTCGCGCTCCTGATCTTCGGCGTGAACTGGCAAAGGCAGGTCGAACAACCGGCCAACGTCGTCGATCTGTGGTCGTCGCCGACCCCCGTCGCCGAGGCGCCGCCCGCGCCCGAACCGCCGCCACCCCCACAGCCGCCGGTTGAAGCGAAACCCGAACCCAAAGTTCCGGATCCCGTCCCCGTCAAAGCTGCGCCGAAGCCGGAAGTCGCCAAGCCGGACATCGCCTTCAAGGACAAGGTGGAAAAAGAAAAACGCGCCGTCGAAGACAAGCAGAAGGACGCGAAGAAACGGGAAGACGACGCGCAGGCCGCACAGAAAGCGCAGATGGCGGATGCGCAACGCGCTGCCAACGAGCAGGCCGCGG
>JANXSE010000444.1 GCA_025356695.1 Betaproteobacteria bacterium
GCGGTGCAGGTCAGACCGGCGCGCAGAAGTACGTAGTCGAATACGCCTACGCACTGTCGAAGCGCACGGAAATCGGTCTTGACTACGCGACGATCCGCAACGATCGTTTCTCGAACATCACGATCGGCACCGGTTCCAATACCCCGAACTACGGCGAAACGCAGACCTTCACGGGTATGATGATGCGTCACAAGTTCTAAACAAAGTTGCAACCGCAGACCTCCGGGTCTGCGGGTTTTCTATGAGTCCCGAAAGGACGGCCGTTCCTCAGACGGTTGTTGTTCATGCAAGTATCACTTTTAAAGCCCCGGTCTACGGGGCTTTTTTTCGTCTGCACGACGCAGAATGATAGCGCTTGCGCCGCGTTGCGGCCGGCGCGCAACTGCCCGTAGAATGCCCGTCTGTTCATCAATGGAAGAGGCAAACATGAGTATTTCGCTACTGCGCCTGCTAATGCTGGCTGCCGCAACGATCGTCTCCGCTGGCGCTGTCGCCCAGCCTTTTCCATCCAAACCGATCCGCATCGTGATTCCGTTCCCGCCGGGCAATACCATGGACATCATGGCGCGCCTGATTGCGCCCAGGCTCACCGAACGCCTCGGGCAGAATGTGATTGTCGACAACCGCGCCGGCGCCGCCGGCCAGCTTGGCATGGAAATCGGCAAGAACGCGCCTGCCGACGGCTACACAGTGATCGCCGGGCAGGGCGGCAACATGGTCGTGATGCCGCATACCTATAAGAAAATTCCGTACGATGTGTTCAAGGACTTCGCGCCGATTGCGCTCTCGACGACGAATTTTCTCGGCCTGGTCGTGCATCCAAGCGTGCCGTTCAAATCGGTGAAGGATCTGGTCACGTACGCAAAGGCCAATCCGAACCGCATCACTTTCGGTTCGAACGGCGAGGGCGGCTTTCCGCACATGACGATTGAACTCCTGCGCGTGATGGCCGGTTTCACTTATGTGCATGTGCCGTACAAAGGCAGTGCGCAGATTGCCACCGATCTGATCGGCGGGCACATCGACGCCGCAATCGACGGCATCACCGGCCTCACGCCGCATATCCGTTCCGGCAAGCTGCGCCTGCTGGCGATCACCAATCCGACCCGTGTGTCCACCTTCGAGGGTACGCCGACTATCGCCGAGAGCGTGCCTGGCTATGATTCGCGCGGCTGGTTCGGTTTCGTCGCGCCCGCCGGTACGCCGCGCGAAATCGTTTTGCTGCTCAATCAGGAAATCAATCGCGCCATGTCCCTGCCGGAGATCAAAGACAAACTCACGTCGGCCGGGCTCTTTATCGTCAACGAATCGCCCGAATATTTTGCCTCGGTATTGAAAAGTGATTACGCCAAATACGGCAAGCTGATTCGAGATATCAATTTTCAGCCGCAGTAGTCGCATGCTGCGCGCACTGCGATTCTTTTTGCTGCTGGCTTGCGCCGGCTGTGTGCCGGCCGGCGCGGAGCAGGCGCTGCCGCGGCCTGACCACGTGGTGATTGTGGTCGAGGAAAACCGCGCTTATTCGCACATTATCGGCAATATGGCCGCGCAGTACATCAACGGCCTGGCCAATCGCGGCGCGCTTTTTTCGCAGTCGTACGCTGTGGCGCATCCGAGTCAGCCGAATTATCTTGCGCTGTTCGCCGGCTCGACCATGGGGGTTGCCGACAATTCCTGCCCTTATACATTCAAGAGCGAGAATCTGGCGAGCCTGCTGCTGCGCGCCGGTTTTACGTTTGCAACTTATTCAGAGTCGCTGCCCGCAACCGGGTTTACCGGCTGCATGAGCGGGCATTACCAGCGCAAGCACAATCCGGCGGTGAACTGGCAGGGCGTCAATGTGCCGGCCTCTGCCAATCTTTCGTTTGCGGCGTTTCCATCCGATTTCTCGCGCCTGCCGACCGTGGCGCTGGTAGTGCCCGACCAGCAGAACGATATGCACGACGGCCGCGAGCCCGACACCATCATTCGCGGCGACCAGTGGTTGAAGAAAAATCTCGACGCCTATATGCGCTGGACGGAGAAGAACAACAGTCTGTTGATACTGACTTTTGATGAAGACGACGACACCGAGAACAACCGTATTGTCACGATCTTTGTCGGGCCGATGGTGAAGCAGGGGGTCTACGCGCAGCGCATCGACCACTACAGCGTATTGCGTACACTGCTCGACATGTACGGGTTGCCGGCAATCGGTCGTGCCGTCGAAGCGCGACCGGTCACGGATGTGTGGAAGAGCGCGCCAGCGCGCTGAGTGTTCTTACTTCAGGCCGCCGGCGATTTTTTCGATGCCGGCCTTCGCACATTCTTCATCAGCGCCGCCGCCGCCTTTGGCGCCGGGTGTGCCTGAAATGCCGATCGCGCCAACCAGCGTGTCACCGGCTCGTATCGGCAGGCCGCCTGCCGCGGTGGTAATGTTGGCCAGATGCAGCGGCCCGGCACTGCCCGGATTACCGGCGGCGCTCTTGCCGTATTCGCGCGAAGGCATGTTGTAAGTAAGCGCGGTGTGCGCTTTGCGCAGACTGTGCTCGACGCTGTGCGGGCTGGCGCCGTTATCGCGGATGCTGACGACCACGCGGTCGGCGCGGTCGAGTACGGTGATGGTGACAACGCTGCCGTGCTGGCGGCAGGCGGCGAGTGCAATTTGTGCCAGCTCGATTGCCGCATCTGTCGAGATTTGACGCTCGTTGATCAGTGCTTCTGCCGAAAACGCACAGGGCGCCGCCAGCGCGGCGACGGCGATCATCAAGGTTGCATGCACTTTGTTCATGCCGGATTCCCCTCTATTGAACTATTCGACGCGCGCGCCGGAGCTTTTGACGACCTTCGCCCACTTTTCCGTTTCGTCAGTATGTATTTTCCAGAAATCGGCGGGGCTGCCGGCGATCGGGTCGCCGCCGAGTTCAGCCAGCCGCGCGCGCATTTTCGGTTCGGCCAGAATTTCGTTGATTTCGCGATTGAGCCTGGCGACCGCGGCGGCGGGCGTGCCTTTCGGTGCGCCCATGCCGAACCACGCGCTGGCTTCGTAGCCTGGCACCGTGTCGCCGACGGTGGGCACGTCGGGCAACTGGGGTGAGCGCTTCGCCGTGGTGACGGCGAGCGCGCGCAGCTTGCCGCCGCGGATAAACTCGATTGACGACGGCATGTTGTCGAACATCAGGTGCACTTGGCCGCCGATCAGATCGGGGAACGCCGGCCCCGCCCCTTTGTACGGCACATGCGTCATTTTTATCCCGGTCATCGACATGAACAACTCTCCCGACAGGTGCACTGACGTGCCGCTGCCCGACGAAGCGAGTATGACCTTGCCGGGATTCGCCTTTACGTGCGCGATAAACTCGGCGACTGTTTTGACCGGCAGCGATACAGTCACTTCCATTACGTTTGGCACGCGCACCAGCCCGGCGACCGGCGCCATATCGCGCAGGAAATTGAAATTCAAGTTGGTGTAGAGCGTGGCGTTGATCGCGTTGGCAGGATTGACCAGAAATACGTTGTAGCCGTCGGCTGTCGACTTGATCGCGAGTTCAGTCCCGATGTTGTTGCCGGCGCCGGGGCGATTGTCGATCAACACCTGCTGTCCGAGCCGCTCCGACAAGCGCTGACCCATGATGCGCGCGAGAATGTCGGTGGTGCCGCCGGGCGGGTACGGCACGATCCAGCGGATGGTGCGCGAGGGATAGACATCCGCCGCGAAGGCGTTGACGACGGTTGCGAGTGCGAGCAGCAGTGTGACAAAGAATATGCGCATGCTTGTGTCCTCTCCGGATTAATAGCGCCGCTGTTTCTTGTTTTTCGGCGGTCGACGGCGGCTATCATGACACAACCCGAGCGGCGACGGGTAGGGTTGCTGATGCGGTATTGCGCTGCGGCTGCGCAGCAGAAAGATCAGGGATTTTCAGTTGTTCATGAAAAAACCGCCGTTGACGTGAATGGTTTGGCCGGTGATATAGCGTCCCTGTGCGCCGCACAGCAGCTTGATCAGCGCGGTTACTTCGGGAATCTCGGCGAAGCGGCCGAGCGGAATCTGCTGCATGTCAAAGGTCAGCGGGGTGCTGCGTTTTGTATTGACGGGGCCGGGGGCGACGCAATTGACGTTGATATTGTGGGCGGCAAATTCCTGCGCCAGCGCGCGCGTCAGGCCGGCCAGCCCCGCCTTGGCCGCTGACGTCGGCGCGCGCTGCCACAGCGGCAGGTGGCCGGCGGCGCCGCCCATATTGATGACGCTGCCGCCGCCGGCCTTGAGCATTTCCGGCAAACAGGCCTGCGTGCAGTGAAACGCGCCGTCTAGCACGACCGCAATCGTTTTGCGCCATTCTTCGGACGTGATTTCAAGAAACGGTTTGACTACGTGCACCACCGCGCCGTTGACGAGGATGTCGACGCGGCCGAATTGTTCCACCGTCGTTTTTACCATTTGCCGTACCGTCGCCTGATCGGTGACGTCGCCGACGTGGCGAATGGCGCGTCCGCCGGCGGCGCTGATTTCGGCGACGAGGACGTCGAGTTCGGCCTGCGAGCCGCGCGAGTTAATGCATACCGCCGTGCCCGCTGCCGCCAGATCGATTGCCAGCGCGCGGCCGATATTGCGCGCGCCGCCGGTGATGATGGCCACTTTGCCTGCGAATTCCCCCATGCTGCCTGCCCCCTGTCTTGTTTTGTGAACGATGATACTACGTCGATCCGCAGTGCCGGCGCAGTGCCGGCGCAGTCCTGGCGCAGTCCTGGTTTACCTTGTGCGTCCGTCCGGTTGATAATACGCGCCTGCTTACGCGCATTCTGGAAAGAGGAGCACCGTATGAACACGATAGTTGATCCGCTGGGCGTGCCGTCGATGCGCGGCCGCGTCAGCGCCGAAGAATGGGAAATGCGCGTCAACCTCGCCGCCTGTTACCGGCTTGCCGCGCACTTCCGCATGACCGATCTGATTTACACGCATATCTCGGCGCGCGTGCCGGGCGAACAGCATCATTTTCTGATCAATGCCTTTGGCCTGCTGTGGGACGAAATCACCGCATCGAATCTGGTCAAGGTCACCGGCGAGGGCGAAATCGTCGATGACCCGACCGGGCTTGGCATCAATCAGGCCGGTTACGTGATTCACAGCGCGGTGCATCGCGGCCGCCCCGATACCAATTGCGTCATGCATACGCATACCGCCGCCGGCGTCGGTGTCTCCGCGCAGGAACACGGTCTGCTGCCGATCTCGCAACACGCCATGCGCCTGACCGGCAATGTCGGTTATCACGATTACGAAGGCGTTGCGCTTGATCTCGACGAGCAGCAGCGTTTGATCGCAGACCTCGGTTCACGAATGACCATGATCCTGTGCAATCACGGCCTGCTATCCTGCGGCAGCACTGTGCGCCAGGCCTTCGACTATATGTATTACCTTGAGCGCGCCTGCCAGGCGCAGATCAGCGCGCTGTCGGGCGGTAGCAAATTGCGCATGCCGCCGTCGGAAATTGCCGAGAAAGTGGCGCGCCAGTTCGAGCGCCCCGGTTATCAGGAGAAGAAGGGCGAGTGGCGCGCGCTCCTGCGCATGCTCGACCGCACGGACCCGACGTACAAGCAGTGAGCGAAGAAACGTCCGGCGCGGCGATTAGCCGCGCAACATCGATTGCGCATCTGCGGCGGTTGTGGCGGTTCGTCGCGCCGTACAAGGGGCGCGTCGGCATCGCGCTGGTGGCGTTGATGATTGCGGCCGGCTGTGTGCTCGCACTGGGGCAGGGCCTGCGGCATGTGATTGATGCCGGCTTCGGCAGCCGCGATCCGCATTTGCTTAACGCCGCCCTTGCCGCGGTGGTTGCGGTGGCAATACTGCTGTCGGCGGCGACGTGGACGCGTTTTTATCTGATGATGAGCGTGGGTGAACGCATCATCGCCGATTTGCGCTGTGCGGCGTTTGCGCATGTGCTTACACTATCGCCGGCGTTTTTCGACGCCTCGCGCACTGGAGAAATTTCCTCGCGCATCACCAACGACAGCGAACAGATACGCCAGGTCATCGGTTTCGGCTTTTCGATGTTTCTGCGCAACGGACTGATGATGCTGGGTGCGCTGGCGATGCTGTTTGCCACCAGCGTCAAACTTGCGGCCTTGATCGTGCTCGGTGTTCCTGCAACGCTGATTCCGATTCTGCTGATGGGCCGGCGCGTGCGCCGCCTGTCGCGCGCCAATCAGGATCGTGTCGCCGATGTCACCGCGCATATCGACGAGTCGCTGCACGAAATCAGAACCGTGCAGGCTTATCGCCACGAAGAACGCACGCGCGATCATTTTGCACGCGCTGCTGAAGCAGCCTACACAGCCGGTGTAGATCGTGTACGCGTCAAGGCATGGTTGATTTCTCTGGTGATGCTGATCGGTTTTTGTGCGGTCGGCGTGATTCTATGGATCGGCGGCCACGATGTATTTGAAGGCCGTCTCACTGCCGGCGAATTGTCGGCCTTCGTGTTTTATGCCGGTATTGTCGCCGCCAGTGCCGGCGTTGTGTCAGAAGTGTGGGGCGAAATGCAGCGCGCCGCCGGCGCGACTGAACGTCTGATGGAATTGCTCGACGAGCGACCGGCATTGACGGTCGCCGCGCCGCCGCTGGTGCTGCCGGAGCGCATCAAAGGCGCGATACGTTTTGACGAGGTGGTTTTTTCCTATCCGGCGCGGCCGGACACGGTTGCTGCGGGCCCGCTGTCTTTTTCGGTGGATCCGGGTGAACGCGTTGCACTGGTCGGGCCGTCGGGCGCGGGCAAATCGACACTGTTCGCATTGCTGCTGCGCTTTTACGATCCGCAATCCGGGTGCGTGATGCTCGACGGCGGCGACATCAAGCATTGCGCCGCGCATGACGTGCGCCGCGCCATCGCGCTGGTGCCGCAGGACCCGGTGATCTTTGCCACCAGCGTGACGGAAAACGTGCGCTTCGGCCGACCGGAGGCGAGTGCCGAAGAAGTGCACGCGGCCTGCGCGGCCGCGCACGCGCTGGAATTCATCGAGCGGCTACCGCAGGGTTTCGATACCGAGCTGGGCGAACGCGGCGTGCGTCTGTCCGGCGGCCAGCGCCAGCGCCTGTCGATTGCACGCGCGCTGCTTGCCGACCGGCCGGTACTGCTGCTTGATGAAGCGACGAGTTCGCTCGATGCCGAGTCCGAGCGCCAGGTTGCCGCCGCGCTTGAACGCCTTGAGCACGGCCGCACGACGCTGGTGATTGCGCATCGCCTCGCCACGGTGCGCAACGCCGATCGCATTATTGTCATGGAGCATGGCCGCATTCATTCGATCGGCACGCACGACGAACTGATCCGCGCCGATGGGCTCTACGCGCATCTGGCGCGACTGCAATTCGCCGCGACCGCCTAATCGCGCGCAGTCCTCCGTTATATACTCACGTCTTTTCCGCACACGCAGGGGAGCAGCACGCATGATGATTGTCGATGCGCAGGTCCACATCTGGGCCGCCAGCACGCCTGAACGGCCGTGGCCGGCGCGCCACGCGCCGCACCGTCCGGAACCGATTACCGCTGAGGAACTGCTGTGCGAAATGAAGACCGCCGGTATCGACCGCACGGTAGTAGTGCCGCCTTCGTTCGAGGGCGATCTCAACGACGTCGTACTCGCCGCGGCGCAAAAATATCCGGACAAAGTCGCCGCGATGGGTCGCCTTGATCCGGAGGCGCCGGACGCGGTTGCGCAGATCGCAAGGTGGAAGCAGCAGCCGGGTATGCTCGGCATGCGTTTTACCTTTCACCGTCCGTCGATGCGCCCGCTGCTGGCCGAAGGCAAAATGGACAAGGTGTGGGCGGCTGCGGAAAAAGCCGGCACGCCCATCATGCTGCTGGCGCCGCATCGCGATCTGCATTTCATCGACGCGGTGGCCGCGCGCCATCCCGGTTTGAAGCTGGTCATCGACCACCTCGGCCTGCATGGCACCAAGGACGACGCCGGCACCGGTGAATTCGACAAGCTGCTGGCACTCGGCAAGCGCCCGAACATCGCTGTCAAAGCGAGTTGCCTGCCGGCGTTCACAACCGACAAATATCCGTTTAAGTTCTGGCATCCCTGGCTTAAGCGCGTGCACGAAGCGTTCGGCCCGAAGCGCATGTTCTGGGGTTCCGATCTGTCGCGCCTGCCGTGTCCGCTCAAGGATGCGGTGACCATGTTCACCGAACATATGCCGTTCTTTTCCGCCGAAGATATGGAATGGATCATGGGGCGAGGCATCTGCGAGTGGATCGGATGGCAAGTTAAATGAAGTGGCCCGGTGTTGTGGCGCAGGCGCCTCGCCTGCGAGAAGCACCGAGTCTCATCGACTGAAGGCTAGCCTGCATAATTGATCGCCGGCTGAATGTTTGCGCGGATAGCGCAAGCGATCGCGGCAACGGGATCGCGCGCAGGCGAGGCGCCTGCGCCACAATGATTACGCAGCTTTCGGCTTTGTTCTCAGCAAGCCCGGTGTGCTTACTCGGGCTTCAAGCCCGATGACTTGATGATCTTCGCCCACTGCGTGGTTTCGGCAGCGAGGAAGACGGTAAATTCCTGCGGCGTACTGCCGACCGGCTCGACACCCTGCGCAAGCAGTTTGTCGCGCACGTCGGCCTGTTTGAAAATTCTGGTGATTTCCTGCTGCAGGCGGCTGGCGACCGTCGGCGGTGTGCCCGCGGGTGCGAGCAAGCCGAACCACGAACTCATTTCATAACCGGGTAAACCGGATTCGTGAATGGTCGGTATTTCCGGCGCGATCGCCGAGCGCTGTTTGCTGCCGACGCCGATCGCGCGCATGCGGCCGCTTTTCGCGTAGGGCAGCGAGGTGGCGATGTTGGGAAACATCAGCGACACCTGGCCCGCCATCAGATCCGTATACGCCGGGCCGTTGCCTTTGTAGGGAATGTGCAAAATATCGATCTTCGCCAGTGCTTTGAACAATTCGCCGGCCATATGCGGCGGCGTGCCGTGGCCGGCGGAGGCAAAGGTCAGCGTGCCGGGTCTGGCTTTCGCCAGCGCGATCAGTTCGCGCGCATTTTTCGCCGGCAGCGACGGGTGTGCAACGACCAGCGTCGGGCCCGACATCAGAAGTGAGATCGGCGCAAAATCACGCGCCGTGTCATACGGCATTTTTTCATACATCGCCGGATTCATCGCATGGCTGCTGCTGACCACCAGCATGGTGTAACCATCGGGTTTTGATTTAGCCACCGTCTCGGTGCCGACGATGCCGGCGGCGCCCGGCCGGTTTTCCACCACAAAATTGGCGCCGAGACTTTCGCTCAGCTTTTGCGCGATGATGCGCGCCGACAGATCCGTGCCGCCGCCGGGCGCGAACGGCACGATGATACGTACGGGCTTCGATGGATAATCCTGCGCGACCGTGTTTGCAAACGCGGCGGTCGCGAGCAGCACGATCGCGAGATGAATTGATCTGGAGTGCATCATGATGCGTGCCTGAATGCGAGGGCACTACTGTAGCATGCAACAGCGGCGACACCGACGCAGGTATGTAATTCACCGCGGCGGCGTTCGATGGTAATGTAGCGGCATGAAGGAAAATCGTATGAGCAACCGTATTCGAATTGCAGTGGTGGCGCTGCTGGTTGCGGTTGTGCCGCAGGCGGCGGCCGACACGTCCGCGAAATTTCCGCAGCGTCCGATCCGCATCGTCATCGGCTTCACGCCGGGCGGCGGCCCCGACATCACGGCGCGTTTTCTCGCGCAGAAATTGTCGGAGCGCTGGCATCAGCAGGTTGTTATCGATAACCGGCCCGGCGCCGGCGGCACCATCGCAGCGAACATCGTCGCCAACGCGAACCCCGACGGCTATACGCTGCTGTCAGTGTCGAACGCGCATGCAGTCGCCGCCGCGATCTACGCCAAACTGCCGTACGACACGCTCAAGGATTTTGCCGGCATCACCATGACGGCGAGCGGCCCGGCGCTACTGCTGGTGTCGCCGGCGCTTGGTGTCAAAAATACCCGGGAGCTGATCGCGGCGCTGAAAGCCAAACCCGGCCAGTACAACTATTCGTCGGCCGGTGTCGGCAGCGGTACGCACTTCGCCGCCGAGTTGTTCAAGAACATGGCGGGGGTCGACGTCGTGCATGTGCCGTTCAAGGGCATTCCCGAGGCGATCACTGAAACCATAACCGGGCGCGTGCAGTTTTTTCTCTCGCCGCTGGCCAGCGCTTTGAGTCTGGCCAAGGATGGCAAGGCGCTGGCGATCGGCGTCACCGGTGCGAAACGCGCGCCGCAGATGCCTGAATTGCCGACTGTTGCCGAATCCGGCTTGCCCGGTTATCGCTTTGAATTCTGGTACGGCATGCTGGCGCCGGCGAAAACACCGCGCGCCATTGTCGATCAACTCAATCGCGAAATCACCGACATAATGCGCTCGGAAGATGTGCGCAACCGCTGGATTGCGCTCGGTGTCGAACCGGTGCCGACATCACCTGCCGAATTCGATCAGTGGATACGCGACGATATCGCGACTTCGGCGAAGCTTGCGCGTGCGGCCAACGTCAAGGCGGATTAGAAAACAGGATTCAGGATTGAGTAGAACGGGGGAGCGATGAGTGGACTGAAGATGCTAGCGTGCGTGGTGCCGGTACTGTGTACCGCAGCGGTGGCGTATGCGCAGAACTATCCGACGCGCGCAGTACGCCTGATTGTGCCTTCAGTAGCCGGCGGCGGCACCGATATTTCGGCGCGCCTGATCGCGCCGAAAATGGGCGAGATACTCGGTCAGCAGGTAGTGGTTGAGAATCGTGCCGGTGCGGCGATGATGATCGGCGGCGAAGCGGTAGCGCGTGCCGTGCCCGACGGTTATACCTTGCTGATGGGCATCAGCACGCTGACGATCAATCCGTCGATACATAAAAAGATGCCGTTCGATGTGCTGCGCGATTTTGCGCCGGTTTCGCTGGTGGTGTCGCAACCCAACGTGCTGGTCGTGCATCCTTCGGTGCCGGTGAAAACCACGCGCGAGCTGATTGCATTCGCGCGCACACATGCCAACCAGCTCAATTACGGTTCGGCCGGCGTCGGCTCCAACCCGCATCTGACCATGGAGCTGTTTCTCAACATGGCGAAGATCAAGATGGTGCACGTGCCGTACAAGGGGTTGGCGCCGGCGATGATCGACACAATTTCCGGGCAATTGACCGTCATGATGTCGACCATGCTGAGCGGCATCTCCTATGTGCGCGATAAGCGGTTGCGCGCGCTGGCGGTCACCGGCGTGCAGCGCTCGCGTATCCTGCCGGATCTGCCGACGATAGCCGAGTCGGCACTGCCCGGTTACGACGCCGTGCAATGGTACGGTGTGCTGGCGCCGGCCGGAACGCCGCGCGAGATCGTCGTCAAACTGCACGATGCGGTGACGCGCACCCTGCGCGACAACACTGTGCGCGAGCGTTTCCTTGCTGATGGCGCCGACATCGTTGGTGGCACACCCGAAGAATTCAGCGCTTATATCGCCAGCGAAACCGCGAAGTGGGCCAAGGTCATCAAGGACGCCGGCATCAAACCCGAATAATCAGCAGGGATATTTTTAAATGTTAGAGGTAAAGAAATCCGCAAAGACGCCGGCCGCTCGTCGCAAGGGGGCGGCGCGTGTCATCAGCAATGCAATTTCGCGCGCGCTCGGCGTCAAGGTCATCTCGGTCGGACGCAAACAACTTCGCGCCGAGATGCGCGTTACGCCCTTGCACTTGAACAATGCCGGCCGCGTCAACGGCGGCGTCTTGATGGCGTATGGCGATGTGGTCGGTGCAGCGGCGACGGTCGCCAATCTGAATCCCGGCGAGCGCACGTCAACGTTGGAATCAAAAACAAATTTCTTTGCCGCCGGCATGGGCCCGGTATTGAAGGCCACCACTGATCTACTGCATGCGGGGCGCACCACTATGGTCTGGCAGACCACCATCCGCAATGCCGACGGCACCCGCGTCGCAATCGTGACGCAGACGCAGATACGGCTGCCGGCGGTTTCCCGCGGCTAAGCGTCAGTCGCCGGCACGCACGGATTTTTGCTTTACCGCCTTAGCTGAAATTTTCTTGCCGGCGGCGTGCCGGCCTCGTAAAACACCGGCAGCAGGGCAGGGACCGCGACTTCGTTGCAAATTTTTCGTATGCGATAGCCTTCGATTGGCGGCTGCCAGTTCGCTTTCGATTCGCAGGTAACCTCCACACAGGAAATTTTCTTCAACCACGAACACACCGGCGCTGCGTCGCCGTTTGCGTCCGTCAATTCTGTCAGGAATGATGAGGTCGAAAAAAACGGGCGGGTTTCCCCGTTTTCGGATTTCACATCGACCAGAACGGTAAAAAAGTTGCCGTCCGGTTTCAGCAGGGCGAGCGCTTTTTCCATGAACAGCGAGAGATCGGTCGTGTATGAGAATCCGCCTGTTACATCCGTGATGAGCTGAAACTGTCCGAGTTCAACGGCTGAATATTCGCGCAGGCGTTTACCGGCGAGATAGCGGATCTGGCCGCTTTCCATTTGCGTGGCATTCAGCCGCCACGTTTCGGTGCGCCGGTCTTCGATGGAGATGGCGACTGCGTGCGCTTTTTTCCGCCGCTGCCCGCGTTCGCTTGAGTGCATCGCGTCGTAGCGCGGCGCGTAGTAATCGAGTACCGCCTGGCCCCTGCCGGCGCCGATATCCAGCCAGCGATCGTCTGCGCCAAGCTGTGCCAGCGCCGTATCAAATTCCTGTGGCAGCGTATGTATATAGGAGAGGAGCGAGCGGTCGATAATATAACCGTCCGGAACCTGCCCGCCTTTGCTGAGATAGATATTTGCCTGCTTCAATACTTCTTCGCTGAAGCGGGGACTGACGGCATCGCCGGCAAACGCGGCTCCGCCTGAGAGCGGCGGCAACAGCAACAGGATGGCAAGCTGTACTGCGCAGCGCGGTGGCGCGGTCGGGGGCATGGCGGCTGGCCTGACGTAGTGAATAAAAAAAGCGGAGACTAAACCCCGCTCATCTTAGAAAACTTCCGTCACCGCGCGTATTGGGGAAACCTATTAGGTGAAATTACGTACAGTCCGCGCTTTGCGCATGCGGTGCCCGGCTAATAAGCCGTCCTGACGATGCGTCCGCTCGCTTCAACAAACCAGCGCTCGCTTGCGAACGGTTGACCGGAAAGCCGCGCTTGCATCCAGTCGGCGAGCAATACGGTCGGCGCCGGTCCCATGTTCGCCGAGGGCACGTTGCCTACCGAATGGCGCGAGTCCTGATACACCACCAGCTGTTTCGGGCTTTTGAGCGTTTGCAGCAAACGTTCGGTGTGCGTGAGCGGCGACAATTCATCGGCTTCCCCCGTGACGCATAGATAAGGCGAACGCAATTTATCAACATGGCCTTCCCATGTCAGCGTTTTGCAGAACGCATCGAAGGAGGCTTCGTCGCTGTAACCGGCCATCCACATGAAGCGCTTCTTGAAAGTCGGCGAAGCTTCTTCGAATATGGTGTGGCAGGTGGGCTCAAGGCAGGTCGAGGTGACAGCACAGGCTTTGAAGCGCGGTTCACTGCACGCTGCAATGGTACCGAAAAAAGAACCGAAGCTGCTGCCGCCGACGCCGATGCGATCGGCATCCACTTCCGGTCGCGCGAGCAACCAGTCGGCGACGATGTGCGCGGCCTCGCTCCAGTTCGGTACGCTGACAGTGGTTCCCATGATGCGTGATTCATATTGACCGGGCCCTTCGAGCGAGAGCACGGCGATGCCGCGCGAAAGCCAGCGGTCGCCGTAGAGTGCGATGTTGGCTTCCTTGAAACCGTCCATGCCGGGGATCCACCAGATCGCCGGCAGTTTGCCGCCGCTGCAACCCGGTGGCAGATGCCACCAGCCGGCAAGCGTGCCGCCCTTGAACGGGATCAATACCGGTTCGACTTTGTGATCGGCGTATTTTGCATACGCGAGGTAGCAGTCGCGCTTTGATTGATTGAGCGCGCGGTTTTTGTCGCCGCAATCGTCGAACGGCCACTGCGCGGCCGCGTACTGCACGGCGGCAATAAAATAATTCGCGCGCGCGGTAACAAGCTGTTTATTTTGTTCGGCTTCTTTCGCCTTGCCTTCGCGGCGGCGCGCGCTCGTTTCGAACGCCGGCGAGAGGTCGGCGAATTTTTGTACGCGCTGACGGATGCCGGCGAAATCGGCATTGGCCTCAACGCCGCAGGGCACGTTATAGCTGATGGTGCGCGGCTGATCCCAGTCGGCGCCGACCGAACGGATGATGTTGTCGACCAGCCAGCGCTGCTCTTCCCAGCGTTTGACATGCGGTTCGGCGCTGTCGGCCGAAGGTTGTTGTGTGTTTGCCACGATGCGTTTCTCCTGATGATAGCTGCTGAACAATGCGGTTGCGGGATTGCTTATTCGGGGCGGATATTGGCGCTGCGCACCAGTTTCGCGTACTTGTCGATTTCTTTTTTCACAAAAGCGTCGAGTTCCTGCGGCGAGCCGGCGACGACTTCGGCGCCTGAATCGGCGATGCGTTTGCGGATCTCAGGCACCGCCAGTGTGCGCACCGTCTCGGTATTAAGTCGCGCGATGATGTCGGCAGGTGTGCCGCCGGTGACGAACAGCGCAAAAAAACCAACCAGTTCGTAACCCGGCACACCGGCTTCGGCAATGGTCGGCACATCGGGCGCCGACGAGAAGCGCGTTGCACCGGTCATACCGAGCGCGCGCAAACGTCCGGCCCTGACGAACTGCAATGCATTGAGCGGACCGCTGAACATCAGCGTGATCTGGCCGCCGAGCAGATCGGCAATTGCCGGGCCGCCGCCTTTGTATGGAACGTGGATGATGCGTACGCCGGCCATGGTGTTCAACATTTCGCCCGAGATGTGCGCGGGACTGCTGATGCCGGCCGAGCCGTTGGTGAGCTGGCCGGGTCGAGCTTTGGCCAGCGCGATCAATGCGCGCATGCTGTGCGCCGGCACCGATGGATGCACAACCAGCATCAGCGGCGTGGTGGCGATCAGCGAGACCGCAGCGATGTCGCGACGAAAATCGAACGGCAGGTTGGGGTAGAGGCTGACGTTGGTGACGGCCGACGAGTTGGTCAGCAGCAGCGTGTAGCCGTCGGGAGCGGCGCGCGCGACCAGTTCGGTGCCGATGTTGGTGGCGCCGCCGCCGCGATTGTCTACGACGACGCTTTGGCGCAGGTTTTCGGCGAGCCCCGTCGCCAGTGTGCGCGCGACGGTATCTACTGCGCCGCCGGGCGCTAGCGGCACGATCATGCGTAGCGGACGGGCCGGGTAACCCTGCGCATGCGCTGTTTGCAGAGCACAGCACGTTGCGAGCACTAACGGCAGTATGAATAGACTGCGCATCGCGGTAACTTATTCGCCTTTGAGTTTCGCATCGCGCACCAGCGCGACCCAGCGGCCGTGATCGTTGCGGATGCGGCGGTTGAATTGCTCCGCGCTGCCGCCGACGATCGCCATGCCTTCGCCTTCGAGATTTTTTTTCACCTCGGGGTCGCGGAGGATTTTGTTCGCCGCTGCATTCATGCGGTCGAGTGCCGCGGGCGGCACGCCTTTCGGCATGACGATGCCGAACCATGATTCAACTTCATAACCGGGCAGCGCTTCGGCCATTGCTGCAACATCCGGCAGCGACGGCCAGCGTTTTGCCGTGGTTACCGCAATCGCGCGCAGTTTGCCGGCCTGGATAAAGGGCTGCAGCGGCACCAGACCGCCGAGTATCAATTGCGTGCGCCCGGCAATCAGATCGGTCATCGTCGCGCCGGTACTCTTGTACGGCACTGACAACAAATCAATCTTCGCCATGTGCACCATCAGCTCCATCGCCAGATGCGTGATGGCGCCCACCCCTGGCGTTGCATAAGCGAGCTGGCCGGGTCGCGCTTTCGCCAGCGCGATCAGTTGCTGCGGTGTTTTCGCCGGCACCGAAGGATGCAGCGACAGCACCAGCGGGTTGTAGCCGATCTCGATCACCGGCGTGATGTCGCTGGTCGGATCAAAGCCCGGTTTGTATAGCGCCGCTGCGGTGCTCCAGCTGCTGGTCGAAATCATGATGGTGTAACCGTCGGGCGGCGACTTGATCAGCGTTTCGAGTCCGACCACGCCGCCGGCGCCGGGCCGGTTATCAACAATGAACTGCTGGTTGAATTCGGCGGTGAGTCTCTGCGACATATTGCGCGCGGTGATGTCGCTGCCGCCGCCGGTGGCGAAGGGTACGATCACGCGCACGGCTTTCGACGGATAGTCCTGCGCCGCGGCGGATGCGAACACGAGCATGGCGCCGCCCGCCACCGCCATGCGGAATGAATAATGCGAAACGATCATCTCTCCTCCAGCACGCGGCGGCGCGTTGCGCCTGCCGGCCGGCGTTTCCGTCAGGAACGCCGAAGCGAATCGGCTAAAATGCAGCCGTCAATTCGAGATTACCACAACCTATTTTTAGGGGAGAAAGCGCAATGCTGTTCATGCTCAAAATCGTGGTGCGTCTGCCGGGCGACTGGCCGCCGGAGAAACTTGCCGAAATCAACAAGCGCGAAACGGCGCGCAGCATGCAAATGGTGCGTGATGGCAAATTGAAGCGCATTTTCCGCATCGCCGGCCGCCGCGCCAATTTCAGTATCTGGGAATGCGCTTCGCCTGAGGAACTGCACGCGACGCTGACCGCGATGCCGCTGCATCCCTATATGGACATCGAAGTCACGCCCATCATCAAGCACACCACCACCGAAGCGTGGGAAAAGGAAACCGGCGCGATGCCGGCGTTTCAATAACGCTTGTTCGCGCCGGTGCCTTCCCTCTTGAGCTGCCGGCGCGAAGGCTTACTTCGGCAGCGGTGCGAGCGGCAGCGCATCGTCCCGCAGCGGCGTGCGATCGACGTTGAGCAGAAAGGACACCAGCGAGTAGTAGCCGTTGACTGCGATGAGATCGACCACGCCGCGCTCGCCGAAGCGCGCGACCATCTTCTTGAAGGTCTCGTCGCAGACCTGGTTCCCGATATGCAATTCGGTCGAGAATTCGTAGACGAGCGTCTCGTCGGCGTCCATGTTCTGCGGACGCCGCCCTTCGGCGATGGCTTGCGCGATGGCCGGGTCGAGCCCGCCCTGCAGCGCCAGCTTGAGATGTGCGTGCCATTCGTAGCTCGCGGTGTGGTGGCGGGCGGTGATGATGATCGCCAGTTCGTTGAGCTTGCCCGTCAGCACGCTGTTGAAGCGGATTTCGCCGCCGAGCTTCTGGATCAGCATGCCGATGCCGGGGCTGCGCAGCATGACGTTGAACGGCCCGCCGATCGGGCCTTCCTGTTTCGACGCCGACGAGGTCTTCACCTGTTTGCGTGGACCGGAGCGGATGGACTCAACGACTTCGCGTTGCTCCGGCGTGAGCCGGTCTTCGGGTATGAGTGGAAAGCGGCGGTTGTCTGACGGCTGGGTGCTCATGGGTTTCTCCTCAGTAAAAAGTCTGGTTATTCGGCGCGTATGCCGAGGTCTTTGATCAACTTGCCTGTCGTGGTCATTTCGTATTTCATCGCTGCCGCCAATTCCACGGGCGAACCGGCGACCGCTTCCGAGCCCGAATCGAAGACGCGCTGTTTGACTTCAATGTTGTTAAGCGCGCGGACGATTTCCTGATGCAGCTGGTCGATGATAGCCGCCGGCGTTTTCGCCGGGGCGAAAATGCCGACGATGGCTTTCGATTCATAACCGGGCAGGCCGGACTCGGCCACCGTCGGTAAACCGGGCGCCAGCGCCGAGGGCTGTGTTGTGGTCACGGCCAGGCCGATGATGCGGCCGGCCTTGATAAAGGGCGCAGCGGATGCGGCGTTGGGAAAACTCAGCTGCGCCTCACCGGTAATCAGCGCCAGCATGGCCGGGCCCTGGCCTTTGTAGGCGATGCGCTGCAGCTTGATGCCGGCCATGGACTGGAATAATTCGCCGGCCAGATGCGCCGACGCGCCGGATTGTCCGGTTGAATAGTTGAGTTCGGCGGGCCGCGCTTTGGCCAGCGCGATCAGCGCTTTCACCGAACGCACCGGCAGTGACGGATGTATCACCAGAATATTCGGTGAAGTCACCAGTAGTGAGATGGGGGCGTAGTCGCGTACGGCGTCCCAGGCGACGTTTTCGCGCATGAACTGCAGTGTCCACAAGCTGCCGCTGGCGACCAGCAGCGTGTAACCATCGGCCGGCGATTTTGCAACGAGTTCCATCGAGGTGACGCCGCCGCGGTTGTCTATGATGATCTGCTGGCCGAGACGTTCGGTCAGTTTCGGTGCAATCAGCCGCGCTGCCAGATCGAGACTGCCGCCGGTGAACTGGGTGACGATGCGGATGGGTTTGGCTGGATAGTTTTGTGCTGGCGTTGTCCCTGCGCATAGCGTCAGCATTGCCGCAAACAAGAAATGCGAGCTTGTCATCAGAATTCCCTGTCCACCCGCAAGGGGGGCAGGGTGAGGGAGGCTTGTGAGTTGCACCGTAGACATTTTCGTTTCTCCTGCCCCTCACCCCGGCCCTCTCCCCGCTTACGCGGGGCGAGTGGGTGAAGTGGCGCAGAATGCGCTTTATCGGAAGGCCGGTTTCGCTTTCAGCAAATCATTCGGATAAGCGCGCGGCGCCTGTTTCAGTTTCATGTTGACCATGGCGCGCGCCATTTCAACCGCGCAGGCAAAAGCCCCCATCAGATTGATTTCCTGATAACCGCGCGCATCAAGGCCGGCCCTGACTTCATCGAGAAAACATTGCTGATGCGGCGAGCCGACGATCACGGTGTCCGCACCTTCGTCTTCGATCGCGCGCACGAACTGGTCGACAATGCTGTTGGCGAATTCCATCACCTCGGCGCTTTTCAGGCGGTCTGCTTTTTTGTACTTGCGCACCAGCGCCATGGTGAAGGTCGACGAACGCGAGACGTAGCGCACGCTGGTCAGTTTGTGGTTCATGCCGTAGAGGTAGGCGTTGCGGCGCACGATCATGGCCTGCGCATCGGTGGTGGTCAGCACGCAGAATTTTTCACCGAGGAGTGACGCAAAGTGCATCGCCGAATGCACGGGGTAGGCGATCGGCAGCGTCGACACCGTGTGCGCGGCGAGGAATCCCGGCTCAATGCCGGCCTGCGTGATGACCGCATCGTATTTGCCCATCGCGCAAACTGCCTTGACGCGCTTGACCACGCCGACCGCGATGGTCGAGACGACTTCCTCGTCGCGCGACTCCGCGCCGTGTTCGGTCGGTTCGCCTTCGTCGATGTCGATTTCGATGCCGTCGAGCTGCCCTTTCGACTGCAGGTAGGAGACCAGCTCCTTCATCATGAAGTGCCCCTCGGCGGGGTCGTAGTTAACACCGGCGCGTTGGTACGGCGGAATGTCGATAATTCTCAAGATGTTTCTCCTCGGGTAAATTTTTATTATGTGAATATCAGCTGCGACTTAACAATACACCTGCTCCCCTTGCGGGGGGAGTTGTATACATGACACCACAAACAAATAGTGGTTGGCTATTTCTTCGTGTCGGCGCAAAGGAAATAAGAAATTGCGCCGACGATCCCGACCACGAAGAACTGGGTAAACAGCAAACCCAGTTCAACAGTTGCAAAAACGTCATTCCCCAGCCAGCCATAGCCATGCGTGAATCCGGGGTTGCGCGAGCCAATTACGTTGGGAATACCTTCTATGCGCAATGGCGGGTAAAGCATCATTCCCGTAATGATGACTGCCACGGCAATCAGGACGCGCCTTTGGCGAGTATTCATTTCTTACGTGCCGCCGCCGTGAGTTTCCTAGCTGGCTTATGCGGTGCGCTGTGTTCTGGCTTGGCTTTCGCCAGCCGTTGCAGCACGGCAGTAAACGGCACCGCTTCCTCTTCGTATTCGGAGAGGTCTATCGGTTTGGACTTCTTCGCGTTATTCATGGTTTTTTCTCATGGGTAACCCTACTTTTTTAAAGCCTGTTCGCGTCTCTGAGCAGATGAGGGCCGAGGGCCTGCGCGTTTATGAGGACTTGAAGGATTCTTATTCTTCGGCTTTATTGGTTGAGGAGATTTATATAGCCATGTCGGGTATGGAGAATCTTCGCCTGCGCGATGCCAAACCCGAAACTCGCCAATCCTTAGCCGTCCGTGATGCATGTTCAGATGATTAGAAATATCGTGCAAATCTTTTGTCATGTTATCAAGCGTGTCAAAGCCGATCAGAGTAACTTTTTCATTGCCATAGCGGCTTATCCTTTCAGCGTTTGTTACGACTCTTTGCTCTGGATTTTTCGGGTTCCAAGAATAGCTGCCAGAAGCATGATGGGCCAGATGATCGCGCATTTTGTTAATGGCGCTTATCTGTGGAAAAACATAATTTATATCGGTGAGCCTGTCCCCAGACAACTTCGTATTAGCTGCAATACCGTGGATATAATCCATCATTACCCCAGCACGTGTGCCAGAAAATATTGCGCGGGCAATGGCGTCAGTAACGCCCGCATAATGGACGAGTGTTTTATACAGTTCTGCCTCTGTGTCGGCCCACGCAATCATGAGACGTCCGTACGCTCTTTCGAATCTGGAGGCACTTTTTCTGGAAACGAAAAACTGCCGCATCGTTTCTTCGAAAGTATCATCGCTATCTTGTTTGGAATCCATATTCATTTCCCCAAAATGAAAGCTGAACCCATTTCCCCGTCTCCCCTTTTGCCGCAATCAGTCGGAGTAGCGCGATGATCTGCGCTATTCGTGCCTTACGCTGCTGCGTTAGTGCGCCGATACGTCAAGCGACGGCCCGCAGCGCCTTTCAACATCGCGTGAGTGCGCTCGGTATCGCTATGCCCGACAAGCATCCATTTACCGTCGATCTTGTTTTTCTTTTCCATGTGGTTGTAACGGAAATCAAACTCCGTTGCGTAGCGTTGCAGATGTTGCGGGCTGACATGGTGAAACGTGCCAACGATGCCGCGCTTAAGAATCGAAAAGTAACCCTCAATCGTGTTCGTGTAGGCGTCGCCACGGACGTATTCACCCGCGCCGTGATTAACAACGTCATGGCTTTGGAACATCGGCGCGAGGATGCGGTATTGGCCTTCGCCGTCCGTCATAAGGCGCGTCTTAGCGGCTTTGATTTGCGATTCCAGAACCGGACGCAGGTTGCTGGCGTTGACGCTCGGCAGGTGGAAGGAACGAACCTTACCGCCGCGCTCAACCAGCGAGAAAACCATTTCCTTTCCGGTGCCGCCGATGTTGCCTTTAACGCGCTTGCTGGCGTGTTTGTTTTTCTCTTTGCCGCCTACGTACGTTTCATCCATTTCAACAACCTTACCAGAGCCGCCAAGCGGGCCAGAGCCGTCTTTCATCGCTTCGCGCAGGCGGTGGGCCATGAACCACGCCGTTTTGTAGGTAACGCCGATGGTGCGGTGGAGTTGGTGTGCGCTCATGCCCTTCTTGCTGGAACAGATCAGGAAGGACGCCAGCAGCCATTTGTGCAGGGCAATCTTGCTGCGCTCAAACACGGTGCCGACAGTGACCGTGAAATCAGCGCGGCAGGCCTGTTCAGCGCAGCGGTAAAGGCCAGTTTTGGCGGTTGTGTAGGCGGTGCCTACCGTGCCGCAATGCGGGCATACCGTGCCGTTCGGCCAGAGCGTCTTTTCAAGGTATTCGCGGGCTGCGGTGTCGTCGTGGAAGTGGGCTGCGTCGAGTTTGCACATAATCAGTTTCCTTAAGGAGTGACCGAATTATGAGGTTTACAGCTTGTGGTGTCAAGTATATAATTCCCCT
>JANXSE010000108.1 GCA_025356695.1 Betaproteobacteria bacterium
GGGCGGTTTTGGCGTGGCAAAAATCCCAAACATGCCACCGACGTTGGTGGCTGAAAACCCTTGGTGGGAGCGGCCCGCAGCGGTATTGATGCCATCGGTGAATGATTTGGTCGAGATGGTCAAGGCTTCGTAGAACCCGGGCTTTTGAATTTCGGCAAGGGTTGCGAGACCCGCTGCGACCGACACCGGGTTGCCTGAGAGCGTGCCTGCCTGATACACGCCGCCAAGCGGGGATAAATGCTCCATCACCTGGCGCGCGCCGCCGAGCGCCGCGACCGGCATGCCGCCGCCGATTACTTTGCCCAGCACCGTGATGTCCGGCGTGATGTTGTAGATCGACTGCGCGCCACCGAGGGCGACGCGAAATCCGGTCATCACTTCGTCGAAAATGCACATCGCGCCGTGCCTGGTGCAAAGGGTGCGCATCGCGTTCAGGAACGCTGGTGAGCCGGGTACGAGATTCATGTTGCCGGCGATGGGCTCGACAATCACGCCGGCGATTTGATCGCCGTAGGCTTTGAACGCGTCTTCGAGTTGCTGCACATCGTTGAAGTCGAGCACCAGTGTTTGCTGGGTGATTTCGGGCGGTACGCCGGACGAGCTAGGTTGGCCGAAGGTCAACAGACCCGAGCCGGCTTTGACCAACAGCGAGTCAGCGTGGCCGTGATAGCAGCCCTCGAACTTGATGATCTTCGAGCGGCCCGTCGCGCCGCGCGCGAGACGGATCGCGGTCATCGCCGCTTCGGTGCCGGAGCTGACGAAGCGCACGCGCTCCATCGACGGCACCAGTTTGGTCACGACTTCGGCGATGGTGATCTCGCCTTCGGTCGGCATGCCGAACGACAGACCGTTGACGGCGGCGTCTTGCACGGCTTTGACGACGGCGGGATGGGCGTGACCAAGAATCATCGGCCCCCAGGAACCGACGTAGTCGATGTAGCGCCGGCCTTCGGTATCCCACAGATACGGGCCCTCACCGCGCGTGATGAAGCGCGGCGTGCCGCCGACGGAACGGAACGCACGCACGGGTGAGTTGACGCCGCCGGGGATGATGGCCTGAGCGCGGGCGAAGAGGGATTCGTTGGTGTGGGTCATGGCGGGCAATTGGCGTGATTGATGAGTGGTGCGACCGAGAGTTCGGCGTGAGTTATTTGGCGTCAGTCGAGGGCGGATTGAAGGGCAGCTCAGGCGAACAGCACCGTGAACTGCCGCGCGCGCACGCGGATGTCGGGCGCGTCGAATAAATCGGAGATGACCGCGATGGCGCTGGCGCCAGCGCTGATGACTTCGGGCGCATTGCCGAGCGTGATGCCGCCAATCGCGACTAGCGGGCAGCGGAGCCCACGGGCGCGCGCGTCGGCGAACAGCGTATGGGGCGCGCGAATCGCGTCTGGCTTGGTGGACGACGCAAACATGCTGCCAAACGCGACGTGGTCGGCACCCGCATCACGCGCCGCTTGCGCCAGCGCGAGGTCGTTGTAGCAGGATGCGCCGAGCAAACGCTGCGGCCCGAGACGCGCGCGCGCCTTCGCCAGGCTGCCATCGGTTTTGCCCAGATGCACACCGTCCGCTTCGACGTTAAGCGCGAGTTCGACGTCGTCGTTGATGATGAACAGGGCGCCGAATTTGAGACACACGGCCGACACACCAATCGCGTGCTCAAGGCGTTTCGCTTGCGAGGCGCGCTTGTTGCGGTACTGCACCACGCGTGCGCCGCCCTCGACGGCAGCGCGCACGGCAACGAGCAGCGTGCCGGTGTCGTCAATCTCTGGCGTGATGGCGTAGAGGCCGCCGATTTTGTCAGGCATCTGGCGCCCCCGGAATTGACTCGTCGTCAGCCGCGTTGCCCGATGCTTCACCAGCAATCTGCCGCGCCCAGAAAAAGCGATCCGGAATGAACTGGCCCATACCTGGCCGAAAACCCGCCTTGAGCGCGTTCCAGGTGTATTCCTGCGCGGCGCGCACGGCATCTGGAATTTCTTCGCCATTCGCGATCAGCGCGGCAATCGCCGAGGCCAGCGTACAACCGGAGCCGTGGTAGCTGCCGGGCAATCGCGTCCAGGCGTCGCTGCGCACCAGGCCGATGCTGTACTGGTCTTCTGGGGCGTCGCGCGTGATCACCGGGCCGTACAGGTTGTTGACCACCTGAGGCGAGTTCTCGTGCGTGCCTTTGATCAATACGTATTCAGTGCCCAGTTGCAGCAATTGCTCGGCGCATTGGTCCAACGCTGGCGCGTCGTCCGGGTCGGCGGCAACAAGGCGGCGCGCTTCCAGGCTGTTTGGTGTGAGGATGGTGGTTTGTGGAATCAACAGATCGCGCATCGCAGCGATGATTTCGCGGCTGGCCAGTTCGCTGCCGTTGCCCGCCGCCAACACCGGGTCGAGTACGAGTGGAATATCGGGATAGTCAGAGACCACTTCGGCAATCGCCGCGACGTTCTCGACGCTGCCCAGCAGCCCGATCTTGAACACGTCAACACGCATGTCTTCGAGCACTTGGCGCGCCTGATCTTCGACCCAGGCAGCGGCAACTGCCTCGACTGCGCCGACGCATTCGGTGTCCTGCACCGTGAGCGCGGTAATCGATGACAGGCCGTGACAGCCAAGGCTTGCCAGGGTCAATAAATCGGCCTGAATGCCGGCACCACCGGATGGATCAGAGCC
>JANXSE010000119.1 GCA_025356695.1 Betaproteobacteria bacterium
CTCGGTCAGTTTCTCCACCGTCAGGTTCGAATCGTCCTTCAATTGACCGAAGGTGCCCTTGTACTCGTTGGTGATCTTCTCGGTCAGGTCGCCCTTGGCCAATGCTCCGAGCACACGCACCACTTCGTTTAGACCCACCGAACTCGTCTCCATCAGGCGGTTGATGCTGTCACCGAGTTGCTTGAAGAAACCGTCCTTGCCCTGCATCTCGATGCGTTTGGTGAAGTCACCCGCCACCGCCGCTGCAACCAGGCTATTGACTTCGTTTTCCACCGCAACTTCGGCCGTGCGATCCACCCACTCGACAGCCGTACCCAAGCGGCCGCCGCTGTCATCCCACACAGGACAGGCCGCCAGCGCAAAGGTACGTCCGCCGACCTTGATCTGGGTACGATGCGTTGTCGTCAGGTTGGCCAGCATGCTCATCTGGTGCGCCGGGTTCTTGTGGAAAGTGTCAATCTGGACACCGATCAGGCCCGCCACATTGAAATTCGGCAGGTCCTTGCGGATATCGGCTTCGGCGTTCTGCATCATTGCCACCACCGACTTGTTCATATAGTTGATCACGCGGTCGGTGCCGGCGATCATGACGTTGGTGCCGACGTTGTCGAGAGCGTTCTTCAACCGCATCGCCTCGTCGCGCGCGCGGCGTGCGTCCGAAACTTCGAAGCCCTGGCGGATCTGCACCGATTTGAGCGCCTGCAGCAACTTGCCGACCTCGTCTTCAAATTTGAGGTCGACTTTGCTTGAGTAATTGCCTTGCGCAATGTGATCGCAGACATCGACCGCGTAGCGCAGGCGCCGCACGATCGAGCGTGTCATCAGCACCCCGATCGCGATTGCCAGCAGCACGCCAGCCATCATCGAACCGAGCATGAACTTGCGTATCGCATTGTAGTTGTCGATCGCCGCTTCAAATTCCTGCTTGGCCGTGTCTTCCTGCAGCTTGATCAACTCCTCGGCGAGGCCCTTGGCAACATTGAACGCGGGCAACGCGGCTTTTTCGAGGTAGGCCGAGGCCTCGACGAACTTGTTCTCTTTGAGCAGGGCGACCGTCGGGTTGATGCCCTCGGCAACGAACGTCTTGCGCGCCGTGACGTAGCGCTCGGTCAGCGTTTTCTGCGCCGGCGTCAGCTTGGTCGCCATGTAGGCGTCGGCGAGCGTGCCGATTTTCGCCTTGCTGTCCTCAATGGTCTTCAGGTGGTCGGCCAGCGGATGGTTGTGCAGCTTGCTCGACTCGGCTTTCGGGTCGTGCATGGTGCCGGCCTGCATGCTCTGCACATTGGCGCGCATGAGGTCGTTGATGGCGCCGAGATAGCCGGCCGGCACCATACGATCGCGGTAAACTTCCTCGAGACGGTCGTTAGAGCGGCTGACGGCGTAGAGGCCGACGAACGTCCCGGCCACCATCATGGCGCAAATAACTGCCAGCACCAGTTGCAGGCGCAGGCCCAGATTCATGCTGCCCATTGCGGCATGCAGGCGCTGCCACAAACCCGCTTTCGGCATTTTGCCTTCGCGCATCTGTGCGTACAATTTACTTGCCGCCTCGATCTGCGCGCGGCTCGGTTTGGTACGCACCGACAGATAGCCGGTGGTCTGCCCGTTCTCGCGCATCGGCGTGACGTTGGCTTCGACCCAGTAATAGTCACCGTTCTTGCAGCGGTTCTTGACGATGCCGTTCCACGGCTTGCCGGCCTTCAGCGTGTCCCACAGGTCCTTGAACGCGGCCGCCGGCATGTCCGGATGACGCACGAGATTGTGCGCCTGCCCGATCAGTTCGCGTTCGGCAAAACCGCTGATCTCGATGAAATCGCGGTTGATATAGGTGATGACGCCTTTCGCATCGGTTTTCGAGACGATCTGGCCGCCGTCGCGCAATTCGTGTTCGACGCCCGTAACGGGTTGGTTGTTTCGCATGACGGACTCCTTCGCGTTCAATGCACTTGTTGGTCAACCAGCGCCATGTCGCGGCTAGTCATCAGTTTTTCGATATCGACGAGAATCAGCATCCGCTCGGCCACGGTGCCCAGCCCGGTGATGTAGTCGGACTCGAGTTCTCCAGAGAATTCGGGCGCGGCGCGGATCTGCTCGTTCGCCAGTGCGATCACGTCGGACACCGAATCGACGACGATGCCGACCACGCGGTTCCTCACGTTCAGAATGATGACCACGGTGAACTGGTTGTATTCGACGCTGCCGAGATTGAATTTGATGCGCAGGTCGACGATCGGCACGATGGTGCCGCGCAGATTCACCACGCCCTTGATGAACTCGGGGGCGTTGGCAATCTTGGTAACGGCCTCATAGCCACGGATTTCCTGCACCTTGAGGATGTCGATGCCGTACTCCTCGCTGCCCAGCGTGAAGGTCAGAAATTCGTTGCCGCCCTGCCCGGCCAGCATCACGCCCGCCGCCTGCACTTCGCCCGTTGTCGCCTGTGTCATGTTTGCACCCCGTTAAAAAGTTTTATCCCGGCGCCGTCGCGCCGGTTTCATTCAAGCCGCTGCCGCCAGCACCGGTTCGGCCGACTGGCCGATCGCCACCGCGTCGAGAATCAGCGCCACCGTGCCGTCGCCCATGATGGTGGCGCCCGAGACGCCGTGCACACGCCGGTAATTCGTTTCAAGGCTCTTGATCACTACCTGGTGCTGCCCGACCAGCGCATCGACAAACATCGCGATCTTGCGGCCCTCGGCTTCCAGGATGACGACGATGCCGTTGTGCAATTCGGTGGTCTGTGGCTTGATGCCGAACAGTTCGTAGAGCGCCACCACCGGCAGGTATTCGCCGCGCACATGCACGACACGGCCGCGGTTGCTGACCGTCTTGACATCATCGGCCTTCGGTTGCAGCGATTCGACCACACAGGTCAGCGGCACGATGAAGAGTTCGCCACCCACGTTCACAGAGAGCCCGTCGAGGATCGCCAGCGTCAGCGGCAGGCGCACGCGGATACGCGTGCCGTGGCCCAACGCACTGTCGATTTCGACGCGGCCGCCAAGCGCGCGGATGTTGCGCTTGACCACGTCCATGCCGACACCGCGCCCCGATACATCGGTGACCGCGTCGGCGGTTGAAAAGCCCGCCTCAAAAATGAGTTGCCAGACATCCTGGTCCGGCATGTTGTCAGACACCGCCATGCCGCGTTCGCGCGCCTTGGCGAGAATTTTTTCGCGATTCAGGCCGGCGCCGTCGTCGGCCACTTCGATGATGATGTTGCCGCCCTGGTGAAACGCGCGCAGCGTCACCGTGCCCTTGGCGGTCTTGCCGCCTGCCACGCGCACCTCGGCGGTTTCGATGCCGTGGTCGACACTGTTACGTACCAGATGCGTCAGCGGATCGGCGATCTTTTCGATCACGCCCTTGTCAAGTTCGGTGGTTTCGCCCTCGGTCTTCAGTTCGATTTCCTTGCCCAGCTTGGCGGCGATGTCGCGCACCACGCGCGGGAAACGGCTGAACACAAACGACATCGGCATCATGCGGATCGACATCACCGCGTCCTGCAGGTCGCGCGTGTTGCGGTCGAGCTGGCCGAGACCGTTCAGCAGTTTTTCGCAGGTCACCGGATCGAGCGCGGCGGCCGATTGCGCAAGCATCGCCTGCGTGATGACGAGTTCTCCGACCAGATTGATCAACTGGTCGACCTTTTCAGTATTGACGCGAATCGACGACGCCTCGGCCTGTGCGGCAACGGCGACCTTGTCGCCGGGACGGCGGCCGGTCGACGCCGCAGGCGCAGCCGGATCGTCGGAGGCGCGGCGCCCCGGGTTGCGCGCAGGCCCCGCCGCTTCTACCGAAGCGGTAACGGCTGCCGGCAATGCTTCGAAAAATCCATACCCCGCGTCCGGTGGTGCTGCCACCGGCGCGGCCGGCTCATCAAAAAATCCGTAGCCGGGGTCAGCCACCGGTGCCGGATCGTCAAAAAAACCGTAACCGGCGTCGGCCGCGACATGGTTCGACGCGGCGGCGGGCTGCACCGTCACATCGGCGGGGTCGGCGATAAATTCAAATCGTTCACGGACCTGTTCGACGCTCGCAGCGGTATTCAATGTCATTCGCCAGAAACCGGCTTCGTCCTGCGCCGGCGCCTGCGTGATATCCAGCGTGCCCAGACCTTTCAATTCGGTCAGCACCGGTTCGAGCTGCGTGCGCGTCAACGCCGCGGCCAGCGAAATTTGCAGACACGGCACGGCCGCTGCGGCCGGCTGCGCTGCAACCGGATCGGCGGCCAGCGCCTTGAGCACGGCACGGATGGCCGTCGCATCCTGCGGATCGGCCGCGCCCTCGCCGCGATGCGCGTCGAGCTGTGCGCGCACGACGTCGCCGGCGCGCAAAAACGCATCGATCATTGCCGGCGTCAGCTTGAGTTCTTCCTTGCGCAGGCGGTCGAGCAGCGTTTCGAGTTCATGCGTCACTTCGGTCATGTCGTGAAAACCGAAGGTGCCGCTGCCGCCTTTCATTGAATGCGCGGCGCGAAAAATCGCGTTCAGGTCATCCATGGACGGCGCATTGACATCCAGCGCCAGCAGCAGACTTTCCATGCTGGCCAGATGTTCACCGGCCTCATCGAAAAACACCTGGTAAAACTGGCTGAGTTCAGCGGTCATTGAAAGTCCAGGAATGAGGGTTGAGGATCGAGTTAGGTGTGGAGGTGAGGTTTTGCCTAATCCTCGATCCTGCCTTTTCTACCCGATGACTTTCTTCACCACTTCAAGCAGCTTCGGCGGATCAAAGGGCTTGACCAGCCAGCCGGTCGCACCGGCCGCCTTGCCCTGTGCCTTCATGGCATCGCCCGATTCGGTGGTCAGCATCAGAATCGGTGTCGAGGAATATTTGGGCAGGCCGCGCAGGTTCTTGATCAGCGTGAGTCCGTCCATCTTCGGCATGTTCTGGTCGGTCAGCACCATATTGATGTCCGTGGTCTTGGCTTTGGCGAGACCGTCTTCGCCGTCGACCGCCTCGACCACGCTGTAGCCGGCGCCCTTCAGGGTGAACGCCACCATCTGGCGTATCGACGCCGAATCATCAACTGCAAGTATCGTTTTTGCCATGTGCCGGACTCCTGTTTTGCCTGTGCTTTAAAACAACTCAACGTCGCCGCTCGCCATCGATGCCTGACGCACGGGACTGTGTATGGTCAACTGCCGCGCCTTTTCAATCAGCCCCGACAACTCGCGGCAGGCCTGTTCGATGCCGCGCACGCGTGTTTCATCGCCGCTCTCCGTCGACTGTGCGACCGCCAGCTGCGAGGCAAGCTGGCGCAGCTGCGCCGAGACGCCGTTCAATGCGTCGAAGCGCTGGATCACATGCGCGAGCAGCTGCCGCACCATGTCCTGAAACTGCAGTGTGGTGACGGCGGTGTTTACGTTGGCCTCGACTTCGCGCGTGACCGCCGACAACTCGACGGCCGACTGCGCCATCGTCTCGTTGACCGCCTGCACATCGCGCATCATTTCGTCGACGTGCTGCTTTGAATGCAACGCGAAAGTCATATCCTGCGAAGCCAGCCGGTCGATCGCTTTCTCGGTGATCTTGACGGCGTCCTGCACTTTGGAGATGACGCCGCGGATCTGCTGGCTGAAGTGACTGGTGCGCGCCGAGAGGTCGCGCACTTCGTCGGCCACCACCGAAAAGCCGCGACCGGCCTCGCCGGCGCGCGCCGCTTCAATCGCCGCGTTCAGTGCCAGCAGGTTGGTTTGTTTGGAAATGCCCTCGATCTCGCCCAGAATGTCATGCACCTCGGCGACCTGTTGCGTGATCTTGTCCATGTTCTCGACGAGTTCGACCGCCACGCGGCTGCCCTGCACGGTGTTATCAACAAAGAACTGCAGCGTGGTCGACGTTTCATCGACGAATTTGGCGAAGCCGGCCTTGCCGCCTTCGCTCTCCGCCGCAGTTACCTCACCGTTGGAAATCCTCAGCGCGAGCGTCTGCTGCAGTTGCGACTGCGTATTCATGCTGGTGAAACTGCCTACCAGCTTGTGTATGGCATCCTGAAACAGTTCCTGCGTCTGCTGGATTTCGCCCAAGGCCGCCGCCAGCTGCGCATCGAACTCACCGGCACATTGATCGAATGCGCCACCCAGTTCGCCGCCCAGCACGTCGATGCGCGCGTTGGTCTCAAGCACACGGGCAGCCATTTCGGCGCGGTGCGCGCGCGCGGTCAAAACCGCCGCTGCCATCCAGATTACGGCAACGAGCAGAACCGCCATCGCGGCGGTATCCGCAAACATTGCGGTCGCCAGCGCGATGGCGAGGCTCGCGATTCCCGCACCTATGGTCACCATGTTGAACAATTTGCCGTCCTCCCTATTCATCAAGCCTTGGCGCGTCAGCACCGCGTGCTGCAGCGACGCTTACGAGCGTGTGTAAGGCTAACCCCGCCGCTCCGCATGCAAAGCACGGAAAAGACGCGTTAAACCCGATCAATTGCCGGACATCCAGCAACATGTCCGCGCCACTTGATATCGGCCGCAACCGTTAAAACTTGAACCGAACGTGATTTCGTCACGGTAGCCATGACATGCGGGGGCCATCTGATTTATGATGCACGGTCACAAACCCGCGACACTCGGATCAAGCCCGCCGCCGCTCCATGAAACGCCCCCTGCGCCTGTTGCTGGTCGAGGACTCGGAAGAAGACGCCGAATTGCTGCTGTTTGAGGTGCACAACGGCGGCTACGAGCCGACACATGCCCGCGTTTACACCGCCGCGACGTTGCACGAAGCGCTCGCGGGAGACGCCTGGGACGTGGTCGTCTCCGACTACACGATGCCGCAATTCGGCGGCCTCGATGCGCTGAAGATCGTGCGCGAATTCGACCCCGACCTGCCATTCATCATCAACTCCGGCAACATCGGCGAAGACATCGCGGTCGAGGCGATGCACGCCGGCGCCCACGACTACGTCATGAAAAGCAACCTGTCGCGGCTGGTGCCGGCGATCGAGCGCGAACTGCGCGAGGCGACGCTGCGCCGCGAGGGCCGCCGCGCGCAGCGCGAACTGCTCGAAAACGAAGCGCGCTTCCGCGCCATCGTCTCGAATGTACCGGGCGTGGTGTTTCGCATGCTGCGCGAGTGGCACGGTGGCTGCAGCTTTACTTATATCAGCGAGGGCAGCGCCGGCCTCCTGGAACTGGCGCCGGCCCGGCTGCAGGACGACGCGGCGCTGTTTTTCGACCTGCTGCTCGACGGCGACCGCACCGATCTCGGCTCGCGCATCGGCGAGTCGGCGCAGACGCTGCAACCGCTCTCCTGGGAGGGCCGCATCCGCGTCGCCTCCGGCGACATCGTGAAGTGGATCGAAATTCGCATGAGCCCGCGCCCGCTCGATAACAACCGCGTGCAATGGGACGGCATCATGGAAAACATCACGCGCCGCAAGCAGGCGGAGCTCGAAATCATCGAATCGCGCCGCCAGCTCTCGGCGCTCTCGGCTCACCTGCAGAAAGCCAAGGAGATCGAACGCACGCGCATTGCGCGCGAGGTCCACGACGACATTGGCGGCAATTTGACCGCGATCAAGATCGATCTGCTGTGGCTCGGCAACCGCATTGACCGTCAGCGCACCGAACTGATCGAAAAAGTCCGCGCCATCGAGTCCGGCGTCGACCGCACCATGGAAATCACCTCGCGCATCGCGCACGATCTGCGGCCGCCGCTGCTCGAACTGGGCCTGCTGGCGGCGATTGAATGGGAAGCCTCGGAATTCCAGAAACGCATGGAAATCCCCTGCGTGGTGAGCTGTGCCAACGACGACATCGCGGTCGACCCGGACCTCGGCACCGCCGTCTTCAGCCTGTTCCGCGAAATTCTCACCAACGTTTCGAAACACGCCGGCGCCAGCTCGGTGCAGGTCGACATCGAGACCGATGAAACGCTGCTGCGCATGACGGTGCACGACGACGGATGCGGCATCACCCGTACGGACTTGTTGAAATCCGATTCGTTCGGCCTGCGCGGCATGCTCGAACGTGCGCGCCATCTGGGCGGCGAAATCCGCTTCGACGGCAATCCCGGCAAAGGCACCACCATCGTCGCTACCCTGCCGCTGCAGCCGGTCGCGCCGCTGCCGGTGCAGGGATCCATACATTTCACCGAAGCGAACAATTCATGATCAATATCGTCATCGTCGATGATCACGCGATTCTGCGCCGCGGACTGATCCAGATCATCAGTGAATCCGGCGACATGACCGTGGTCGGCGAGGCTGAAACCAGTGCGCAAGCGCTGCGCCTGGTGCGCGAAACGCCCTGTGACGTCATGCTGCTCGATATCACGCTGCCCGACCGTAACGGCATCGAAACGCTCAAGCTGGTGCGCAAGGAGCACCCCAAGCTGCAGGTGCTGATGCTGTCGATGCACCCGGAAAACCAGTATGCGCTGCGCGCGCTGAAGGCGGGGGCGGCCGGTTACCTGACCAAACAAAGCGCGGCCTCGCAACTCGTCAGCGCCATCCGCATGGTCAACAGCGGGCGCAAATATGTGACGCCGGCGGTGGCCGAGGAACTCGCCAATTCGATCAATCAGGACAGCGAGCGTCCGCCGCACGAACTGTTGTCGATGCGCGAATACCAGACGATGTGCATGATTGCGTCGGGCAAATCGCTCACCGAGATGGCTGCGCAAATGTCGCTGAGCGTCAAAACCGTGAGCGTTTACCGCGCCCGCGTGCTCGAGAAAATGCGCTTTAAAAACAATGCTGAAATCACGCATTACGCGATCAAGAACGAGCTCGTCGAATAGTCCGGCGGCCCCGCGCTCAAGCTGCGCTGCCGCGCCGCCGTTATTTCTCCTGAATGCATTATGCGTCTCCAGGCGCGCGCTGTTGGCGCGTGCGGCGGAGCATGCGGGCAGGAGAAATGATGACGGTATCGAACAAGCCTAATGAGATCGCGCGGGAAACCCTGCGCCTGCTGGTCACGCGCAAAATCACGCCGACGCCCGACAACTACCGCAAGCTCTATTGCGAAATCGCCGGTCACAGCGACGACGACCCGACGATGAGTGCGGAAAAGATGCTGCAGCGCATCGCCCTCGACATGCCGCGCGAAACCCCCGAACAGCTCGCCGCCGTCAATGCGTTTTCCAATGCCGCGGCCTGCAGCCAGTGGGCGCGCGCCTATCATCTGCTGCTCGATATCGTGCACAAGGCGCATGCGCGCGCCGCCGCCGCCGAAGGCACTTCGACGGTGCAGCGCCAGGCGCTGCGCGCGGCGGCCACCACGCCCCAACCGCCGGCCGAACTCTGCGAATTGCTGGCACAGACACTGGAAATCAGCGTACGCGCACGGCTGCTCGACGCCCCGGGACTGGCCGCCGAGGCGAAGGCGATCGCGAAAAAGTTACGCGACGGCGGCGCCGTCGACGTGACGGCGCTGCGCGAACAGCTGAATTTCCTGTGGCGGCGCATCGAACAGCACGGCAACACGCGCGACAAACTGCAAACCGGCCTGCTCGAACTGCTGCAGCTGCTGATCGAAAACGTCGGCGAGCTCGTCGCCGACGACCAATGGCTGCGCGGCCAGATTGCTGCCGTGCTGCGCGCGATATCGAGCCCGCTCGACATGGCGGCAATCGAAGCCGCCAAGACCGGTCTCTCCGACCTGATCGTGCGCCAGTCGCTGCTCAAACGCGGGCTGGGCGAGGTCAAAGCGACGATGAAACAGATGATCGGCTCGTTTATCGACCAGCTCGGCAACCTGTCGGCGGCCACCGGTGACTATCACGACACCGTGGAAAATCTGGCCCAGCAGATCCGCCAGACCGACGATGTGGACCAACTCAACCGCCTGCTCGGCGAAGTGCTGCGCGAAACCCGCGACGTGCAGGCCAGCACGCTGCGCGCGCGCGAGGAAGTGCTGACCGCGCGCCAGAAGGTCGACACCGCCGAGCGCAAGGTCGCCGAGCTCGAAGCCGAACTCGCGCACGCCAGCGAACAGGTGCGCATCGACAGTCTTACCGGCACACTGAACCGGCGCGGCCTCAACGAGGCCTTCTCGCGCGAAATCGCGGCGGCTGAACGCAAACACCACCGCCTCTCGCTCGCGCTGCTCGACGTCGATAATTTCAAGGAACTGAACGACAACTTCGGCCACGCCATCGGCGACGACGCGCTGACCCACCTCGCACGGGTGATCCAAGAAACCGTGCGCCCCGGCGACAGCGTGGCGCGTTTCGGCGGCGAGGAATTTCTGGTCCTGCTGCCCGCCGCCGACATCGACGCCGCGATCGCCATCATGGCACGCGTGCAGCGCGAGATGACCAAACGCTTTTATCTGCACGACAACGCCAAGCTGCTGATCACCTTCAGCGCCGGAGTCACCACCTGGTGCAACAGCGAATCGCAGCCCGCCGCGATTGCGCGCGCCGACGCCGCACTCTACGAAGCCAAGCGCAGCGGCAAGAACCGCGTTTTTGCGCTGCAGCCGCCGGCATCCGCGCAGCTCCCCGCAGCAGGCGCCGCGCAGGATCACACCTTCTCATCGGGCGTCGCCGCATAAGCCGGAATTGCGGCCGAGTTCCGCGCCTGTTCAGAACCTTCGTGCGGCGCGTTATTGCTACTGTAAGGCCCACGGGATCGTCCGTTTCGCAAATACGGGGTACGCCATGCAGTTCAGCAAACCGAAGCACCGTCTGCGTCTGGTCAAAACACCGCCCCAAACGCCGGATACGCCACCTGCCGCGGCCAGCGCGCGCACCAGCGAATACTTCAAGCGCATCGAAGCCTACGCGCAGCGCATCCGCGGCACTACCGATGTCACCACAATCATCAACATACTCGACGAGGCGCTGACCGAAACGCGCGCGCTGGGCAAGGATCCGCGCTCGCGCACGGCGCCCGACCGCCTGCAGCGCACCGAGCGCGAAATCGAGGCGCTGCAAATCGAACTGCGGCAACTGCGCGGCATGGTGCATGTCGACCATCTGACCGGCATGCTCAACCGCAGCGGCCTTGATCTGAGCTACCGGCGTGAATCAGCGCGCGCCGACCGCGCCAACTCGCAGCTCGGCGTGGCGCTGCTCGACATCGACAACTTCAAACACCTCAACGACCGCCACGGCCACCAGGCTGGCGATGCGGCGCTGGTGCATCTCGCAGACATCATCCGGCGCACCGTGCGCCCGAGCGACGTGGTAGTGCGTTTCGGCGGCGAGGAATTCCTGTTTTTGCTGCCCGACTCGGAAGCGAGCCTTGCCGCGCGCGCACTGCACCGGCTGCAAACCGATCTGATCCGCCACCCGCTGGTCTACCGCGGTGCCGACATCCCGATCAGTTTCAGCGCCGGGGTGACAGTGCGCCAGCGCGGCCAGAGCCGCGACGCAGTGATCGCGATCGCCGACCGTGCCTTATATGCAGCCAAACGCGCCGGCAAACAGTGCGTGATCACAGCCGACAACGCCTGATTGCACCGGCCGCAGCCCCCGCCAACCGCACAAAATTGAAGCAACACTAAAGTCCGCCTGCCCGCATGCCGTAACAGACTCTGACGGCGGCTCACACCATAAGGTGCGCTAGCTCAAAGTCACGGCGATGAGCCGCTAACCCACTTCCGTCTAAAGGAGATTCAAATGCCCTCAGTAATTAACACCAATATCGCGTCGCTCAATGCGCAACGCAACCTCAATACGTCGCAAATGTCGCTGGCCACCTCGTTGCAGCGCCTGTCGTCCGGCCTCCGCATCAACAGCGCGAAAGACGATGCGGCCGGCCTCGCCATTTCCGAACGGATGGGCGCGCAGGTGCGCGGCCTGAACCAGGCTGTGCGTAACGCCAACGACGCCATTTCGCTGTCGCAAACGGCGGAAGGCAGCCTCGCCGAAATCGGCAACGTGCTCCAGCGCATGCGTGAAATCGCCGTGCAATCGTCGAACGACACCAACACCGCAACCGACCGTGGCGCCCTGCAAACGGAAGCCACGCAACTGTCGGCTGAAATCGACCGTATCGCCGGCAGCGCCCAGTTCAACGGCAAGAACCTGCTCGACGGCACCTTCGGCAACGCGACCTTCCAGGTCGGCGCCAACGCCGGCCAGGCGATTGCAGTCGGTATCGGCAGCGCAAAAACAACGGCACTCGGCATCGGCGGCGCGGCAACTGCCTCCGGCGCAACGGCTTCGGCGACGACCGCCTATGCCTACAGCGGCGGCGCGATGACCATTAACGGCACCACGGTGGCCGCGGCAGTGAACGACGGCGTCTCCTACGTCGGCGGCGCACAGTCGGGCGCGACCTCGGCGCTGTCGGTTGCCAATGCGATCAACGCAGTCAGCGGCACGACCAACGTCACCGCCACGGCGACGACGACCGTCACCTCGGGCGCGATCTCGGCTGTTACCGCGATCAGCTCGGGCGACATCGTCATCAACGGCGTCAACATCGGTGCTCTCGGCGCCGCGGCGACCAACTCCGACCGCGTCAACCAGCTGGTCCAGGCGATCAATTCCAAAACCGGTTCGACCGGCGTGACGGCTTCGGTTGCTTCGGGCACGACCTACTCGCTGACTGCTGCCGATGGCCGCAACATCGACATCACGTCGGGCAGTGCCTCGGCGATGACGACGACCGCCGGCTTCAACGTCGACAACACACCGACCAACCTGACCTACTACGGCAAACTGACGCTGACCGCCGGTAAAGCCATCACCGTTGGTGGCACCGTCACCGGCAGCGGCCTGACGGCAGCCACTTCGGCTCTCGTCGGCACCGCGGTCGACGTCACCAGCCAGGCGACATCGAATGCAGCCATCACCAGCATCGACAACGCGCTGAGCATCGTCAACACGCAGCGCGCGACATTGGGCGCGGTACAAAGCCGCTTCCAGTCGGTGATTTCAAACCTGCAATCGAGCTCGGAAAACCTCTCGGCCGCCAAGAGCCGGATCACCGACACGGACTTTGCGTCTGAAACCGCGAATCTGTCGCGCAACCAGATCCTGCAACAGGCCGGTGTGGCGATGCTCGCCCAGGCGAATGCACTGCCGAACGCCGTGCTCTCGCTGTTGAAGGGTTAATAAAGCAGCAGGCCCCGGTCGGCGCCAACGCCGGCCGGGGATTTTTTTCGCAAGGTTTGCAAATGCAGCAAGCGCAGTAGAAAAGGACACGCGTCATGCGATTGGACGCCATCGATTCGTTGAAGACGGCCGCGATGCCGTTGAAAACAGCCGCCGCTGTACAAACAACAGCGCCGGACCTCGGGGCGCAACCCGTCGACAGGGAAGCCATCAGGAACGCGGTGAAAACGGCGAACGAAATCGCCGTCGCCAGCGACAGCGCGGTGGAATTCAGTATAGACGGCGAAAACGGCGGCATCATCGTGCGTGTGCTCGATAGCCGCACCAAGGAACTGATCCGGCAATTTCCGTCGGAAGACATGTTGAAGCTCAGGCACGCGCTGGAAACCCTGCGCGGCCTCATGCTCGACAAGAAAGCCTGAACCGGTCTCTACTGACCGCGCTTCAGCACGCACAAAACAGCAGACCATGGCCATCTCAACCACATCCACCGGCACTTTGTCATCGGCCGGTCTCGGCTCGGGCCTCGATGTCAACGGCATCGTCGGCAGCCTGATGGCGGTCGAACAGCGTCCGTTGACGCTGCTGAGCAAGAAGGAAGCCAGTTACCAGACGCAGTTGACCGCATACGGATCCCTGAAGGGCGCATTGAGTTCCTTTCAGAACACCATGCAGTCGCTATCCAATGCAACGTCATTCCAGTCGCTGACCGCAACCTCAGGCGACACCGGCATCCTTTCGGCCAATGCCAGTGCCGGCGGCGGCGCAACAGCCGGCACCTACGCCATCCACGTCGGCAACATTGCGCATTCGCAGGTGCTGGCCGCCACCGGTGTGGCCAGCCTGCAGAACCCGACGTCGACCGGCACGCTGTCGATCCGCGTCGGCAGCAGCGCGCTGCAGACCGTCACCATCGACGCTTCGAACAACACGCTGGGCGGCCTGCGTGACGCCATCAATGCGTCGAATGCCGGCGTCACCGCCACCATCGTCAACGACGGCAGCGCCACGCCGTACAAACTGGTGTTGAGCGCAAACACTACCGGCGCCGCTAATACAATACAGATCACGAACAGCCTGTCCGCCGGCGAACTGCACGACACGGTTGCCGGTCTCGCCCAGGTGCGGGCCGCCGACGATGCATCTTTGACTGTCAACGGAGTAGCCGTCAACAGCGCCTCCAACACCGTGACCTCGGTCATTCCGGGGGTCACGCTGACGCTTGCGAGCGGCGGCGACACCGCGGTCACGGTCGCCAGCGACACTGCCACCGCGCAGGCGGCGGTGGCCAGCTTCGTCAAAGCCTACAACGATATCAACAGCACCATCAGCAATCTGACCGCCTACGACGCCAAGACTAAAACCGGCGGGCCGCTGCTCGGCGATTTCACCGCGCAGAACCTGCAGGTGCAAATCCGCAACGTATTGTCGCAACACCTTGCCGGCATCGGTGGCAGCCTCACCGCGCTGTCGCAGGTCGGCGTCAGTTTCCAGAAGGACGGCACGCTGGCGCTCGACAACAGCAAGCTGGCCGGCGCTACCAGCGCCAGTTTCAACGACATCGCCGCGCTCTTTGCGGTGCAGGGCAAGAGCAGCAATTCGCTGTTGACCTTTGTCAGCTCGGCGGCCAAAAGCACCCCCGGCAGCTACAAGGTCGACATCACCGCCGCCGCCACGCGCGGCAGCGCAACCGCCACCAGCGCGCCGGCGGTCTCCACCGTGGTGGATAGCAGCAACGACAGCTTCTCGATCGTGATCGACGGTGTATCGAGCGGCGCGCTGACGCTTGCGCACAGAACCTATACCGCGTCGGAACTCGCCGGCGCATTGCAAACGTCCATCAACAGTTCGGCGTCATTGATTGCCGCCGGCAACAGCACGACGGTCGCGCTTGATGGCAGCGGCAAGATCGCCATCACATCGCAACGCTATGGCTCCGGCTCAACGGTCGCCACGCTGACTGGCACCGCGATCATTCCGCTCGGCTTCAGCGGCGGCGAAACCGGCACCGGCATCAACGTTGCCGGCACCTTCTCGCTGAACGGCACGACGATCGCCGCCAGCGGCAACGGCCAGATCCTGAGCGGCGCGACCGGCACCGCCGGTGAGGGCCTGCAGATCAAATACACGGGAACGCCGGCACAGGTCGTCTCCGGCGTCGACGGCACGCTGAGTTTTTCCGGCGGCTACGCGACATTGCTCAACAAACTCGCCACTACTGCGCTCGCCGACGGCGGTGCACTGGCGGGACGCAGCACCGGCATCAACAGCAGCCTGACCGACATCAGCGCCCAGCGCGACAAGATCAACCGCCAGCTGACCGCGACCGAAGCGCGTTACCGCGCGCAGTTCACCTCGCTCGATACGATGATCAGCCGGCTCAACTCGACAAGCACTTTCCTGACGCAGCAGCTCGCCAACATGCCAGTCAACAACAACAAGTCATCCAATTAGCTCTCGGAAAATATCCACATGTTCACAACTGCCCGCCGCGCCATCAGCGCCTACGCCAACGTCGGTATCGAATCCGGCGTCGACGGTGCCGATCCGCACACCTTGATCCTGATGCTCTACGACGGCGCGCTGCTGGCGATCGCCGACGCGCGTTATCACATGGCACAGAAAAGCATCGCGGCGAAGGGGCAATCGATTTCCAAGGCGATCATGATCATCGAGTCCGGGCTGAAAATCAGCCTCGACGTCAAGGCCGGCGGCGAACTCGGCACGCGGCTGGCTGCGCTTTACGATTACATGTGCGACCGACTGTTGCGCGCCAACCTGCACAACCGCACCGAGATCCTCGAAGAGGTCAGCCGGCTGCTGACGGAACTGCGTGATGCGTGGGCGCAGATCAAACCGGAAACGAACGCGGGCGCGGGCAGCGCGACCGCCAATCTCAGGGCTTGACCGCATGCAAGGCGAACACATCCTCGCGCAGTACACCGCGATCGCACAGTTGACGCGCAACATGCTCGACGCAGCACGCGAAAGCAATTGGGACAAACTGGTCGAACTCGAACGCGGTTGCGGCGCTTATTTCGCGCGACTGTTCGAAGCCGGCTCGACACCACCGGACGACCCCGCGTTCGTCAGCCGCAAGGCGGCGTTGATCCACGGCATACTCAATGACGACGCCGCAATCCGCCTGCTGGTCGAACCATGGCTGGCGCAGCTCTCACTGCTGATCGGCAATACGCAGCAGCAATCGCGTTTGCAGCGCGCCTACCGCGCCGGTGAATAAGCCGCCGCCGTGACTTGATCCGCCGGCGCCCATGCTCAACCGCCTCTCCGATCTGGTACGACTGCGCGCCTACGCCGATCTGCTGGTACAGCCGGTCGGCCGCGCGGCCACCGTCTCGCTGGCCAACCTCGAAGTCGGCAGCCATGTCAGCGCGCTGATCGAACTGGCACGTGCCGACGGCACGGTGCGCGCGAATATCGACGGGCATCCGTTCGAACTGCGGCTGCCATTCAACGCGCGCGCCGGCGACACTATCGCCATGCAGGTGGCGGCGCGTGAACCGCAGCTACGCTTCACGCTGGAAGCGGGCAGCGATGCGGCGCCGCAAGCCGCGTCGCTGAGCGAAACGGCGCGTTTCATCACCGCGCTGCTCGCGGAAAGCGAAAAACTGCCAGTCACCACAGCCGCCGCTGCAGGTGTGCCGCTGCTAGACGAGCCGCCGACCGACAGCCGCCTCATCGCCCACGCGCTGAAAAGCGCGCTGGCCGACAGCGGCATGTTCTACGAATCGCACCTGGCGCAATGGGTCGCGGAGGAACGCCCGCTCGCCGCCCTGCTGCGCGAGCCGCAGGCGCAACTCGCGCCGCTCGATGCGGAACCGAAAGCCGAAATGACGACGGCGGGCACACCGCTGCTGAAGGAACTGCCGGTGCATCGCGATGCCCTGACGGTGGTACGACAGCAACTCGAAACGCTGGAAACACAGCAGGTGATGTGGCAGGGCACCCTGTGGCCCGGGCAGACCATCGAGTGGCAGGTCGGCGAAGACCAATCGCGTGAAAACGCGCCGGCCGCCGAGCGCGAGTGGCAGTCGCATCTGCGACTATCAATGCCGCGCCTGGGCGGCATCGACGCGGCGCTGACGGTATCGTCACGCGGCGTGCGCATCAATCTGCGCGCGACTTCGGAAGACAGCGCAGCGATGCTTGAGGACAACCGGCAAAGCCTGCGCGAAGGTCTGACAAAGGCCGGCGTGAAAACACTGGGCATCGGGGTGGTCTATGCCGGCAGCTAATCCGCGCCAGACCGCCGTTGCCCTGGCCTACGACGGCAGCAACGGCGCGCCGCGCGTAGCCGCCAAGGGCCGCGGCCTGATTGCGCAGAACATCATCGAGAAAGCGCGCGAGTCGGGCATCTACGTGCATGAATCGCCGCAACTGGTCGCACTGCTGATGCAGGTCGATCTTGACTCGCAGATACCGCAGGAACTGTATATCGCCGTGGCCGAAATGCTGGCATGGCTCTACCGCCTTGAAACGGCCGGCACGGCGGGCGCGCCGGTCGAGCCGCAACGCACAAAACAACGCTGAAAAAACCCGCCTGTTCGACGGTTCGCGCGCACTGCCACGTCGCTAGACTAGTCTGAAAATCGCCTCGAACGCAAACACGGACGGATCATCATGCTCAACGTCGCCACCCGCGCCACCGAAGTCGAAGCGCCCGAACTCACCGACCACAATCAATACACGGTCGCGTCGCGGCTTGAAATTACGCAGATACTCACGTCGATTATGCGCCAGAGCGCATTGATCACGGCATCTCCCGGCGGCGATGGTTTTTTTCTGACGTCGATCGTCGCAGTCGACGAAGAAAACGACACCCTGCTGATCGAATGCGCGCGCCAGCAGCAACAGACCGAGATGATCCTGAAACAGCAGCGCCTGATGTGCAGCACCGCGCTCGACAAGGTGAAAATCCAGTTTCTGTGCGAAGGCATCGAAACCGCCGGCGACGGCCACGAGATGTGTTTCAAGATGCGGCTGCCGCGGGAAATGGTGCGCCTGCAAAGACGCGAACATTTCCGCATGACGATCCCGCTCTCGGCACAGGTGAAATGTACGATCTCGCCGCAGGAGCAGGACCAGGCAGAACCGGCCCGGATCGAACTCACCCTGCATGACATCAGTTGCGGCGGCATCGCCGTGATGACCCCGTCGGCGCTGTTCACACCCGAACTCGGCGGTCTCTACAACGTGGTCATCGGCCTGCCGGGCACCGGCGGCGTGGGCGCCAGGGTGCAGGCGCGCAATGCGTTCGCGGTGACCATGGCCAACGGCAAGGTCACGCAGCGTTCCGGCTTCGCCTTTGTGCGTCCGGCCGAGAGCCTGCTGGCGACCATCCAGCGCTTCATCATGAATCTCGAACGCGCGCGCCGCCAGAACGACCGCGAACGCTAGGCGGCCGCCCCCGCGCGTTTTGCGGCGCCCGCCCTGCGCTCTCAAGTATTCGCCTGCCGCTGCCGTTGACTTGCGGTACGACAGACCCTTACCGCGCAAAACCGCCATGCCGCCATTCAATCCACCGGACTTGCTTGCCCTGCTCAGGAGCCTGCGCTGCCTGCTGCGGCCGGCGTTCGCCATCTATGCGGCCATGCTCGCGGCATTCGTCGCACTGGGCGCCTACGTGCTCTACGATGCGCAGGCGCGCGAGACCCAGGCCGCGCTGGCCAATGCCGACAATCTGGCGCGCGTGTTCGCCGAACGCTTCGAGGGCACGCTGCGCCGCATCGACGGCGATCTCAAACAGTTCGTCGCCTTTCTGCCGCCGGACGCCCTGAGCGAAGCCGGTGCGAAACGATATCGAAAACAATACGAGGAAGAGTTCCGACTGATCCTTGACAACTTTCCGGAAATATCCAGCCGCAATGTCGTCAATGCCCGCGGCGACACCGTCTATCGCGTCGGTGCGCCCTCGCCGGTCCGGAATTTCAGCGATCGCGACTGGTTTATCGCGCTGCGCGACACGCCCGGCCTGCTGCTGGTCATTTCAGATGTCATCACCGCGCGCGCCAGCCTCAAACCAACCATCGTTGTCGCCCGTGCGATCCGCGACGCAAATGGCCGTTTTCTCGGCAGTGCCAATGCGACTCTGAATCTGGAAACGATACACAACCTGATTGGCTCGCTGAATCTGGGTGCGCACGGGATCATCAACGTGCGCCGCACCGATATCAGCAAACTGGTGCTGCGCTATCCGGCGGCCCCCGAGCAAATCAACACCCCGTCGAGAAATCGTAATTCATCGCTCGTTACAAACGGCGCAAAATCCGGGCGCTATATATCGGCTTCGACGATCGACGGCATCGAACGCGCACTCGCCTTCCGTGTCCTCAACAACTATCCGTTTTATGTCACTGTCGGCCTTGCCGCCGACGATTATCTGGCGGAATGGCGAAAGACCGCCTGGTTCTCCGCCCTCGTCGCACTCGCCCTGATGCTCGCCGTCACCGCCTTCGTCGTGCTGCGCATCCGCAGCGAAGCACGCCTGTCAATACTCGCCAAACGCCTCAAGGCCGGCGAGGTCGCGCTGCGCGCCAACGAACAGTTTCTGCGCGACGTCATCGAATCGGCCTCCGACGGCATCCTCGTCGAGGACACGCAGGGACGCGTGCGCGCCCTCAACCGGTGCTTCCAGTCCATGTGGAAGCTGCCGCCGGATGCAGTGACAACGGCGACGCGCGGCGACATCGAACTGCACATGGCCGGCCAGCTGGTCAATCCGAAGACACTGCCGCTGGCGGCCGTGCTGCCCGACTCCGCCGAGGTGCAGCGCCTGCGCGCGATCGAACTGAACGACGGCCGGCGGATCGAGACCTTCGTCAGCCATTTTCTGCACGAGGGCCGCAGCGAAGGGCGCGTCTGGACATTCCACGATGTCACCGAAAGCAAACGGACACTGCGGCTGTATCGCAGCATCATCGAATCGTCGGCCGACGCCTTTGTCGCCTTCGACGACAATCTGCACATCACCGCGTGGAGCACGCGCGCCGCAAAGATCTTCGACATTCACGAGAGCAAGGCGCTGGGCCAATTGCTGGCCGCAACGATCATTCCCGGCGCCGACGAGGCGTCTGGCGCGGTGCACCAGGCGCTGGTCGCCATCGCAGCGGGCAACGCTGCCAGCCTGCGCCCCGTGCAGCGCATCACGGCGCGGCACGGCAACGGGCGAGAATTTCCGGCCGAAATCCAGATCAGCGGATACCGCATGGGGGATCGCTGGCAGTACACCAGTTTTCTGCGCGACATTTCGACGCGCCTGCGCGAGGAAGAACAGGTCGCGCAGGCGCAGAAATTCGAGGCCATCGGACAGTTGACCGGCGGCCTCGCGCACGACTTCAACAATCTTCTGGGCATCATCATCGGCAGTCTCGACCTGATCGGCGAGGATTTTACCGGTGACCGCGAATTGTTCGATGCCGCCACCTCGGCGGCACTGCGCGGCGCCGAGGTAACGCGCTCGCTGCTGGCTGTGGCGCGCCGGCAACAATTGTCGCCGCGCGACGTCAACATCGACACCCTGCTGCTCGAACTCGCGCCGCTGCTGCGGCACACCGTGGGCAAGGGCATCGAGGTCGAAATCCGCGCGCTGGCGGACGGCGCCGTCGTCAACATCGATGCCGGCGGTTTCAACAATGCGCTCATCAATCTGGTCATCAATGCGCGCGATGCCATGCCCGGCGGCGGCCGCCTGACGATCAGCGCGGCGCTGCCCGCGGCAGATGAAATTGCGGTCGACCACGCGGCGCACCGCGTGCTTATTCGCGTCGAGGACGACGGTTGCGGCATGGCACCCGAGGTCGCCGCGCGCGCCTTCGATCCGTTTTTCACGACGAAACCGCGCGGCAAGGGCACCGGGCTCGGATTAGCGATGGTTTACGGTTTTGCGCACCAGTCCGGCGGCACAGTCACGCTGACGAGCCGGCCGAACGCCGGCACCGCCGTCGAACTGCAACTGCCGCGACGGCCCGTCGTCGCCACTGCGGCCGTCGTACATGCGTTGCCGGTGGTGGCTGCGCCGCAGACGGCGCAGCACACGCGCGTACTACTGGTGGACGACGAGCCCGATCTCTTGCGCGTGACGGGCCAGTGGCTCGGCAGCCTCGGTTACGAGGTCGTCGCCGAAACCGACGCGCGGCGCGCCGCGGCGCTCCTCGAGACGGCGCGATTCGACGCGCTGGTCAGCGATGTTGTGATGCCCTTCGGGATCAACGGCGTCGAACTCGCCGATCGCGCAACACGCTGCCAGCCGCACATCGCGGTGGTGCTGGTATCCGGCTTCGCCGACGGGCTGTCCGGGCGCAACAGCGAAAAATACCGGCTGCTCGACAAGCCCTTCGGCAAATCGCAACTGCAACAGGCCCTGCGCGCAGCCATCGAACAGGCGCAGGCCGCCGACACCATGCGCCCGGCGCGCAAAACGGCCGCCTGAAATTCATTCATAACCAGGACTATTAACATGCAAGAATCCAGCGATACCATCCAGGCTAGGGTACTGGCCGTCGACGACGAGCCGTTCGATCTGCTGTTGATCGACCGCTACCTGTCGCGTTCCGGGTTCGAGGTCATGCGTGCCAACAGCGGCGCGCACGGCCTGCGCATACTCGAAAAATGCGGCAACGATCTGCCCGAAGTCATCCTGCTCGACCGCATGATGCCGGAGATGAGCGGCATCGAATTCATGGAACTGCTCGCCGCCAGTCCGCTGCTGCGCGACATTCCGGTGATCATGCAGACCGGCCTCGCCGATCCCGAGCAGATTGCCTATGGAATCGCCAAGGGCGCACGCTACTACATCGCCAAACCGTTCACCGGCGACCTGCTGGTGTCGATGGTGCGCTCCGCGGTCAACGACTGCCGCCGCCTGCGCAGCCTCAACAACTCAAGTGCCGAATTTACGCAAAGCCGCGCGCTGCTGCGCGGTGCACAGTACGAAATTCGCACGCTGGCCGAGGCGCGCGCGCTGGCCGCGCACCTTGCACAGTACTTCCAGAATCCGCAGCGCGTGCTGTTCGGCCTGGTCGAAATGCTGGTGAACGCGGTCGAACACGGCAATCTCGGCCTCAGTTACGATGAAAAATCGGTGCTTCTGCGCGGCAGCGGCTGGGAAGCCGAAATCACGCGCCGGCTTGAACTGCCGGAATACCGCGACCGCCGCGTGCGTGTCGATCTGCGCAAAAAAGAAAACGGCATCAGCGTCACCATCTGCGATGAAGGCCGCGGCTTCGACTGGCAGCAATACCTTGAGATCCAGCCCGAACGCGTGTTCGACCTGCACGGCCGCGGCATCGCCATGAGCCGCATCACCAGTTTCGACGCGGTTGAATTCCGTGGTTGCGGCAATGAAGTGGAATTGACCGTGAACTACGCAGGCGAAGCTGCAGCGGGCGACGATTGCGCGACAACAAGCGCCACCAATATCTCGCAAGCGGCATAAGCAGAGCCCGCGCGCAAAGCAAAAGCGCCGCAAACGCGGCGCCCCACCCCTCAATCCTGAATCCTGCTTCTAGATCTGCATGTTCATGATGTCGTGATAGGCCGACACCAGTTTGTTGCGCACCTGCACGGTCTGCTGGAACGAAATATTGGCTTTCTGGATCGACACCATCACGTCCTGCAGACTGGTGTCAGTCGCACCCAGTTCAAAATCGCGCGATTTCTGCACCGCCGACTGCTGCATGTTGTTGACCTGGTCGAGCGAGGCTTTGAGCATGTTGGCGAAGTCGGTGCCCTTGGCGCCGCCTGCGGCGGCCGCGCCGCCGACACCCCCGGCGCGGGCGGTACTGCCGCTGGCCAGCGCGGCAGCGGTTCGCATTTGCCCGAGAATCTGGTCAAGTCCTTTGATTTCCATGCCGTTAACCTCCGCGCAACTGTTGCTTACGATGAATGACAGAGTAGCAGCGGGGGCCGCTCCGGCGCCGTGCAAATAGACGGGGAAATGCCGCCCTTTTTGCGGCTTAACGGCGCAGCCGAACTCGCATAATCACTCCACAGACCGGAAACCCGGAGACGCGCACCGCGCGCACCGGACTACGGATTTTGCGGAGCAGAAAAATGGCGGAAGCAACAGCACATACCCTCCCGGCACCGGCCTCGCGCGGCCTGCCCTTTATTTCGCCCCAGCACATCGGCCTGATGTTCTCGGCGGCCACCATGATCGCGATCCTCGTCGCCGGCTATCTGTGGAGCCAGGCGCCCGAATACCGCGTGCTCTACGGCAACCTGCCAGACCGCGACGGCGGCGCGGTGGTGGCGGCGCTGCAGCAGATGAACATTCCGTACAAATTCGCCGACGGTGGCGCGCTGATGGTGGCCTCGGCGCAAATCCACGAAACGCGCCTGCGTCTGGCTGCACAGGGTCTGCCCAAGGCAGGCCCGATGGGCTTCGAACTGATGGAGACGCAAAAATTCGGCGTCAGCCAGTTTGCCGAACAGATCAACTACCAGCGCGCGCTCGAAGGCGAACTGGCGCGCACGATCCAGACGCTATCCTCTGTGCAGGCCGCGCGCGTGCATCTGGCGCTGTCAAAGCCGTCGGCCTTCATGCGCGAGCAGCCGAAGGCCAGCGCCTCGGTGCTGCTCAACCTCGCCCCCGGCCGCACGCTCGACAGCACGCAGGTCAGCGCGGTGATCCACCTGGTGTCGAACAGCGTGCCAGAACTCAATGCAAAAAATGTCAGCATCGTCGACCAGAACGGCAATCTGCTGAGCACCGAAAGCGGCAGCGACGGGCGCCCCTCGCTCGACCCCAACCAGCTCAAGTACCGCCAGAGCCTCGAGCAGAACTACATCGCGCGCATCGAATCGATCCTGTCACCGCTGATCGGTTCGGCCAACGTGCGCGCGCAGGTCACCGCCGATCTTGATTTCACCGAATCCGAAAACGCCGAGGAAATCCACAAGCCGAATCAGGATGCCGCGGCCGCAGCCATCCGCAGCCAGCAATTGAGCGAATCGAGCTCGTCACGCGGCAGCAGTGCCGCAGGCGGCGTGCCCGGTGCGCTGAGCAACCAGCCACCGGCCAATGCCACCGCACCGCTGACCGCGACGGCGCCCGCAGCCGCAACGGCAGCCAGCGGCGCGCCGGCACCGGCCGACACGCGCAAGGATTCCACCGTTAATTACGAAGTCGACAAAACAATCCGCCACACGCGCCAGGAACTCGGCCGCATCAAACGCCTGTCGGTGGCAGTGGTGGTCAATCACAGAAAACAAACCAATAAGGCGGGCAAGGTCAGCTTCACGCCGCTCGCCGAGGCGGAAATCACGCAGATCACCAACCTCGTCAGGGAAGTGATGGCCTATGACAAGGAACGCGGCGACACGCTCAGCGTGGCCAACAGCCCGTTCAACGTGCCGGACAAGGAAGTGCTGCCGGAAACGCCGCTATGGAAACAACCTGACGTGATCGAGAACGCCAAGATGATCGGCAAGAACCTGCTGATCGCCGGCATCCTGCTCTTCCTCGTCCTGCGCGTGATGCGCCCGATGCTCAAAAATTTCGCCAACGCGGTGACAACACCGCCGCCGCAACATCATTTGCCGCAGGAAATCGGCGGCCCGGGTGTGCCGCAGATTGAAAGTTTCGAGCAGAACGTCGATCGCGCCAAGAAGATCGCGCGTGAAGACCCCAAAGCAGTAGCCAATGTGGTCAAGGAATGGGTCGGCGGCAATGGAAAATGAGGGCATAACCAAGAGCGCCATCCTCCTCATGTCGCTCGGTGAGGACGAGGCGGCCGAGGTCTTCAAACACCTCGGCCCGCGTGACGTGCAGAAGATCAGCTCGGCGATGGCGACGCTGAAGGGTGTCACGCGCGACAGCGTCAAGGACGTGATCAACGAATTCTGCGATCAGGCCGGCGAAGGCGGTGCGCTCAGCGGCGCCTCCAGCGACTACATCAAGAACGTGCTGAAGAAGGCGCTTGGCGATGACAAGTCGGCGGCGCTGATCGACCGCATCCTGCAGGGCGGCGACACCAGCGGCATCGAAGGCCTGAAATGGATGGGCTCTGATGCAGTGGCCGAACTCATCAAGAACGAACATCCGCAGATCATCGCCACCATCCTCGTCCATCTCGAACGCGACCAGGCCTCTGAAATCCTCGCCAAACTCACCGAGCGCACGCGCAACGACGTGCTGCTGCGCGTCGCCACGCTCGACGGCATCCAACCCGCCGCGCTGAAGGAACTCAACGACGTGCTCACGCAATTGCTGTCGGGCAGCAAGAACCTCAAACGCGCCGCCATGGGCGGCGTGCGCGCCGCGGCCGAAATACTCAACTTCATGCCGGGCACGGCCGAAGCGGCGATCATCGAAAACGTCAAGACCTTCGACGCCGATCTGGCGCAGAAGATCGTCGACGAAATGTTCGTCTGGGAAAACCTGCTCACACTCGACAACAAGTCGATCCAGGTCATGCTGAAGGAAATCCAGTCCGAATCGCTGATCCTCGCGCTGAAAGGCTCGTCGCAGGAACTGCGCGAAAAGGTCTTCGGCAACATGTCGCAGCGCGCCGGCGAAATGCTGCGCGAAGACCTCGAAGCCAAGGGCATGGTGCGCGTCTCGGACGTCGAGGCGCAGCAGAAGGAAATTCTCAAGCTGGTGCGCAAACTCGCCGACGAAGGGCAGATCGTCATGGGCGGCGCGGGGGAGGAGGCCTTTGTCTAACAGCCCCGTCATCCCGAAGGAAAAACTCACCGCCTACCAGCGCTGGGAACTGCATACCTTCGACGCCCCGCAGGGTCAGGCGCAGCCGCACGCGCACCCGCGCAGCGCGGTCGACGAAGAGGCGGCGAAAATCCGCAACGTACACCAGCTCGCCTACGAATCGGGCCGCGCCGACGGCCTGCGCGAAGGCGCGGCGAAAGCCGGCGTCGAAGCGCAGCAGTTCGCCACGATGATCGACGGCGTGCGCCGGGCCAGCACCGAAATCAACCACGTGCTCACCGACGAGATCCTCGGCGTCGCGCTGGCGGTGGCGCAGCAGATGGTGCGCAAAACGCTGGATGTCGATACCGACGCCATCGGCGCCGTCGTCCAGGAGGCGCTGGCGCGCGCGCTGCAACCGGTGGCGCAGGCAACCCTTACGCTCAATCCCGCCGATGCCGCGCTGGTGAAGACGCAGCTCGGCGAAACGCTCGCCGCCGGCAACTGGCGCATCGTCGAAGACCACAACATTACGCGCGGCGGCTGCAGGCTGCATACGCTGGCGAGCGAACTCGACGCCACCGTTGAGACCCGCTGGCACCGCATCACCGCCGCCCTTGGACAGGACACGCCATGGTTGAAGTAACCGCCGCCTCGCCGGCCACCGCGCAGGCCACCGCATTTTTGCGCAACTGCCGCGACATCGTCAGCACCACCGACCCCTTGATGCTGGCGGGCAAACTCACGCGCGTCACCGGTCTCGTGCTTGAAGCATCGGGGCTGCGGCTGGCCGTCGGCAACTGCTGCCGCGTGCTGCTGCCGCACGGCAACAGCGTCGAGGCCGAGGTCGTCGGTTTTTCCGAGGATCGCCTGTTCCTGATGCCGATCAACGACGTGCACGGCGTGACACCGGGCGCGCTGGTGTTGCCGATCGAAGCGCAGGCCGAGCGCCAGCGCATCGGCGCGCCGCTGCATCCGCGCCGCCGCGTGGCCGACCAGGCCAAACACGTGCCGGTCGGCAACGCCCTGCTCGGCCGCGTGCTCGACAGCGCCGGCAATCCGCTCGATCAGCTGGGCCCGCTGCGCTGCGACCACAGCGTCTCGCTGCACAACCGGCCGCTCAATCCGCTCGACCGCGCACCGATCAGCCAAGTGCTCGATGTCGGCGTGCGCGCCATCAACGGTCTGCTGACCGTCGGACGCGGACAACGCATGGGCCTCTTTGCCGGCAGCGGCATCGGCAAGAGCGTGCTGCTCGGCATGATGGCACGCTACACCGCGGCAGACGTCATCGTCGTCGGCCTGATCGGCGAGCGCGGCCGCGAGGTCAAGGAATTCATCGAAAATATTCTCGGCCCGGCGGGTCTCGCCCGCGCCGCCGTGGTGGCCGCCCCCGCCGACACCAGCCCGCTAATGCGCATGCAGGGTGCTTCGTATGCGACGGCGATCGCCGAATACTTCCGCGACCAGGGCAAACACGTGTTGCTGATCATGGATTCGCTGACGCGTTACGCCATGGCACAGCGCGAAATCGCGCTCGCCATCGGCGAGCCGCCGGTGACCAAAGGTTATCCGCCCTCGGTGTTCGCCAAACTGCCGCAGCTGGTCGAGCGCGCCGGCAATGCCGGCGAAGGCGGCGGTTCGATCACCGCCTTCTACACCGTGCTCGCCGAAGGCGACGACCAACAGGACCCGATCGCCGACTGCGCGCGCGCGATTCTCGACGGCCACGTCGTGCTCTCGCGCACGCTTGCCGACGCCGGTCATTATCCGGCGATCGACATCGAAGCCTCGATCAGCCGCGCCATGACCAGCCTGATCGATCTCAACCAGTTCGAGTCGGTGCGCCGTTTCCGCTCGCTGTATTCGCGTTACCAGCGCAACCGCGATCTCATCAGCGTCGGCGCCTACGCCGCTGGCAGCGACCCGCTACTCGACGAGGCGCTCGCACGCTATCCGCAAATGGAATCGTATCTGCAGCAAAACATGGCGGAGCGCGCCGGTTACCAGGACAGCGTGCAGGATTTGCGCGCCTTCACGGTCAACGCAACAGTCGCGGCCTGACGGATTTTCAAAAAGGTAAAAGATGGCACACAAATTCGCACTGGAGCGCATCCAGGAAATCACCGACCACCAGACCGATGCGGCGGCGGTCAAACTCGCCAACCTCAACCGCGAACTGCACGAGCAGGAGGCGCGCCTGATGCTGCTGTTCAAATACCGCACCGAATACAACGAGCGCCTGCACCGTGCCGCCGCCGAGGGCCTCGACGGCGCGGCGATGCGCAATTACCAGGATTTCCTGCAGCGCCTCGAGAACGCCATCATGCAACAGCACGCGCAGGTGGTGGAGGCGCGCACGCGCGCCGAGCACGGCCGCATCGAGTGGCAGAACAGCCGCCGCAAATCGATGACCTTTGACACGCTGTCGCGGCGCTTCGAACTGCATGAACTGCGCAAGGAGGCAACGCGTGAACAGAAATCGCAGGACGAGCTGGCGCAGCACAGCGGCAGCCGTCACGCCAAGGCGATGCGATAAATCGCCTGACCAATCAGCGTAATTCCCGACGGAGAAACGATGGACACACTACCCGTGCAAAACGCCATGGTTGCCGCAGCGCCGGCGCCCGCCCCTGCGGCCGGCGGCAATACGGCCGCGGATGACAAAACCGCAGGCGATGCGGCCCCCCCAGCACCGCACCGCTTCGGCGCCCTGCTCGCGCTGCAACTGGGTGGCGCGGCACCGAAAGCGGTAAAACCTTTACCTGATGCCGACGCCGCCACTGACGGAAAAGCCGCGACTGACGCCAACGCAAACACGACGACGCCGCTCGACGCACTGGCCGCTCTGAATCTGCCCGGACTGCTGCCGCTGGCACCGCCAGCGACAGCGACGACGGTCGCGCATGCCGCGCACGCCGCCACCACGGCGGCGAAAGAACCTGCGGCACCCGGCTTGCCCGGCGCCACCGCAACGGAGGCGAAGGCGCTGCCGCGCGCCGCCAACGACCCGCAGGATGCGACCGCGCGCACGGCGGACACGCTTAACGCGCCGCGCGCCGACGCCGGACAATTCGCGCGCGAAGCGGCGGTATTGCAAGCCGCCAGCGGCGGCCGCAGCGGCGGCGAACAAGCGATGCACGCGGCTGATGCCGCCGCAAGCAACCTGCCGCAGGCGCTGCCGGGGCAAATCAACGCAACACCCGCGCCGGCCAGCGTGACGCCGGCCCAGGCCGCGATCGAGGCACGCGTCGGCACGCCCGACTGGAACACCGAACTCGGGCAGAAAATCGTCTGGATGATCGGCGACAAACAACAGGTTGCCGAAATGCACGTCAATCCACCCGAACTCGGCCCCCTCGACATCAAGCTCACCATCGACGGTGCGCAAACAACGGCAGTATTCACTTCGCCGCACAGCGAAGTGCGCGAGGCGGTCGAATCGGCGCTGCCGCGCCTGCGTGAAGTACTGGCCGACAGCGGCATCATGCTCGGCAACGCCAGCGTCACCGCCGACACGCCGCGCGACAGCCGGGCGTTTGCCGAGCAGCGTGCGGGCGCGCGTTCGGGCCAGCGCCTCGTCAACGACAATGCCGCGCCGCCGGTGCCGATGCGCACGGTCAGAAGCACGCTCGGACTGGTTGATCTGTTCGCCTGACGGCGATAAGCCGGATAAAGCGGGCATTTGACGGTCTTTTCGGATTATCGACCGCCGCCGGCGCCCGCCATAATTCCCCTCAGATTCCAGTCATTTCAACACCGCGATCGAAGGAAAAACCATGGCAGTCAGCGCCGTCAAGACGGAACCCGCGCCGGCCGAAGAGGCAGCGAAGCCGGCTGGTAAAAAAGGCCTGATCAAAATCATCGTCATGGGCGTGGTTGCTGCCGCACTCATTGGCGGTGGCGCCTGGTGGTATCTCGGCCACAAGGGCGGCGAAGCGGTCAAGGAAACCAAACACGAACCGGCGAAACCGCCGGTGTTTTATCCGCTCGACACCTTTACCGTCAATCTGGTGCTGGTCGACAACCCGCAATTTCTGCAGACCGGCATCACACTCAAGGTAACCGACACCGCGGTGGCCGACGAACTCAAATCACTCTCGCCGATGGTGCGCGACCGCATTCTGATGCTGATGTCGAGCCGCAAGGCCACCGACCTGCTGACGATCGAGGGCAAACGCCAGCTCGGCGACGAAATCGTCAACGCCATGAACGACATTCTCGGCAAGGGTGAGCCCGCGGCAAAACCCACGGCAATAGCGGCCGAGGCAAAGGGCGCGGAAGACAAGGGTGCCGACGCCAAGGACGCCAAGGACGAGGAAGAAAAGGACGCCGGGGATGCCGGCGACACCAAGGACGCCAAGGCGGCCGGCGAAAGTAAAGGCGGCGGGCGGCCCGTGCAGGCAGTCCTGTTTACCACCTTCATTATTCAGTGATGACGCGATGAGCAAGGACTTCCTTTCGCAGGAAGAAGTCGACGATCTGCTCAAGGGCGTCAGCGGCGAAGCCGACGAAGCCAAAGAGGAGAGCGACAACACGGGCGTGCGGCCCTACAACATCGCCACGCAGGAGCGCATCGTGCGCGGGCGCATGCCGACGCTCGAACTCATCAACGAGCGCTTCGCGCGCCTTCTGCGCATCGGGCTATTCAACTTCATCCGCCGCAGCGCCGAAATTTCAGTGGGCCCGGTGCGCACGCTGAAATACAGCGAGTTCATCCGCAACCTGGTGGTGCCGACCAACCTCAACCTGGTGCAAATCAAGCCGCTGCGCGGCACCTCGCTATTCATCATCGACCCCAACCTGGTGTTTCTCATCGTCGACAACCTGTTCGGCGGCAACGGCCAGTTTCACACGCGCGTCGAAGGCCGCGAATTCACGCCGACCGAGCAGCGCATCATCCAGAAACTCCTGGGCATCATTTTCGAGGACCTCGAAAAATCGTGGGCGCCGGTCTACGAGGTGAAGTTCGAATACATGCGCTCCGAGGTCAACACGCAGTTTGCCAACATCGCCACACCGAACGAAGTCGTCGTGGTGACTACTTTCAATATCGAATTCGGCGCCGCCGGCGGCGAATTTCACATCTGCACGCCCTACGCGCAGATCGAGCCGATCCGCGACCTGCTGTGCAGCAGCATGCAGGGCGACCACATGGAGGCCGACAAGCGCTGGGTGCAGATGCTGTCAAAACAGGTGCAAAGCGCCGAGGTCGAACTGGTGGTCAATCTCGGCGAGGCCGAACTGAATTTCCAGCAACTGCTCGCGATGCAGGTCGGCGACGTCATCTCGCTCGACATTCCGCAGCCGATGATCGCCGAGATCGACCATGTGCCGGTGATGGAATGCAAATGCGGAATATTGAACGGGCAGTATGCGCTGAAGGTCGAGCGGCTGCTGTCGAGCACGAGCCAATAGAATTTACAGGAGAACAACATGACGGAAGCGGCAACTGAGGAACAGGTCTCGGCCGATGATTGGGCCTCGGCGATGGCCGAACAGGCCCCGGTCGGCGGCGCACCCGCGGCGGACGCCGGCGGCACATCAACACAGGTCGCTGCGGCGCCGATCTTCGAGCAATTTTCGGCGGGCGGCGCCAAGGCCGGCGCACACAATGACATCGACATGATCCTCGATATCCCGGTGCAACTGACGGTGGAACTGGGCCGCACCAAGATCGCGATCAAGAATCTGCTGCAACTGGCGCAGGGTTCGGTGGTGGAACTCGACGGCATGGCTGGCGAGCCGATGGACGTGCTCGTCAACGGCTGCCTGATCGCGCAGGGCGAGGTGGTCGTGGTCAACGACAAATTCGGTATCCGCCTCACCGATATCATCACGCCGTCGGAACGCTTGCAGAAGCTCAAACGATGATGGCGCGCAACGTGATCGGCGTCGCTGCTTCTCTGGCGGCGTTTTCATCTGCGGCACTGGCGCAGGCGCAAGCCGCCCCCGCCGGCATCGGCGCCGGACAGATTTTCGGCCTCTTCGCCGGCACGCTGTTCGTGCTGGCAGTCATAGCCGCCATTGCCTGGCTGCTCAAACGCTACACGCCGGGCGGCCACGGTGCAGGCGGCGTGCTGCGCGTGGTGGCTGGCGCCGCGGTCGGCCAGCGCGAACGCGTCGTCATCGTCGAGATCGGTTCGCAGTGGCTGGTGGTCGGTGTCGCGCCGGGTAGCGTCAATCTGCTGCAACAGATGCCGCGCGCGGAAATGCCGGCGGCGGCCGCCACCGCCGTGCTGCCATCGACTGCGTTCGCCGCCTGGCTCAAGCAGGTGATGGAAAAGCGTAATGGCCGATAAAAAACGCCTGACGCTGGCGGCATTGCTGTGCGCCGCCCTCGTCACCGCCCTGCCGGCGTTTGCGCAGAACGCGTTGCCGGCGTTCAGCAGCACGCCCGCCCCCGGCGGCGGACAGAATTACAGCCTCAGCCTGCAAACGCTGCTGCTGCTGACCTCGCTGTCGTTCCTGCCGGCGCTGCTGCTGATGATGACGGGCTTTACGCGCATCATCATCGTGCTCTCGTTGCTGCGCCAGGCACTCGGCACACCGACCTCGCCGCCGAACCAGGTGCTGGTCGGCCTGTCGCTGTTTCTGACGCTCTTCGTGATGTCGCCGGTACTCGACCGCATCAATGCCGACGCTTACCAGCCGTTTTCCGAAAACAAGATCAGTTTTACCGCGGCGGTTGAAAAAGGCAGCGTGCCGCTGCGCGAATTCATGCTGAAGCAGACGCGCGAGGGTGATCTTTCACTCTTCACGCGACTGTCCGGGCAAAAGGTCGAAAACCCGCGCGAAACGCCAATGAAAATCCTGATTCCGGCTTACGTCACCAGCGAATTGAAAACCGCGTTTCAGATCGGCTTTCTGGTCTTCATCCCGTTTCTCATCATCGACATGGCGGTGGCCAGCGTGCTGATGTCAATGGGCATGATGATGGTCTCGCCGGCAATGGTGTCGCTGCCGTTCAAGCTGATGATCTTCGTGCTGGTCGACGGCTGGGCCCTGCTGATCGGTTCGCTGGCGCAGAGTTTCGCCACATGACGCCGGAGACCATCGTCACCATCGGCCAGCAGGCGCTGCTGGTGCTGCTGATGGTGTCGGCGCCGATGCTGCTGGCCGCGCTCGCCGTCGGCCTGCTGGTCAGCATTTTCCAGGCCGCCACGCAGATCAACGAAATGACGCTGTCGTTCATTCCGAAACTGGTGGCGGTGTTTGTCACCATGATCATTGCAGGGCCGTGGATCATGTCGACACTGCTCGATTACATCCGCCGCCTCTTCATGCAGATTCCGACGCTGATCGGCTGACGCCGCGGCCGCGACACAAAGCGCACGTGCTCACCCTCACCACCGCCCAACTGAATGGCTGGCTCGCGCTGATGCTGTGGCCGTTTGCACGCATCCTCGCGCTGCTGGCGACCGCGCCGCTGACCGGCGCCGCGCAGGTTGCGGCTCCCGTCAAAATCGGCCTCGCCATATTGATCACCGCGGTGGTCGCGCCAACCATGGCAATACCCGAAATCGATCCGGGCTCCGGCGCCGGGTTATTGCTGCTGGCGCGCGAAACCGCCCTCGGCATTGCCATGGGCATGGCCATGCGCGTGATATTTTCCGGCATCACCGCGGCGGGCGACGTGATCGGGTTGCAGATGGGACTGGGCTTTGCGCAGTTCTACGATCCGCAGAGCAACGGCCAGGTGCCGGTGATCGGCCAGTACATCAACCTGCTCGCCACCCTGACGTTTCTCTCACTCAACGGCCACCTCGTCATGATCTCGACGCTGATCGAATCTTTCCAGGCCGTTCCGGTCGACGCCGCCGGCGCCGGCCAGTGGCTGCTGCTGGCACAGTCGGGCGGTATGGTGATGCGTGCGGCGATATTGCTCTCGCTGCCGCTGATCGCCACGCTGCTGGTGGTCAACGCGGCACTCGGCGTGCTGACGCGCGCGGCGCCGCAACTGAATATTTTCGCGATCGGCTTTCCGATCACCATGATGGTCGGTTTTTTTGCGCTGATGCTGTCGCTGCCCTACTGCGTGCCGGTGTTCGAACGGCTGTTCGAGGCGGGCTTCGGCAGCATGCTGCAGGTGGCCATTCCCGGCCGCTGAAGCGGCGTTAACTAGGCCGAAGCGGCCGACCGCGGCTGGCCGGCGCTCAAGGCGTCGCCCGCTTCACGCGACAGCGAAAAGCGGAAGGTCGCGCCGCGGCCGGTCGCGCCCTCCGCCCAGACGCGCCCGCCGTGGCGATGCACGATGCGTTGCACGGTCGCCAGCCCGATGCCGGTGCCCTCGAACTCTTCGCGCGTATGCAGGCGCTGGAAGACACCGAAAAGGCGGTGCGCGCTTGACTGCTCAAAGCCAACGCCGTTGTCGCGCACGTAGTAAATCTGCTCGCCGTCCGCGCCCTCTTCGTGGCCGATCTCGATTACCGGCTTGTCGCGCAGCGAAGAATATTTGAAGGCGTTCGACAAGAGGTTGGCCCACACCTGATGCAGCAGCCCGCGGTCGGCCAACCCCGGCGGCAGCGTGGCGATGCGCAATTCGACCTCGCGCCCCGCCAGATCGGGGGCGAGTTCATCCAGCGCGCGCTGCACCGCGGCGTTCATGTCGAGCGAACTTAAACGCAGCTCGGCACGCGAGGCGCGCGCGAAGAACAACAGATCGTCAATCAACTCGCCCATGCGCGCCGCTGCCGCGCCGATGCGCTCGAGATGACGGCGCGCGTCCGCGCCGAGCGACGGCGGCAGTTCGCTTTCGAGCATGCGGGCAAAGCCGGAGATGTGCCGCACCGAGGCACGCAGATCATGCGACACCGAATAGCTGAACGATTCGAGTTCGCGGTTCGCCGCCTGCAACTGCTCGGTGCGCTGTTCGACGCGGCGCTCGAGATCGGCGTGCAACCGGCGCAATTCGGCGTCGGCCAGCACGCGCGCAGTGACATCGCGCGCGTAAACCAGCAGGCGCAGCGGCGCGCCGTCGTCATCAGCCACCAGCAGGCAGCTCAGGGCCATCCAGATTTCCCCGCCGTCGCCGCGCATGCAGCGTTTTTCGCAATCGGCGGATTTGATCTGGCCGGCCGTGAGCACGCGCAACTGGCGCTTCCACGCCAGGCCGTGCTGCGGATGGATCAGGTCATCGATACGCCGCGTCAGCAGTTCGGCCTCGCTGTAACCCATCAGGCGGCAAAAGGTCGGCGGCACCCTCAGCAGGCGGCCGTCGAGCCCCGCATGCAGGGTCATCACGGAGGAAAATTCCTCCGTCTTGGCAATCCGGCGTTCGGTCGCGCGCAGCTTGCGCACCGTCTGCCCGACCAGCGCGCGCGCACGCTGCGAAGCGCGCGACTGCGACAGCACCAGCGCAAACAGCAAAAGACTGATGGCAAGCCCGGCAGCCAGCGGCGCCAGCCATACCGTGTAACCGACTGCCGACGGCTGCGCCACTAGCACGCGCCAGGCATGGCCGCCGAAACGCACGGTGCGCGCAATGCCGGTCGCGCCGAAGGCGGCGATGTCCGCATCGGGCGCCATGGTGCCGGCGCTATCGTAGAGCAGTTTGGACTCGTCTTCGGCGCCGCCGCGGCCGATATCGAAAAGCGCGAAACGTTGATGCGGCAGTTGCGCGCCGCGCGCCACGCTCGCCACCAGTTCCTCGACACGGAAATTGGCGCGCACGACACCCATGAAGGCACGCCGCTTTTCCTCCAGCGACGCCGTGACAACACCGTTGCGATATACCGGCAAAAAGAGGAAAAATGCCTTGCGCCCCGGATCGGTCAGAAACGGCACCGGCCCGAGCGCGGACAATCCGCCGGAATCGCCTGCGGCATTGATCGCGGCCCGTCGTTCCAGCTCGTTGTAAATGTCGATGCCGACGGGCGCGTCCCCCTGGCCAAAACGCACGCGGTGCAACGTCGGGAAATATTCGTCACGCTGCCCCGGCGGCCTGATCGAGTAATCGCTATAGGCCCCGCCGATAGCGCGCACACTTTGTTCGAAGGCGACGCGCTCAGAGGCCGGGACGCGCGGCGCGAAAACAATGGTCTGCATGCCCGGATAGCGCTGCTGCAGTTCGAGACTGGTGACGAAACGCTCGAACTCCTCCGGCGTGACCGTGCGCGAGCCGACAAAGAGGCCGCGCACCGCGTAAACGACCTCGACGTAGGCGCGCATGCGCGCGTCGATCGCGGTGACGATTTCGTCTGCCGCGTTTTCCGCCTCGATGTTCTGGGTGGTCTGCGCATCGCGCACCAGCAGCACGGCGACGATGACGGACGCGACGACCCCGGCCTGCAAAAGCAGCCACGCGATCCAGACGCGCGAAAACACACTGACGATGCGGGATTGCAACATCGCGCCAGTTTACGCCAGCACCGGATTGAAAGTGCCGCAGCGTGTTAAAAGTCACGCCGATTTTCGGAATTTGCGTGATATTTGTCACAAATCGCGCCGCTGCGGCGGTGCAAAAACCGCTAGCGCACGATTTCGACCACCCCCTGTGCGACACGCTGTGCGATCGGCACGGCGGAGTCAACGCCCTCGGAAAATTCGACGATACGATAACCGGCGCCACGGTTCTCGCGCACCAGCTGCTCGGCGCGCCGGTTAAAAGCCGGCATCACCTCGCCGTCGCCGCCGGTGGTGAAACGCTTCTTGCGCATGGCGATGCGGTAACGCGTGTCGTTGAGCCGCATCTCCTCGATCTGCCAGTTCGGCGCCAGCGGATCGATGATCAGAAACAGCGCCGCGCCGGCCGCCACGCTTTCCATCGGCACGCTCAGCGATTTGCTGACGGTGAGCAGGTCGGGCGGGATCAGCATGCTGCCGCTGCGCACGCCCTCCATGCCGCTGCAGCCCGTCAGCAGCAAAAACGCCGTCGCGCAAAGCGGCGCGCGCGCCACGGATTTTATTGCCGGAAATTTTTTCACGATAACCCTCACAGCAGATCAAACAGGCTGAGCTTGGTAACTTTCAGAAACGACTGCTGCGCCGCCTGCAGATAGATCTGCTGCTGGTTCAGGTCGCTGATCGCCTTGGTGTAATCAAGGTCCTGCAGGCCCGACAGGGTCTGCGTGTACTGCTGGTTCACGTCATCGGCCGAACTCTGCGCGGTGTCGACCTCCTTGAGCCTGGCACCGACTGCAGCGCGCGTCTTCAGCACGTTGTTGAGGCCATTGTCGAGTTCGGTCAGTGATGCATTCAGCGTGTTCTGGTACTTGGCGTCGGAGGCCGGTGTGGCGTTGGTGCCGGTCTTGAGAGCCGTGATCAGGTTGTGCAGCGTGGTGAACATGTCCTGGCTGGAACTGGCTTTGACGCTGAAGCTGTCGCCGCCGGAAGGCGCACCGCTGATGGTCACCGACGCGCCGAAATCAAATGCCGTCGCGTTGGTATCGGGCGGCGCCTGCGTGGCAAAACTGATCGGCGTGCCAGGAGTAAACGTGCGCAGGTAGGGACCGGCACCGGGCGCGGCACCGGTCAGCATCGACACGTTGTTGACGTTATCAACGATGTCGTAGGTAGTGACGCCGCCGCTGGTGTTGAAGCGGATGCTGAAATCTTTCGCGTTCGCTGCGGTGTTCCATTTCGACGGATCGCCGAGTGTGGTCGCATCGATGACGCCGGTGCCGGCGTTGGCGCCCGCCGGCGCCGCAGCGAAAGTGCCGTTGCCGTTGCGGATGGCGCGGAACACCGCGTCGCCCGAATCATTGACCGCCAGCATACGTGCCGGCCCGATCTGCACGAGCCGCTGGCCGGCATCGCCGGCATAGGTAACAACGCCGGGACTCGTTTCGCTGAACGGCTGCGTGGCGCCCTGATAACCCGAAAACAGAAACTGGCCGTTGCCGTCGCCGCGGTTGGCGAGCCCGAGCAACTCCTGATATCGGCCGTCGAGTTCGCTCGCGATACTGGCGCGGTCGACATTGGTCAGCGTCGGGTCTCCTGCATTCACCGCCAGCGTGCGCGCGTCCTGCAACAGAGCGGTGAGATCCGAGAGCGCGCTTTCCTCAAGACTCAACTGGTTTTTGGCGGTGTCGCCGTTGGTCTTGTATTGCTGATTGAGCGCCTGCGACTGTTTGACGTTGAGCGCCGCGGCGGCGGCGATCGGGTCGTCGGCGGGTGTCAGGACGCGGCGGCCGCTGGAAATCTGCTGTTGCAAACGCACCTGGTCGGCCTGGCGCTGCTGCAGGCTCGAGATGCCAAGTTCATAAACCATGCCGGTGCTGATGCGCATGCGGGCTCCTATCGAAGGTCGAGCACTGTCTGGAACAGCGTCTGTGCAATCTGGATCATTTTTCCGGCCGCTTGATAAGCCTGTTGATAACGCAACAGGTTGGCGGCCTCTTCGTCGAGATTGACACCGGACAGCGACTGCTGCGCCAACGTGGCCTGTTGCACCAGCGTTTTCTGTGTCTGCAACATGACATCGGTCTGCTGCGTTTTGCTGCCGACCTGGCTGACCAACTGGCTGTAAACACCCTGATAGGTGGCGGTGCCGCCCGCCATTTTGTTCTGCGTCTGCAGTCCCGTCAGCAGCAGTGCATTGCGACCGTCGGCCACGCCGCCGTTGTTGGGGCCGATGGTGAAGACGTCGCCGGCGGCCGGTGCGCCGGCGATCTGCACGGTCCAGCCGTTGTAGCTGATATTGCCGCCGGCGGTGTAAGCCACACCAATCGGGTTGCCGGTGCCGGTGCCGCTCACGTTGAAGGTGCCGGCGGCGGTGAACGTAATCGTCACCGGCTGCAGCAGATTGGCGCTGGGCGGCGGCGGCGTGTTGACGCTGCCGGCACTGATCGTGCCGCTGCCGGTGTTGGCAGACGCCACGCCGGCGCGCACCGGCGCGGCGGCGGCGATCGCCGCGGGGTCGCTCAAGCTCATTGCCATGTTGCGACCGGCGTTGTGCGTAGGCTGGATCAGAAAACTGTCGCCGGTGGATGCCGCGCCCGATGCCAGCGTGAGCGTCACGCCGTCGACGGTCTGCGGCAGCGTTGCGTAGCTGTTCGTCGTGTTGTCGGACAGGCGCGTCACATCGTAACCGGCGGCAGTACGCGTCAGCCGGTAATCGCTCGCCGTGAGTGCGCCGGCGTTGCTGAGGCTGGCCGTGATCACTGCGTTGCCCGCATTTGTCGAATGCGTCAGCACGGTCGGCGCCAGCGGCGCGAAGAAGTTGCCGCCGGCGGCGCCGTTGAGATCGCGGCCAAGCTGGTGCTGGTCGTTGAAGGTCTGCGCGAGGCCGACGGCGACCTGGCCCAACGCATTTTGTGCGGCGTCCAGATCATTGGCGCGAAACGCCAGCAAAGCACCCAGGCTGCCGCCCTGAAAGGTGCTCGGGCCGAGCAGCACGGTATTGCCGCCGATGGTGTAACCGACCTCGGTGCGCTGTGGGTCGTCGAGCGAGGTGGCCGCTGCCAGCGTCATCACATTGGATCCGACCACCAGATTCTGGCCGTTGCCGATGACCACGTTGATGCTGCCGTCGCTTTGCGTCACGGAAGTGCTGCCGACAAGCTGGTTGAGCTGGCTGATGAGCGCATCGCGCTGGTCGAGCAGGTCGTTCGGCGGCTGCAGCGGATTTTGCTGCATGACCAGGATGCGGCCGTTCAGTGAACCAACCTGCTGCGCCAGCGAATTAACGCTGGTAACGATGCTTGAAATCTGCGAATTGACGCCGCCCTGCAACTGGTCAAAACGCGCCGCCAGCGCATTAAAGCGCGCCGACAGTGTCGTGCCTGCCGACACCATGCCCTGGCGTGCGGCGATGTCCGACGGATTGGCGGCGACAGTATGCGTGGCCGAAAAGAATTCCTGCAGCGCCGGCGACAGGCCGGCATTACTGTCGGCAACGATATTGTCGATCTGCGTCATCTGTGCGTTGTAGGTCGTGTAGTAACTCGATTGCGACTGCGACTGCGACAGCTGCGTTTCGAGAAACTGGCTGTAGCCGCGCACCACCGTGTCGACCTGCACGCCCTGGCCGAAAAATCCGGAGCCGTTGGCCAGCGGTGGCAGCGCGCTTTGCTGGATCGACTGGCGGTGATAACCCGGCGTGCTCGCGTTGGTGATGTTGTGGCCGGTGGTGGTCAGGCCCGCCTGCGCCGCCGCAAGGCCGGAAAGACCGAGGCTGTAAATACCGCTACTCATACCATGTTGTCCTTGTGCACGGACTCAAATCGTCAGCGGCGCGCTAGCATCTGCGACGCGAGTGGTGCCGGTTGCACCGGCTGCGCCCAGGCGAGACTTTGCCGCAGCGTGCTGCCGTTGATCACGCGCACCAGCTTGTCGGCATACGCCGGATCGGTGGCGTAACCGGCCTGCTGCAGGTTGCGCGCAAAGCCGCGTGCATCCTGCGACTGCGCCACCACGCCGGCGTAACGCGGATTACCGCCGATCAGCTTGGCGTAGTCCTTGAAGGACTCGGCATACGACGCATACACGCGGAACTTCGCGGTGGTTTTCTGCGCTACGCCGTTGACGTATTCGGTGGTGGTTTTTTCAACGGTCGGACCGCTCCAGCCCTTGCCGGCCTTGATACCGAAGAGGTTGTGCGTCGCGCTGCCGTCGGCGTTGCGCATTTCATGTTTGCCCCAGCCGCTTTCCAGCGCCGCCTGGCCAACCATGAATTGCGGCTGCACGCCGATCGAGCGCGCCGCCTCCACCGCATGGCTCCAGATGCGGTTGACGAAACCACCGGTCTGCGCAATCGAGGTCGCGCCATCGGCCGGTGCCGGCGGCGTCACGGGCGACGGCATCGATGGCGCCGCCTGCGCAATGATCCGCATGTGTTTTGAAATCGATTCGTCCCAGGCTTCATCGTCAAGCGAGATCGGTTGCACGTCGAAATCCGGTGCTGCCGGCGTCGACGGCGCAACGGCTGCCGCCGTGGCATCCAGGTTCAGGCGCGCCAGTGCCAGCGTCGACATCTGCAGCGCCGAGGTCGAACCGGCCGCCGGCGCCGCATCGGCTACCGTACCGCGCGACAACTGGCGCGTGATCGCATCGGCCAGCCCGGTGCCGCGCGTGGCCATCTGCTGCGCGAACTGCTGGTCAAGCATGGCGGTGTACATCTTCGTCTGCTCGCTGTCGAAGAGGCCATCCTTCGGCGTCGCCTCGCGCATGCTCTTCATGATCATGCCGAGAAACATCGACTCGAATTGTTTGGCCGCGCCCGCGATCGCCTTGTCGGGCGCATTTTTGGCCTGTGCTTTAAGCTGTTCGAGACCGTTCGCATCAATGGCCAGCGAACCGGCCAGCCCCGCGCTGCTGTTTGCGTTCATATGATTTCCAGATCTGCGCGCAACGCGCCGGCCGCTTTCATCGCTTGCAGAATTGCCAGCAGGTCCTGCGGCGTGGCGCCGATCGAGTTGAGCGCTTTGACGACATCGGCAAGATTCGCCCCCCTGACCATGGTCAGCGCGCCCTTGTCCTGACGAATTTCAATCTGCTCGCGGTTGGCCTGCACCGTGCTGCCGCCCGACAGCGGGCCGGGCTGGCTGATAATCGGCTCGCTGGTGATGACGACCGACAGGTTGCCGTGCGAAATCGCGCAGATGTCGATGGTGACGCGATTATTCATGATCACCGAGCCGGTGCGCGCGTTGACGATGACCTTCGCCGCGCCCTCGGCCGGCGTGATGTCGAGTTCCTCGATCTGCGCCAGAAACTCGACGCGGCGGTCGCGTTCGCCCGGTGCCGCCACCTGGATCATGCGTGCGTCGATGGCGTTGGCAATGCCGTCGCCGAATTTGCGGTTGATGCCGTCGACGACGCGGCGCGTGGTCGTGAAGTCGGTGGTATTAAGCCCGAGAAAGATATAGCCGTCCTGGCCGAGTTGTGTCGCTACCGCGCGTTCAATAGTGGCGCCGGCGGCAATGCGGCCGACGCTCAAATGGTTGATCTGCACGCTGGAGCCGCCGGCGCTGGAGGCGCCGACACCGCCGACCAGCACGTTGCCCTGCGCCATCGCGTAGACCTGGCCGTCCGCGCCCTTCAACGGCGCCAACAGCAGCGTGCCGCCGCGCAGCGATTTCGCATTGCCCATCGACGACACAGTGACATCGATGGTCTGTCCGGGCTGCGAAAACGCCGGCAGTTGCGCCGTCATCATCACCGCCGCGACGTTCTTCAACTGCAGGCTGGTGCCGGGCGGCAGATTGACGCCAAGCTGGCCGAGCATGCTGGTCAGGCTCTGCACCGTGAACGGCGTCTGCGTAGTCTGGTCGCCGCTGCCGTCGAGGCCGACCACCAGGCCGTAACCGATCAACTGGTTCGAGCGCACGCCCTGCACGCTGGCAAGGTCCTTGATGCGTTCGGCGCGCGCGCCGGCCGCAACCGTGAGCGCGACAAACAGCGCGATGAGCATCAGCACGATGCCCGAGGAAGTCAGTCCGTTATGTATGCGTCGCATGATCAGAAAGGCAATGCGTTCATGAAAAAGCGCGACAGCCAGCCCATGTTCTGGGCGTTTTCGATCTGGCCGTTGCCGCGGTATTCGACACGGGCATCGGCAATCTGCACCGAATTGATGCTGTTGGTCGGCGTCATGTAGACGGGATTTACCACACCGGACAAACGAATGAATTCCGAGGCGTGGTTGATGCCGACCTGCTTCTCGCCGCTGACCAGCAGGTTGCCGTTCGGATACACCTCGATGACGGTGACCGTGATGGTGCCGGTGAAAACGTTGTTGCTGGCGGTCTCGCCGTCGCCGCTGAATTTGAAGTCAGAGTTGGCGGCGAGCCCGGCGCCCATGAAGCTCTTGCCGGGCAGGCCCGAGACGTTGGTGACGCCGAAGTTGTTGTCGCTCGAACGATTGGTCGTCGTATTCGACTTCTTGTCGGCCGAGGTGTTTTCGACGATGTTGACGGTCAGCGTGTCGCCAACGTTGCGCGCGCGGCGGTCTTCGAACAACGGGCGGCTGTAGCCGGCCTGGTAGATGGCGCCGTTGGCCTGCGTCGACGCGGCCAGCGCCGGCGGCCGCACGCTCATCGGCTGGTGCACCGAGGTCGACGGCGTGGTGGTGATGCAGGCCGCCAGCGGCAGCGCCAGCAGCAGCGCGGCGGCGCGGACGAGATCGCGTTGAATCATGGCTTTCACACTGTCTCCTTCGAATGGCTTAGAGCTGCGTCAGCTTCTGCAACATCTGGTCGGACGTCGTGATCGCCTTCGAATTGATTTCGTAGGCACGCTGCGTCTGGATCATGCTGACGAGTTCCTCGACAACGTTGACGTTGGAGGTCTCGACGTAGCCCTGGTTCAGGAGGCCGAGGCCGTTGGTGCCCGGCGTGTTGGCATTCGGCGTGCCCGACGAAGCGGTTTCGAGATAGAGGTTTTCGCCCATGCTTTGCAGGCCCGCCGGATTGACGAAGTTGACAAGTTGCAGCTGGCCGGCCGTGGTCGGCGCCGGCGAACCGGCTTTGGTTACCGAGATGGTGCCGTCGCGCGCGATGGTGACGGTCAGCGAGTTGGCCGGTAGCGTGATCGCCGGCTGCACGTGAAAACCGCTCGACGTCACCAGCGCGCCCTGCGCGTCGATGTGAAACGAGCCGTCGCGCGAATAGGCGGTGGTGCCGTCGGGCATCAGGACCTGGAAAAAACCCTGGCCGTTGATCGCGATGTCGAGCGGGTTGTCGGTCTTCTGCAGGTTGCCCTGCGTGAAGATGCGTTCGCTCGCCACTGGGCGCACGCCGGTGCCGATCTGCAGCCCCGAGGGGAGTTGCGTCTGCTGCGACGAGTTGGCCCCCGGCTGGCGTATCGTTTGATAGAGCAGGTCCTCGAACACGGCACGCGCGCGCTTGAAGCCATTGGTGCTGACGTTGGCCAGGTTGTTGGCGATGACGTCCATATTGGTCTGCTGGGCATCGAGGCCGGTCTTGGAAATCCACAGCGAGCGCATCATGATCGAATCCGTTTCCTGAGTGAGTTCGTTGGTTCGGTAATTATTGCGTTCAACCCTGGAGGCCGAGCAGCTGCGCGGCGTCTTTGGCGTTGTTCTCGGCGTTCTGCAACAGCTTCATCTGCATGTCGTACTGGCGCGCCAGTGAAATCATGCGCACCATCTGCTCGACGGCATTGACATTGCTCGCCTCGAGCGAACCGGAGACGAGTTTTACGCCGGTATCGGCTGCCGCGGGCGCGCCGCCGCGCACGCGAAACAGGCCGTCGTTGCCACGTTCGAGCTGCGCTTCCGGCGGGTTGACCAGTTTGATGCGGCCCACCATCGTGTTGCCGGCGGGCTTCATGCCGGTCGGCACCGTTGACACGGTGCCGTCGCCGGCCACTGTGATCAGCGTATCGGCTGGGATCGCAATCGGGCCGCCGTCGCCGAGCACCGCATTGCCCGCGCGCGTCTGCAACAGGCCGTTAGGCGACAGTTGCAGGCTGCCGTTGCGCGTATACGCTTCGCTGCCGTCGGCCGCCTGCACGGCGATCCAGCCCTTGCCCTGCACCGCGATGTCGAGATCGCGCCCGGTCTGCTGGATCGCGCCCGGCGTGAAGTCCGCACCCGGCGTCGAATCGACGACGAAGGTGCGTGTGTTCGCACCGGCGCCGACCACCGGCACTGCACGGAACACGCTCATCTCGGCGCGGAAACCGTTGGTGGTGAGGTTGGCCAGATTGTGCGCAACCGTCGCCTGCTGACCCATGGTCTGCTTGGCGCCGCTGGTGGCGAGGTAAATCATGCGATCCATTGTTTGCTCCGTGGGCAACGCGGCGACGGACGCCGCGTTTAACCGCGATTACTTCAAGTTGACCAGCGTTTGCAGCACCGCATCCTGCGTCTTGATCGACTGCGCGTTCGCCTGGTAGATGCGCTGCGCGGTGATCATGTTGACGAGTTCGGCGGTGAGATCGACGTTCGACGATTCGGTCGCCGAGGCCTGCACCGCACCCAGGTCTCCGCTGCCCGGCGCACCGACCACCGGCAGTCCGGAATCAGCCGTTTCGTTCCAGCGCCCGTCGCCCATCGGTTTCAAGCCGCGCGGATCGGAAAAATTCGCCAGCACGACCTGCCCGAGGTTGCGGCTTTGACCGTTGGTGTAGTGGCCGACCATGACGCCGTCGGCGGCGACGTTGAATCCGGACAGGCGCCCCGAGGCGAAGCCGTCCTGCACCAGCGAATTGACCGCAAAGCTCGCGCCGAATTGCGTCGAGCCGGTGAAGTCGAGACCGAAGTTCAGAGGGCTGGTGGCGCCGCCGGCAATAGTCAGCGCCACCGGCGAAATCGGCATCGCCGTCGTCAATGCACCGCTTGAATTGAAATTCACGTTGATCGGCGTGCCGGCACCGGCGCCGAGGTTGACGTTGGCGGGTGCGGTGCCGTCCACTGTGGCATGCAGGTTCCATTGGCCGGCGACTGCGGTCTTCACGAAATACATCGTGAAGACATGCGAATTGCCGAGGCTGTCGATCACCGAGCCGGAGGTCGAATCGTTGTAGCTGGTCGGATCGGTCGCGTTGAAGACGCCGGTGGCGGGCAGCGCCTCGCTCGAATTCAGGTTGAGGCTCGATTTGAAACTGGAGGTCGGTGTCGGCGCGAGCTGCGCGCTAGAGATTTGCAGCGGCACCGGTGCGGTCGGGATAATGGTGCCGGTGGCATCAACACCGTAGCCGGTAACCTTCAGATTGCCGGAGGTGACGACGTAGCCGGCGTTGTCGAGATGGAACTGGCCGTTGCGCGTATACGAAATCGTGCCATTGTCGCTGAGACGGAAGAAGCCCTTGCCGTTGACGGCGATGTCGAGCGGATTATTGGTCACCGTGATCGCGCCCTGCGTGAACTCCTGTTCAATCGCCGCGACCTGCGTGCCGATGCCAATCGCCGTCGAACCCGAGCCGTTGAGGGAATTGGCGAACACGTCCGAGAACAGCACGCGCGACTGCTTGAAGCCGACGGTGCCGGCGTTCGAGACGTTGTTGCCGATGACGTCGAGACTTTGCGACGCCGCGTTCAGACCGCTTAATCCTGATTGAAATGCCATGATCTCTCCTGATTACATGATTTGTTTGATTTGGCTGACCGGCACGTCGCCGACGCCGGTCACCATCGCGTGCGCGCCGTCACTGCCGAGCGTGATGCTCGAGACGAGGCCGCGTATCTGCGAAGTCGCGGGCACGGTCTGTCCGCCGCTGGTGGCGAGCACCTGAAAACTGTAGCTGCCGGCAGCGCTGTTCGAACCACTGTCGCTCAGGCCGTCCCACTGGAAGCTGGTAAGGCCCGCCTGTTGCGCACCGAGATCGAGCTGGCGCACGACGTTGCCCGAGGGCCCGACGATGTTGACCTTGAGGCTGTCGACCGACTGCGGGAGCGTGATGCCGCCGCCGACCGCGCCGCTGCCGTTGAACGACAGCGTGTTGCCTTCGGTGTAGACGGTGTGGCCGATGAGGCCGGCGGACTGCAGCGACTGCGCCGACATGAACGACGCCGACAGCGACTGCATGCTCGAGTTGAGTTTTTCGATGCCGGTCACCGTGCTGATCTGCGACAGCTGCGAAGTGAGCTGCGCGTTGTCCATCGGATTGAGCGGATCCTGGTTCTTCAGCTGTGAAACGAGCAGCTTGAGGAAGCGGTCCTGGATATCGCTCGAATTCGATGAGGCCGCAGCGACCGCGCTGGCGGCGCTCGCAGTGGCGCTGGCTGAAGTGGCGCTTTGTACGGATGACATGTGTTCTCCTTATGAACCGAGCTGCAAGGTCTTGAGCAGCATCGTTTTTGCGGTGTTCATCATCTCGACGTTGTTCTGGTAGGAACGCGACGCCGAGATCATGTTGACCATTTCATCCACCACGTTGACGTTGGGCATCGAGACATAGCCCTTCGGATCGGCGAGCGGATGCTGCGGGTTGAAAATCTGTTTCGCCGGCGACTCGTCTTCGACGACACCGGTGACGCGCACGCCGCTGCCGGCCTCGCCGGCCATCGGCACGCTGCTGAAGACGACCTGCTTGGCGCGATACACCTTGCCGTCGGGACCCGCCGCGCTGTCGGCGTTGGCAAGGTTGCTCGCCGTCGCGTTGAGGCGCTGCGATTGCGCCGTCATGGCGCTGCCGGCAATGTCGAAGACGTTGAAGAGTGACATGGCTTACCCCTGGATCGCCGCCAGCAGCGACTTCAGCTGGCTGTTGAGAAACATCAGATTGGCTTCGTAACGCACCGCGTTCTCGGCGAACTGCGCGCGCTCGACATCCATGTCGACCGTGTTGCCGTCAAGCGAAGGCTGCACGACCTGCCGGTAGAGCAGCGGACCGGCGCCGGCGGCCGCCGCTTGCGGCGAGGCCAGATGCGTGTTGACCGTGCGTGTCAGTTCGTTCGCCGAAACGCGGCCCGACACCGCGTCCTGCAACGACTTGTTGAAATCAATATCGCGCGCCTTGTAGCCCGGCGTGTCTGCGTTCGCGATGTTCGAGGCGAGGACCTGCTGGCGCAATGCGCGCAAGCCCAGCGCCTCGGCGTGGAACTGCAGTGCTGCATCGAGTGAATTGGCCATGTGCATTACCTTCGTTGCTGTCCGCTGTGCTGCATCGTGTTACAGAATCCGTTATCGCCTGCCGTGAATACCTGTGCGTCACATCCAGTCCGATCAACGCGCAATACGGCAGTACACGGCGATCATCTTATGTAGCGCGGGGCCTCAGCCATCAGGCGATTAGACGGTCAAAAACCGCTCATTTCCGGCCCTCCTCGGCCCTCGCGCGAGGGCACAATCCGCTCATCGTTTCGAACACGACAGTTGTCACACCCGGATCGAATTGCGCCGCAGCGCTGACGGAGCCACCCACATGAAGACATTGTTAAACCGTATCGCCATCGTCCTGCTTGCAGCGCTCGGCGCCGGTGCGGCATTCGCACAGGCCCCGGCCGTGCAATCGGCCGCCGGCATCCACCAGGCCGTTGACCAGTTCGTGCGCCAGCAGACCGCCGGCATGCCGGGCAAAACCACCTACACCATCGGCGCCGTCGATCCGCGCCTCGTCATGCCGGCCTGCACCGCGCTGGAGCCGTTTGTGCCCGCGGGCGGGCGCCTGTGGGGCCAGACCAATCTGGGCGTACGCTGCGGCGGCCCCGTACCATGGACCATTTACATCAACGTCGATGTCAGGGTCAGCGGCAGCTATCTGACCGCCTCGCACGCGCTGGCACCCGGGCAGGTCATCAGCGCGGCCGACCTCGCCGTGCAGAACGGCGACCTCACGCTGTTGCCACAGGGCGTGCTGGCGAGCGCCGACACCGCCGTCGGCAAGATCAGCGTAGCGTCGATCGCCGCCGGCCAGCCGCTGCGCTACGATTTATTGCGCGCGCCGCTGGCCGTGCAACAGGGCCAGTCGGTCAAACTGCTTTCCGGCGGCAACGGTTTTCGCGTCAGCGCCGAAGGCCGCGCGTTAAATAATGCACAGGACGGACAGGTCGCGCAGGTGCGCACCGGCTCGGGCCAGACCGTCAGCGGTGTCGCGCGCACCGGCGGCACCGTCGAGATCGCCTTCTAGAACCGCGGCGCCCGGGCGCAAAAACAACCCTGGCAGCGAAAATTTTTTTTACATATCGATCATGCACTTGCACAGGATCAACGGTCGGACCTCCCCGTCTTTTGCACGGACGGCTAAAGTTTCCACCGCGACCGTCCGTTATTTGCGTTAGTCCGATCTTGCAAAGGTGGTCATCATGAAAATCGATAACAACAGTCTCAAATCCATCGTCGGGGGCCCGAACCTCGACGAACCCGGCCGGCCGGCCAAAAAATCTGCCAGCGAGCCCTCGACGGTTGCCAGCGACACGGTGGAACTGAGTACCGTTTCCAGCAGTCTGCAGGCCATCGAAAAGGGCTTCGCCGAAACGCCGGTGGTCAACACCGCGCGCGTCGACGAAATCAAGCAGGCGATCGCCAACGGCCACTTCAAGGTAGACGCCGGCAAAGTCGCCGACCGCCTGCTGCAAACCGTGCAGGAGCTGATCCACGCGCACAAAGCGTAAGGGCTCAGGCACCTTAACGAAAGCTCACCGTCCATCATGGCCATCAACCTCGCTGCACTGCACGGCAACATCGACCGCGAAGTCGCGGCACTGGCTGCCTTCATCGACACGCTGCGCGCCGAACAGGCGGCACTGGTGCGCGGTGAGAGCGAGCGCATCGCCGAATTCTCCGCGCCGAAGTCGAACCATCTGTTCGAACTCACACGGCTCGGCGACGAACGCAGCCGCCTGTTGATAGCCGCCGGCTACAGCGCCGACCGTGCCGGCATGGAACGCTGCCTGCGCGAATGCGGCAGCAGCGCCGCGGCAGCGCGCAACGCCTGGAAAAAACTCCTGGTGCTGACCGCAGACGCGCAGCGCACCAACACCACCAACGGCATCATCATTTCAACACGCCTGCAGCACACGCAGCGCGCGCTCAGCTCGATCTTCACCTCCGCGCGCATCCCCGGCGCCTACGGTGCCGACGGCAACACCGTCAGCCTGCGCACCACGCAGCAGCTCGCGGTCGCTTAAAATTCCATTGTTGTGATTTCTGCTGCGGCGTGAATGCTGCGGCGGGCGTCTGTACGCGCTTCGATTGCGCGTGGGATCGATACGCCGCACGGTTTGTTGAATGCCTGCCCGCGGTCTATTAACAAGAAATCAGCGAGATGCTTAATACGGGAAAAATAGAAATGCCTTCGGAAGAAGGCCTGAGGACAAGCCGAGGGTTATAGGCTATTTGTCATTCAACAAGTGACATATAATTTCTGACAACTAATATTTGTCAACCAATACTGGTTAGCAGTCGCAAAATCAACCTTTGCCAAACGAAACTTCCATTCTTAGCGTCGGCGACTACCTCCACCTCACACTCGCCGAGACTCATCCGGAAGTGTCTCGGTATACCTATCCACTGTTTGCGGTCGATGATCGCGACAGACCAGATCTTTACGCTTCCTGCGTAACCTTAGAATACGAAGGCATACCATTCATCATTACAGCCGCTCACGCGATATCGGAGATCGGCAAGACCGGCAGTTCCGTTCATATCGACGCTCGCCACATTACCGCCTTGGCACCGGAATTCGTCATGTCTTCTCCTGACGGCCGCGATCCATTGGACATCGCAGTAATGATTGTGCCGCGCGAGTTGCTGGAAAGCGAAGAGATGGAGGTATTGCCGCAAGGGCACACTACTGTGAACAGAGAGTTTCGTAACTATTATCTTCGCTGCGTTCACGGGTACCCTTGCAACAAGAACAAGCAGGCGCAACGCCTTGACATCGTGAACGTTGCCATATCACCCCCCTGAGAGCCGCCGAGCAGCGCAGGGGAGTCCGCAGGACCGGCGAACC
>JANXSE010000121.1 GCA_025356695.1 Betaproteobacteria bacterium
CAACCAGACGTCACGCTCGCCATGCGCTTGCACGAGTGCACGCGCATTGCCCGGATTCGATTCGAGATGGAAGGTACGCGAGGCGTGCGCATAGAGTATCGGATCGGCCTTGACCTGCTCGTACGAGGGCAGGCGGATCACGGTATGCGCGCGCGCGTCGAGTTTGGCGGCGAGTTTCTCGGCGCGGTTGTGGAACTGGATGATTTGCGCGCCCGGCGCTGTTGCAGCCTTCGGTGTTGCCGCCGGATTTTTTTCCTTCATCGCGTACGGATCGGAATGCGGATGCAGCGCACCCGGCGTATCGACCGTGGTCGAATCGACTTCGCTCCAGCCTTCCGGATGCCAGCCGCGCGGCGCCATGAAGGCGCTGCCGCGCAGATCGCGAATATTGGCGATGGGCTCACCCTTGGCGAGGCGATGCGTCAGTTCGACAATCGCGCGCTCGGCGTTGCCGAACAGCAGCAGGTCGGCTTTGGAATCGGGCAGCACCGAACGGCGCACGGTCTCCGACCAGTAATCGAAATGCGCGATGCGTCTGAGGCTCGCTTCAATGCTGCCGATGACGACATTGGCGTCGGGAAAGGCTTCGCGGCAACGCTGGCTGTAGACGGTGACGGCGCGGTCGGGGCGCTTGTTCGCTTGCGCGCCCGGCGTATAGGCATCGTCGGAGCGCAGCTTGCGGTCGGCGGTATAGCGGTTGACCATCGAATCCATGTTGCCGGCGGTGACGCCGAAATACAGATTCGGTTTGCCGAGGCGTTTGAAGTCCTCGGCCGAACGCCAGTCCGGCTGGCTGATGATGCCGACTCTAAAGCCCTGCACTTCGAGCAGCCGCCCGACCAGTGCCATGCCGAAACTCGGATGATCGATCTAGGCGTCACCGGTGACGAGGATGACGTCGCAGGAATCCCAGCCGCGCGCTTCCATGTCGGCCGCGGTGGTCGGCAGGAAGCTTGATATCCCGAAGCGGTGTGCCCAGAACTTGCGGTAACCGTTGATCGGTTTGGGCGGCGCGACTTGCATGATTAAAGACTTCAGTCAGCCATCGCGGCAGCGTTGAGCACTCCGATGGCGATGGAAATGGCGGCGAGAAATATCGCAGGCGCGAGTTTACCCTCTTTGACGTCTGAGGGCAGGTGTGGCAGCAGCAGGCGTGTCACGCCATACGCTGCGAGCTGGGCGATCAGCGCCACCGCGCTCCACGTCAGCATGTCGTCGAGATCGCCGCTTTGTGCCACCGCCTGCGCCAGCGGCAGGGAAAAACCGAGCAGCGCACCGCCGAGTGAGACGGCGGCAGCCGCATTGCCTTCGCGGATCAAGGCCACTTCACGATAAGGGGTAATGGCCGTGTAGATGGCGATAAACAGTGCGATGAGGACGATTGACAGTACGAAGTAGAGCAGATGGGCGCTGATGCCGGTGCCGAACTCGTTGATCCAGGATTCCATGGCGTGCTCCGTTTATTCGAAGTAATGGGGGATGAAGCGGCTTGCATTGGTGGTGACGGGAGTGCTGTCTTCGCGGATGCCCATGCCGGCGGCTTCGTCACCGACGATCCACGCGCCGAGCACCGGATAACGGCCGTCGAAGGCGGGCATCGCCGCGCGCGCCTGATACACCTTCGGTTCGGCCGCATAAGGGCCGGGGGTTACCAGTGGTTGTTGGCGATCGACGATGGAAATATTGGCACCTTCGCGTGAGAAGAACGGTTTGACGACGAAACTCGCGCCCAGATAGTCTGGTGAGAAATACGCCGGCAACAGATTCGGATGATCGGGAAACAGTTCCCACAGGATGGCGAGCATCCCTTTGTTGGAAAGCAGGGCTTTCCATGCCGGTTCGATGATGTGCAGCGATGTTTCACCGAGATGCGTGGCGAAGTCGTCGCGCACCAGCCATTCCCACGGATAGAGCTTGAACCACGCGCGCACGGGCTGTGCATCAAGATCGACGAAGGCGTTGCCGTTCCAGCCGAGGTCTTCGACGTAAATGAAATGCGTCGCCATGCCGGCCTGTACCGCGGTGTCGCGCAGATACTCGATGGTGATGCGGTCTTCCTCATTGTCTTTCATGCAGGAGAAATGCAGCGGCGTGCCGGGTGGCAATGCATTGAAGATTTGTTCCCAGCGCGCGATCAGGCGTTCGTGCAGCGAGTTGAACTGGTCGGGGCGGCCGGTTTCTTCGAGCCAGTGCCATTGCGCCACCGCGGCTTCGAGCAGCGAGGTCGGGGTGTCGGCGTTGTATTCGAGAAGTTTCGGCGCGGTGTGTCCGTCATAAGCGAAGTCGAAGCGGCCGTAGAGCGACGGCGCGTCGGCGCGCCACGACTGTTCGATCAGCGCAGCCTGTGCCGGCGCGACGTGCAAATCGGTGCAGCGTTTTTCTTCGATGACGTGTTTGACCGCGGCGAGCGCCATGCGATGCAGTTCTTCTGCAGCGGCTTCGATGGTGTCGATTTCATCCGTGCTGAAACAGTAGCACGCCGATTCGTCCCAGTAGTCGCCGTCGGCGGAATGAAACGAGAAACCCAGCGCCTCGAATTTTTCCCGCCAGTCGGCGCGTGGCACGCTCTGCAGGCGTTGCACGGTCAACTGCCGCTGCTGAAATGAAAGCCGCTGCCGGTGGTGCCAAAGCCGCCGCGCGACACGTTGATTGCGCCCTGCATCGGCCGTCCGGTATTCGGATTGATGGCCGGCATATCCGGTTTGCCGCTCCAGATGTGTTTGCCCGACGGCGTTTCGACGATCGAGTTGAACTGCGGGCCAAGGTAAAAGCCGCCACCACCACCGCCCGATGGCGCGCGTTCGCAGTTTTTTTCGCCCCAGTCCTGTACGCATTCCGGACGTGCCTTGTAGGCGTAACGGTCTTTCGGGATATCGGCGTCGGAGCAGGCACCGAGGATGACGGTGCCCAGCGTGACGAGTTGTATCTGCCGCGAGCGTTTGCTTTTCATCGGCGCCCCCGTGTGCTCAGGATTGTGTTGCCTGTTTTTCCTGCCACCAGCGTTTGAGCCAGCCGGTGTTGCCGCCGAGCGCGACGATTTCCTGCAGGGCCTCGGGCAGTGGCGGATATTCCTTGCGGATGTCGCGTGTGTGATTGAAAAACATGCCGGAACGGAAATCGACTTCGAGGTCGTCGCCGCTGTCGCAGAGTTCCGTCACGTTGAAACAGTCGGTCATCACCGGCAGGCCGCAGCCGACCGCCGCGCGATAGGCGAGGAAAGGCATCGACTCGCAGATGAGGCCGAGCCCCAGCGCCTGCATCGCGATATAACCGTTCATCTTCGGGCCCATGCCGAAGTTGCGGCCGGTGACGATGATGTCGCCGGGTTTGACGCGTTCGTGAAAACCCGGATCGGTTTCGGCAAACAAATGCGGAATCAGTTTTTGCGGATCGAATTCGCGGGCCGTGATCAGCGCGTTGGGAATCACGCCACCGGGATGCGGCACATCGTGGCCGAGTTTGTAGCAGCGGCCTTTGAGCAGCCAGGTGTAGCCGTCGATTTCAGTTGTCATGCAGACCTCGATCTAATGGGGTGTTATTGCGCGTGGATCGGTAATGCAGCCCTGAATGGCGGAGGCCGCGACCGTGGCGGGGCTGCCCAAATACAATTTCGCCTCGCGCGAGCCGAAGCGACCGGTGCCATTGCCGACCGCGGTCGAGATTGAAACTTCACCGGCGTGGATCAAGCCGTTGCGGCCGCTGGCGCAGGGACCGCAGCCGGCCGGCAGCAAGGTCGCACCGGCTTCGAGAAACACCTGGGCGAGGCCTTCGCGTGCCATGCGCAGCGTCGATTGTTCGGAGCCCGGCGATACCAGCAGGCGCACGCCCGGCGCAACACGGCGGCCGCGCAGGTAGGCGGCGGCGGTTTCGAGGTCTTCCCACATACTCGAGCCGCAGGAACCTATATAGGCGTGGTCGATTTTTTCGCCAGCTACGCTGGCGAGAGCGGCGGCGCGGTGTGGACCGCCGGGCAGGGCGACCTGGGGTTCCAGCGCGGCGACATCGAGTTCGACGGTCGCTTCGTAGCCTGCATCGGCGTCACTGTAGACCGGCTCGAAGGGTTTTTGCGCGCGTGCGCGGGCGTAGTCGAGTACCGCCGGCGACGGCGGAAAGAACACGCCGATCGCACGCATTTCAGTCGGTGTGCTGCACAGGGACACGCGCGCAGCGAGGCTGAACTGGTCGAGGTCGCCGGCGAATTCAAGAATGCGGTAATCGATATCGACGCCAAAGCCGCCTTCATCTTCGGCGGCGGCGAGTTTCGCGCCGATGACAAAGCCGATGTCGCGTGCATGTACGCCGGGTTTGGCGGTGCCCTTGATCACCAGCTTTACCGTGTGCGGCACCATCAGCCAGTTGCTGCCGGTGGCCAGCACGCGGCTGATTTCGGTACCCATGCGAAAGGCTGCGGCACCGATGCCGCCGACGTTGGTGCAGTGACGGTCGTTGTCAAAGTAAAGCGTGCCCGGGGAAACGATGCCGGTTTCCATGGGAAAGACGTGGCCGTGCCCGCCGCGTCCGATATCGAAAAAACGCTCGACGCCCCAGTCGCGTGCGGCACGCCGGTTGAAAGCGCCGCGGCGTACCGCGAGTTCGGAGTTGTAGAGCACATCGTGGTCGGTGACCATGACGACCTTGCGCGGATCGGCAATGCAGGTGATGCCCAGCGCATCGAGTTCCTGTTTCGCCGCCAGCACGACGCCATCATGGATCATGATGAAATCGGGCACCGGCTCGATGAGATCGCCGGGCGCAACTTGGGTGCGACCGCAGGCACGCGCGAGGATTTTTTCGACTGCGGTCATGCCCACGGCGTGCTCCCTGTTTTCGTATTCGACTGAATTGGTCGAGTATCCCCAACGCGGCGACGGCGTGTCAAGGCTGCGGTGCGCCGTCAGCAGATGCTATATTGCGGCGAACGATGGCGCGAAGGGGCGTGTGATGCGAATGCGGTTGACGGTTGCTTTGAAGCTTGCTGAGATACTCTTTGTCGCCGCGGTTGCGGCCCCCGCCGTGTGCAGCGCGGCGGCGGCCGACTGGAAGCCCGAACGCAGCATTGAAATCGTCGCGCCGTCGGGGCCCGGCGGCAGCACCGACCGCACCGCGCGTGTGGTGGCGCGCATCCTGATGGAAAAGAAGCTGGTGGACGTTGCCGTGAACGTGGTCAACAAGCCCGGCGGCAGCGGCACCATCGGCCTTAACTACGTCAATCAGCATCCGGGCGACGCGCACACGCTGGTGGTCGCCACCACCGGTTCGATCAGCAACCATATCATGGGTTTGATTCCCTACGACCATAACAATTTCACGCCAGTGGCGATGTTGTTCGACGAATATCTCGGCATCAATGTAAAGAGCGATTCGCCGCTGAAGAGCGGCCGCGAATTCGCCGACATTTTGCGCCGCGACCCGGAGGCACTCAGTATCGGCATTTCCACCAGTGTCGGCGGCGCCAATCACACCACGCTGATGATCTGTCTGCGCGCGGCCGGCATCAACATCAAGCGCCTGAAGACGGTGGTGTTTCCGGGTGGTGCCGCCTCGACCACCGCCTTGCTTGGCGGCCATGTCAGTGCGATCAACACGGCGCCGGGTAACGTCGTTGAGCATTTCAAGGCGGGCAAGCTGCGCACGATTGCGGTGTCGTCGCCGAAGCGACTCGGCGGGCTGTTCGCCAGCGTGCCGACGTGGCGCGAGCAGGGCGTGCCTGCGGATTCGGGCAGCTGGCGCGGCATGCTGGCGGCCAAGGGTCTGACGCCGGCGCAGATCGCCTACTGGGACCGCGCCTTTGCCGCACTGGTGAAGACCGAGGAGTGGAAGAAAGAGCTCGAAGAGAATTACTGGGAGAACGTCTACGCCGACAGTCGCGGCACCAAAAAGCGACTTGACGAGGAGTACGCCGAATACAAGGCGATGCTGGGCGAACTCGGCTACGCGAAATAGAACCTGGGCTGTGAGTTGTAGAGCGCAATAACCAACGGGCATTGCGCCGTATAGATCGCATTCGGCGCAATGCGCTGCGCTTATTGGGCCCCACGTGCCTGCCGTTCGGCGACTATTGCAACGGCGCCAGCGTGCGCGGATCGGCGATTTTTCCTGTGACGGCCGATGCTGCGACGGTCGCCGGGCTGCCGAGAAACAGCTTCGCGTCTTTGGCGCCAAAGCGGCCGGCATTGCTGTTGGACGCCGTCGAGATCGATACTTCACCGCTGTGCAAGGGGCCGACTACCGCGTCGTTGCAGGGGCCGCAGCCGGCCGGCAGCGGAATGACACCGGCCTCCATGAAGGTCTGCATCAGGCCGTCGGCCAGCAGGCGGTGCGTCGATTGTTCCGAGCCCGGCGCGATGAACATGCGCACGCCGGGCGCGAGTTGCCGTCCGCGCAGGATCTGCGCGGCGATCACGAAATCCTCGTACATGCCGGAGCCGCAGGCGCCGATGAAGGCGTGGTCGATTTTCTGGCCGGCGGCACCGCCGATGTCGATTGACTGATGGATGCCGCCCGGCGGTGCAATCTGCGGTTCGAGCGTGCTGATGTCGAGTTCGGCACTTGCTTCATACACTGCGTCGTTGTCTGCGTAGACCGGCGTAAACGGGCGCTTCGCGTGTTGCTGTGCGCGTTCAAGGATGGCCGCCGACGGCGGAAAGAACACGCCATAGGCACGCATCTCGGTCGGCGAGTTGCACAGCGCGGCGCGCGCGGCGAGGTCGAGGTCGTCGAGATCGCCGGCGAATTCGAGCACGCGGTAATCAAGTTCGAAAGCGAGCGCGCCGTCGCCGAGCATGCGCGCGATGCGAAAGCCGATGTCGCGCGCGTGGACGCCGGGTTTGAGTTTGCCGCGCAGCGTCAGCTTGACGGACTGCGGTGCCATCACCCAATTGGTGCCGGTCGCCAGCACGCGGCTGATTTCGGCGCCGACCCGGAAGCCGAAGGCACCGATGGCACCGGCGTTGGTGGCGTGGCGGTCGTTGTCGAAATAAAACATGCCGGGCAGCAGCAGGCCGGACTCCATCGGGAAGATGTGGCCGTGGCCGCCGCGACCGACATCGTAAAAATTTTTGATGCCCCAGGCTTTGGCGGCGTTGCGGTTGATGACGCCGAACTCGGCGGCACGCGTGCTGCCGTAGATGACTTCGTGATCGGTCACCATCATGACTTTATCCGGCGCGGCGAGACGGTCGATGCCGAGTGCGTCGAGTTCGCGCCGCACGCCGCGCACGAGGCCGTCGTGCACCATGATGAAATCGGGGTCCGGATAAACGACGTCACCGGCGCGCACCTGTGCGCGGCCGGCGGTGCGGGCAAGTACTTTTTCAACAGCGGTCATTCCCATGCGCACATTCTAACCTGTTGAATCGAATGGCGGGACGGGGTGGGGGCGTGATAGCGTCGAGGGACGCGACGATGGACAGGTCGATTCCGAACAGGCACACTTTGGCCCATTGCTGTTACCGTCGTGGCCGATGAAAAAATTCGCATCAATGCCCCTGCGAAGCATGCGCCGGATTGCGCTGACGGCCATCGTTGCCGCGCTTGCGCTGCCGGCGGTATCGGCTGAGCGCGGCGATTTCAGCAATCTGGCGCGCTCGCGCTATGTGCATTGCGCCTTCTACAAGAACTACGAAACCGATCCGGTCAACGGCGACCCGATCATGATCGAGGGCCGTTCCAATTCGCTGATGCATTTTCAGGGCATCGACGAGGCGCATGAAACTGCGCATGCGATCTACACGCGCATGGCGGGGCAGCGCGACGTGCTGGTGCGACATACTGCGAAGGCCATCCACTTCATCGACAACGTCGCCGGCATGTATGTGTTGACGACCGTGCACAATTGTCTCGATTACGATGAAAAG
>JANXSE010000128.1 GCA_025356695.1 Betaproteobacteria bacterium
CCAAAAACAGGGGGTCAGGCGCGTAGCAAATCGAGCGGCGTATAGCGTCCGTTGAGGGCAAGCGCCGAATTGACGCCCCACCAGCGATCGAGCGCGGTGGCGTAGAGATCGCGAAAATCGACGGCAAACGGCAAATTGCCGTTGCCATCGAGCCGCCCCAGCGCCGGCGGCAGCCCGTAGAGCCCGCCGCGCACGCGTCCGCCGCTGACGAAATGGGCGTTCGCCGTGCCGTGGTCGGTGCCACCGCTCTGGTTTTCGCGCGGACGGCGCCCGAATTCGCAGTAGGTCATCATCAGCGTGCTGTCCCAGCGGCCGATCTCCTGCATCGCCGCGCGCATCGCGACCAGCCCCTCGGCCAGTTCCTTCAGCAGGCGTTGCTGCGTGCCCTGTTGCCCGCTGTGGGTGTCGTAACCGTTGTGCGTCACGCGAATCACCGCCACACCCGCCTTGCTCGCCACCACCTGCGCCGCGGTCTTGAACGCGTTGCCAAGCGCGTGATTGGGAAATTCACTGCGCAGCGTCACGCTGTTGTTGCCGAGATTGGCCGCGGCCTGCGTCACATCGCGCTCGACCTTCAGGATGTGAGACAGCGCCGCGTTGCGCGCCACACCCTCGCCGCCGGCCAATCGCGCCTGCCGCACGAAATCGCCGGTGTTGTTCAGCGCCAGCGCGCGCGTGCCGCCGCCGGCCAGCGGCCCCATTTCATTCGAACCGACGACCACGCCGTCGGCGGCGAAACTGCGCGGCACCGGCGCTTCGGCGAACGCGCGCGTCAGCCAGCCGTCGCTCAGGTATTGATCGCTTTTCGACGCCGTGTCCCAGATTTCGATCGAACGGAAATGCGAAAGATTGGCTGCCGGGTAACCAATGCTTTGCACGACCGCAAGTTCGCGGTTCTGCCACAACGGCATCAATGGCTGCAGCGAAGGATGCAGACCGGCGGCGGCATCAAGCTGCAGGACCTGGTCGCGTGCGATCGCAATGCGCGGGCGCAGGCTGTAATACTCGGCATCGGCATAGGGCACGACGGTATTCAGTCCATCATTGCCGCCCTTGAGTTCAACCAGTATCAACAGGTTGTCGTAACGGCCTGTGCCGGCAGCATAGGCCGCATCGGGCAGCCACGCCGTTACCGCGGCGGCCCCCGCGCCGGCCAGAAAATCACGCCTGTTCATCTCGTCTCCTTTGCACGCTGCTCAATTCCGGCTCACTTCAGTTGATAGGCTGGATCCAGCACCAGTTCGCGCAAACGCGGCACGCCCTGTGCCGTGCTGGTGGCGGTCGAGGCGGGTTCGGTCGCCAGCACCACTTTCGTCAACAGCGCGTCGCCCGGCGCAAACTGTTTGAACCAGAGTTCGCTGTCGAAATGAATGTCCAGCACGGCGCGCACCAAACGCTCGCGCGGCGGCGCCCCCGGCAGCGCGGCCGGCAACGGTTGACGCATCTCCTGTGCGCGGAACAGGCGTTCGAGGAACTGTTTGCGCGAAAGCAGCGACGCGCTGTTGATCCACGCGTCGCCACCGGGCCAGCCTTTGACGTTGGGTGGCGCGAAGACGTCCTGGCCGAGCTGGCGCGCCGCCAGCAGAAACGGCATGACTTCGCCGGTCTCGAAACGGAACTGGCGCAGCGTGCCGACGATCAGATCGACCGGCGATTTGATCAACGCCGCGCGGTTCTGCTGCGCATAAAAAGCGTCGGAAAGAAGCAGTGCACGCAGCGCCACCTTGATGTTGTAGCGGTTGTCGCGAAACATCCGCGCAATGCGGCGCACCTCCATGGCATCGGGCTGCGGCGAGACGAATTCGCGCCACAGTTTGCCAACAATGAATTCGGCGGTCTGCGGCTGCGCCAGCAGAACGTCGAGCACCGCATCACCATCGAAGTTGCCGCTGCGGCCGAGCAGCGTTTTGACACCGTCATCATGCGCCGGCCGCCGTAACAGGTATTCGCCGCTATCCGGGTCGATGCTCCAGCCGGTAAAGGCGCGCGCCGCCTCCTTGACGTCCTGCTCGCTGTAATTGCCTTCGCCGAGCGTGAACAGTTCCATCACCTCGCGCGCGAAGTTTTCATTCGGCTTGCCTTTGCGGTTGGAGGCGCCGTCGAGATAAACCACCATCGCCGGGTCTTTCGACACCTCGTGCAGCATATCGCCGAAATAACCGAGCGCGTGTTTGCGCAGCAACTGGTTCTGGCGGTACATCAATACCGGCGAGCGCACTTTCTGCAAACTGGAAACAAAATGGTTGTGCCAGAACAGCACCATTTTTTCCGTCAGCGGTGAAGATGTGGTGAGCATTTCCGTCATCCACCAGCCGCGCAGCTCGCCGCCCTTCTCGACCTGCTGGCGCTGAAAAGCCTTGCGCTCCTCCTCGCTCGCATCGCGCAGCCTGCGCGGCGATTCGAACTCGTTTACCCATGCCGGCGGCGGCGTGACCATCCTGCCGGATGTCCATGCCAGCAGCTGGTCGACCGCCTGCGCCCGCGTCAGTTTGGCAAACGATTCGATGTCTTCGACATTGGCGGCAAAACTCGTGCGGTTAAGCAGGTGGCGCGCCTCGTCGAAGCCCATCGGCGCGCCCGCCGCCAGCGCCGGCAGCAGTGCGATCAGAACAACGAGCAGTCGCTTGAGCATGAGCGCACCGGCCTTTACGACACCTTACCTGGCGTCGGGTTTGCGCGCGCCGCCAGCCTTGCAGGCCGCGGGGTCGGCCTTGCATTCTTCACGGCGTTTTTCAAACTGCGCTTTCATTTCCTCGCAGCGCTTCGGATCGGCCTTGCAGCGTTCTTCACGGCGCGACTTCATTTCGGCACGGCATTTTTCCGGATCGGCCTTGCACTGTTCGCGCCGTTCCTGCATTTTCTTTTTGACTACTTCGCATTGCTGTGGATTGGCTTTGCAACGCTCCTCGCGTTTAGCTGCGCGGTCGGCCTTGCATTTCTCCGGGTTGGCGCGGCATTCCTCGCGCTGCTTTTGGAATTCGGCCTTCTTCGCTTCACACTCCTGCGGATTCTGCTTGCAGCGTTCCCGCCAGCCGCCCTTGTCGCCATCGCGCAGCTGTGCGCTCTTGCCCACCGGCGCCTCGTCCTTTTTTACCGTTGCGCCGGGCAGGCCCTGCGCCGCGACCGCTGCCATCATTCCGGACAACAGCGCTGCCAATATGATGCGGTAAATCTGTTTCATGGTTTTTCCTTTATGCAAAGAACATGCGGGCCGGCTCAGCGCCGGCCTTTATAAAGCTCACGATTGGCACGGTCGAGGTCGCGGTGCAGGTCGCGTCTCTCCTGGTCGGTCATGCGGCCGTCGCGCGGGCCGCGATCCGGCTGCTGCGGCGCATTGCGGAAATCGCGCTGCGGCTGCCGTTGAAAGCGGTCCGGCTGATGGCGTTGCATTTGCGCATGGACGAAACCGCTGCGCCCGCCATTGGCCGATGCCGGTGCCGACACCATCACCGCCGTCGCCGTCATCACCATCACAACAAACAGGTTTCGCATACGTCCTCCGTCACGACTCAAAACAGCGCCGCACGGCGGCACCGCAACGTTCATTATAGAGGCGCACCAAACAGGGCGGTTCCTGCACAGACGCGCCGGCCGGCAGCGGAGTCCGCCACGCGATCACTGCAAGAACATTTCTCATACCGGCTCCTGTCGCGGCAACCGCCGCATTCGTCCGAAACGCTTACCACGAATGTGCTAACGAAACGCCAGCTCGCGCGTTGACGAATACTACGCCCGCTACACACGCATGCCGGGACCCCGCGGGCGCTCTTTTGTAACAAAATGTTTCCCCGCGGCACCGATTAACAATCACTTACAAAACAGTGGCATTGGCAAAACGAAATGGCTAGGATGGCGCACATGGGAGATACCAAGACACGCATACTCGTGGTTGACGACGATGCCCGCCTGCGCGAACTGCTCAACCGCTATCTGAGCGAGCAGGGTTACGCCGTGCGCGCCGCGGTCGACGGCAACGACATGAACCGCTGGCTGGCGCGCGAGCGCTACGACCTGATGGTGCTCGATCTGATGATGCCCGGCGAAGACGGCCTGTCGATCTGTCGCCGGCTGCGCGGCCTCGGCGACAAAATCCCGATCATCATGCTGACCGCCAAGGGCGACGATGTCGATCGTATCGTCGGCCTCGAGGTCGGCGCCGACGATTACCTGCCCAAACCTTTCAACCCGCGCGAACTCGTCGCGCGCATCCAGGCCGTACTGCGCCGCGCGCCCGAGACACAACCGCCGGGCGCACCGACGACCGAACAGCAGACCGTCGCCTTCGGTGAATTCAGCCTCAATCTCGCTGCGCGCAGCCTCACACGAAGCGGACAGGCGGTGGCGTTGACCACCGGTGAATTCGCCCTGCTCAAGGTGCTGGTACAGCACGCACGCGCGCCGCTGTCGCGCGACAAGCTGACCGAACTGGCCCGCGGCCGCGAATTCGGCGCCTTCGACCGCGCCATCGACGTGCAGATCTCGCGGCTGCGCAAATTGATCGAAGCCGATCCCGCCAAACCCGCCTTCATCCAGACGGTGTGGGGTTTCGGTTACGTGTTCGTGCCTGACGGCGCAACGAAATAACACCCGCCGTCCGCAATCCCGATTTGAAACTCATCCCGCAAAGCCTGTTGTGGCGCACGATGCTGCTGCTGGCGCTGCTGCTGGTGGCCGGCAATTTCGCCTGGCTGCAGATCTTCCGTGTCTTTGAACGCGAACCGCGCGCGGCGCAGGTGGCACAGCAGATCTCAAGCGTGGTCAACCTGACGCGCTCGGCGCTGATCACCGCCAATCCAGCCAAACGTTTCGACCTGCTGCGCGACCTCTCCGAGCAGGAGGGCATACACGTGCATGCAGACGCACCCAACGAGCCGGTCGAACCGCTGCCCGACCGCCCGTTCGTGCGTCTGCTGACGGCGGAATTGCAGCGCCGCCTCGGCGACGGAACGCGTCTGCTCGCCTCGATCAACGGTGCGCGCGATGTGTGGATCAACTTTGAAATCGACGACATCGAATACTGGGTGAGCCTGCCGCGCGAAAGCGTCGAGCGCACCGAACAGCTGCGCTGGCTGGGCTGGGGCCTGCTGGTGCTAGGACTGTCGGTGGCGGGCGCGTTTTTGATCGTCGCGCGCATCAACCGGCCGCTGCGCGAACTGACGCGCGCCGCCACAGAAATCGGGCGCGGCCAGTCGCCCGAACCGGTCAGCGAAACGGGGCCCAGCGAAATCCGCACACTCTCCAGCGCCTTCAACCAGATGTCGACCGACCTCAAACGTCTCGACGAAGACCGCGCCCTCCTGCTGGCTGGCGTTTCGCACGATCTGCGCACGCCGCTGGCGCGCATCCGCCTCGGCCTTGAAATGCTCGGCGACAAGTCCGACCCGTCGCTGATGGAAGGCATGGTGCAGGACATCGCCGACATCGACGCGGTGATCAACCAGTTTCTCGATTTCGCGCGCATCAGCGGCGAACAAAGCGCGGCGACCGCCTGTAATCCCGATGAAATCGTCAACGACGTGGTCGAGCGCTACAAACGCCAGTCAGTCGATGTCAGCGCGCGCTGCGGCGGCCTGCCGCCCATGCAGATGAAGTCGCTGGCAATCCAGCGCCTGCTGACCAATCTGATCGACAACGCGCTGCGCCACGGCAGCCC
>JANXSE010000135.1 GCA_025356695.1 Betaproteobacteria bacterium
CGCCGAAATCGTCGCCAAAGCCGCGCCGGACGGCTACACCATCGTGATGGCAACGGTGAGTCTCGCGGTGAGCCCGACGCTCTACAAAAAGCTCAACTACGATGCGCTGAAGGATCTGGCGCCGATCGGGCTGGTTGCCGCTTCGCCGAACACGCTGGCCGTACACCCTTCGACGCCAGTGCGCACGGTGAAAGAACTCGTTACGCTGTCACGCTCGCAACAGGGCCGTGTCAGTTTCGGCACCGGCGGACCAGGCTCGCTCAACGATCTTATTTCGCAGGTGTTTCGTTCGATCAGCAACGGCAAGGCGCTGGTGGTGCCGTACAAGGGCATCAACCCGGCGACGATTGCGATGCTCTCCGGCGAAGTCGATGCCGCGGTGATTTCGGTCGCCAGTGCCGCGCAATACGTGAATGCCGGCAGGCTGCGCGCGCTGGCCACACTCGCCCCCGAACGCTCGGCGCTGCTGCCGAAGGTGCCGACTTCGAAGGAAGCCGGTTATCCGGAACTCGAAGCGGTGCTCTGGTACGGCATGCTGGCGCCGGCCGGCACGCCGCCTGCAATCATCACGCGACTCAACCAGGCCTTCACGCGCATTTCCGGCGCCGCCGATACGAAGGAACGTTTCGCCAGTGTCGGCACGCTGCCGATGACCAGCACGCCGGAACAGTTTGCGGATTTTCTGAAAAAGGAAATCGCGCGCTGGGGCAAGGTCGTGCGCGATTCGGGCGCGTCCGCGGAATAAAACAATCCCATGATTACGCTGAGCATCAACGGCGAACCGCGCAGTTTCGAGCAGGCGCTGACCTGCAAACAGCTGCTGGAAAAACTCGAACTCGCCGGCAAACGCGTCGCCATCGAGCGCAACGGCGAAATTGTGCCGCGCAGCCGTCATGCGGCGGAAATAATCAATGACGGCGACCAGCTTGAAATCGTCGTCGCCGTCGGCGGCGGTTGACCGCCGTCAATGCCGGCGCCATCCACCGGCGCGTATACTTCATGCTCTGTCCTGATTCCGGAACGCTGCCATTATGAAACCGAACGAAAACCTCGATCCCTTCGTCATTGCCGGCAAAACCTACGCCTCGCGCCTCTTGGTCGGCACCGGCAAGTACAAGGACTTTGCGGAAACACGCGCTGCCATTGAAGCAAGCGGCGCGCAGATCGTCACCGTCGCCATCCGCCGCACCAACATCGGCCAGAACCCGAACGAGCCGAATCTGCTCGACGTGCTGCCGCCGTCGAAATTCACCATCCTGCCGAACACCGCCGGCTGCTACAACGCCGACGACGCCGTGCGCACGCTGCGCCTCGCGCGCGAACTGCTCGACGGCCACGATCTGGTCAAACTCGAAGTGCTGGGCGACCAGAAGACGCTGTTCCCCAACATGTCGGAAACGCTGAAGGCCGCCGATACGCTGGTGAAAGACGGCTTCAAGGTCATGGTCTATTGCAGCGACGATCCGATTGCGGCGAAACAGCTCGAAGAAATCGGTTGCGTAGCGGTGATGCCGCTCGCCTCGCTGATTGGTTCTGGCATGGGCATCCTCAATCCGTGGAACCTGCAGATCATCATCGACCAGGCGAAGGTGCCGATTGTGGTGGATGCGGGCGTGGGCACGGCGTCGGATGCGGCGATCGCGATGGAACTCGGCTGCCACGGCGTGTTGATGAACACCGCGATCGCCACCGCCAGGAACCCGGTGCTGATGGCCTCGGCCATGAAAAAGGCTATCGAAGCCGGCCGCGAAGCCTTCCTCGCCGGCCGCATGCCGAAGAAGCCCTACGCCGCCTCGCCGAGCTCGCCGACCGGCGGGCTCATCGGCAAGCCCTGACCCGGTTGAACGAAGCGCGACCTAACGTCGCGCTTTTTTCACCGGCACCTTACAGTACAGTTCGTAGAGCGTGCCGATCAGCGTCAGCACGCTTTTATCGGCAACGGTGTAGTACACGAACTTTCCCTTCTTGCTGGTCTTCACCAGCCCCTTGCGGCGCAGGACACCCAGTTGCTGCGACAACGTCGGCTGACGGATGTCGAGCGCGGCTTCGAGTTCGCTGACGCAATGCTCACCCTGCGCGATATGGCACAACAACAACAGACGGTCCGGGTTGGCGAGCACGCGCAGGGCGGCGGTGGCGTTACCGGCGGCCTTGCGCATCTCATGGGCGGACACTTGCGCGGGATTTGACATGCATCAAGCCTGGTTGAAATGTGATGACAACATTATATCATTTAATATATTATCGTCAAATATAACGAATACCTCAAAAGGAAAACACATGAAAGCCAACATCGGAACCATCGACCGCATCGTCCGCATCATCGCCGGCGTCACCCTCATTGCGCTGGCCGCCACCGGCATCATCGGCGTATGGGGTTATCTCGGCGTGGTGCCGCTGCTGACCGCCTTTGTGCGCTTCTGCCCGGCCTACGTGCCTTTCGGCATCAGCACCTGCCCCGCCGAAAAGCAGAAATAATCGGCGTCAACAAGGAGCACCGCATGAGCAAAAGTTACAAAGACATCACCAAGCGTGTATCGGGCCAACTCGCCAAGTTCCGTACCGACATGCCCGACGTCATGAAGGGCTTCGGCGGCATGGCGCAGGCGGCCACGCGTGACGGCGCGCTCGACAAGAAGACCAAGGAACTGATCGCCACCGCACTCGGCGTGGCCGCGCACTGCGACGCCTGCATCGGTTTTCACATCGACAGTCTGGTCAAGCTCGGTGCCACCCGCGCCGAACTTGAAGAGGCGCTCGGCATGGCCGTTTACATGGGCGGCGGGCCGTCGCTGATGTACGCCGCTGATGCGCTCGGTGCCTTTGAAGAGATGTCGGCCGCGTAGACCATCGCGCTCACACAACCCCTTTATCGACGGAGTCAATGCATGAACCATCTCACGCCCAACGCCCTTAAACAGGCGCTCGATCACAACAAAGCGTTGCTCGTCGATGTGCGCGAGCCGGGCGAATTCGCGCGCGAGCACATTGCCGGCGCGCAATCGCTGCCGCTGTCGGCCTTTGATGTGTCGCACCTGCCGCGCGATCGCACCATCGTGTTGTGCTGCCAGTCGGGCGCGCGCTCGACGCGCGCGCTGGCGCAACTGCGCACTGCCGGGTTCAACGACGTCGCCCACCTCGATGGTGGATTGAATTCGTGGAAAGCCGCGCGTTTCACGACGTCGATCGATGTCACACAGCCGATCAGCATCATGCGCCAGGTACAAATCGTCGCCGGTTCGATGGCGCTCGCCGGCGCAGTACTCGCATGGCTGGTGTCGCCGTGGTTCATCGCGCTGTCGGGCTTCGTCGGTGCCGGCCTCATGTTCGCCGGCATCACCGACACCTGCGTGATGGCGATGCTGCTGTCCAAACTGCCCTACAACCAGCCGAAAGTCGCGGCGCCGCAAACAAGGCTGCAATCGTAGTTCTTCGCCGCGCATGACGCGGCGGCGGTTTGCCCGTACACTGCGGCCCCTATGACCGTAGAACACCGCCACATCCGCAGTTTTGTCCTGCGCCAGGGCCGCGTTTCCAACGCGCAGCAGCGCGCGCATGAAACGCTGCTGCCCGCCTACGGCATTCCGTATGCGCCGCAACTGATCGACCTCGATAACATCTACGGCCGCAGCGCGCCGAAGATCCTCGAGATCGGTTTCGGCATGGGCGAGACGACGGCCACCATCGCCGCCACGCACCCCGAAAACGATTATCTCGGCATCGAGGTACACACGCCGGGAGTGGGCAGCCTGCTGAAGGAAATCGGCGAGCGCAACCTCGCCAATGTGCGCATCGTCCAGCACGACGCCGTCGAGGTGCTTGCCAACATGCTCGCGCCTGGCACGCTGGACGGCGCGCATATTTTCTTTCCCGACCCGTGGCCGAAGAAGCGCCATCACAAGCGCCGCCTGATTCAGCCGCCGCTGGTGGCGCTGCTGGCCAGCCGCCTCAAACCGGGCGCCTATCTGCATTCGGCCACCGACTGGCAGGAATACGCCGAGCAGATCCTCGACGTCTTCGCGCACGAGGCGCTGCTGAAAAACACCGCCGGCGGTTTCGCCCCGCGGCCCGACTACCGGCCACAGACCAAATTCGAAACGCGCGGCCTCAAGCTCGGACACGGGGTTTGGGATATTATTTTCCGGCGCGTGTGACACGCGCGCGTTTGGAGACCGGCGCCATGTCCATAAGCACGTTCAAAATGAACATCACTGCGCGTAGTTTTTCGCTGCTTCTTGCGTTGTGCTGCGTTGCCGGCATGGTGCACGCGCAGCCGCGCGCAGTCACGCCGCGCGGCCCGCTCGCCGTTGACGAAAATGCCAACATCGCAGTGTTCAAAAATGTCTCGCCGTCAGTGGTCAACATCACCACGCTGGAGAACCAGCGAAATCTGTTTTCGCTCGATATCTTTCAGGTGCCGAAAGGCACCGGCAGCGGCTTCGTCTGGGACGAACGCGGTCTGATCGTCACCAACTTTCACGTAATACAAGGTGCAAGCGTGGCGCGCGTCACGCTGTTCGATCAAAGCGAATGGAATGCAAAACTGGTCGGTGCGTTTCCAGACCGCGACCTTGCCGTGCTGCGCATCGAAGCGCCGCGCGAAAAACTCAAAGCCATCAGCATCGGCAGCAGCCGCGATCTCCTCGTCGGCCAGCGTGTTTATGCGATCGGCAATCCGTTCGGCCTCGACCAGACGCTGACCGTCGGCATCATCAGCGCGCTCAACCGCGAGATCCAGTCGGTCAACCAGCGCACCATCCGCGGCGTCATCCAGACCGACGCCGCGATCAACCCCGGCAACTCGGGCGGCCCGCTGCTCGATTCGGCCGGGCGCCTGATCGGTGTGAACACCGCGATTTTCAGCCCGTCGGGGGCGTCGGCCGGCATCGGCTTTGCGATTCCCGTCGATGAAGTCAACCGCATCGTGCC
>JANXSE010000163.1 GCA_025356695.1 Betaproteobacteria bacterium
GTCTCCGGAAAATCGAGTTCGTACGGTGCAGCGCTCAGCGGCGCAGCTTTGCACATCGGCGTCATCCGCAAGGCGCGCGGCTCCGGTGCCAAGCTGCACACGCATCCGAACGAGCAATTCAATATTGTGCTCGACGGCAAGCTGCTCGGCGAGATCGACGGCGCGCCGATGGCGGTCACCCGCTTCGGTTTGATCCATATGCCGGCCGGTGTGCCGCATTGCACGATGGCGAGCGCCGAGGGCGATATCACGGTATTCGTCGTCAAGGACACCAGCCACGGCTTGTCCGGCCCGCCGGTCGACGGCATCGAAGACGGTCCGCGCTACCTGCCCGGTTTTGGGCCGGATAAAGCGGCCCCGAAAAAATAATCGGCGCAAGCCGCAGTAATTCAGGAGTTGTAATGGATGTGCGTATAAGCGATGAACAGCGCGCCTGGCAGGATAAGGCGCGGAAATTCTCGCAGGAAGTTTTGCGGCCGAGGTCGCTGGAGCGCGACGGCATTGCCGATCCGCGCGATTCATTTGACTGGGACATTATTCGCGAAGGCTCGCGCCTCGGCTTTCGCACCGCGGTGGTGGCGAAGGAATGGGGCGGCCACGGTATCGATCTGACGACGCAGGCACTGGTGATCGCTGAACTCGCCAAAGGCGACAGCGCGATGGCGAAGACTTTCAGCCAGTGCTGGAAGTGGAGCCACCTGATCGCCGAATTCTGTACACCCGACCAAAAAGCGCGTTACCTGAAGAAATTTCTCGACGACGATACTTTTCTGCTCGGTCACGCCGGCACCGAACCGAATTCGGGTTCCGATCATCGTTTGCCACCGGAAGATTTTCCGAAAACCGGCTGGCGTCTGAAAGCCGAACGCCGCGGTGACGAATGGATATTAAACGGCGAAAAATGTTTTATTGCCAACGGCTCGGTGGCAAAACTGTTTTTTGTCGATACGCGCACCAATCCGAATGTCAGTATCCGCGAAGGCGGTACCGAATTTCTGATACCGATCGATACGCCGGGCCTGCGTATCGGCAAGGTGTTCAATAAACGCGGCTGGCGTTTTTATCAGAATGCCGAACTGATATTCGAAGACGCGCGGGTGCCGCACGCTAACGTGGTTGGCGAAGTCAACGGCGCATATAAAACGCGTCACGGCACTTTCGGCGATCTCGAGTTGTCGGCCAATGCGATCGGTGTCTGCGATGATGCGGTCGAAATGGCGATGCACTGTGCACGTACGCGGCAGCCCGAGGCACACTACTTCAAAGACAACCAGCACATTCAGCTCAAAATCTCCGAAATGCACATGCTGACCGAGGCGCTGCGCTCGTTTGTCATGCGCGTTGCCGGCGAGGGCGACGCAAAAACCGGCAATCACTCGGTGAATAACGTGCTGCTGATGAATTTCGCGACCGACGTAGTGCAAAAAGTGACTGCGCTCAATCTCGACGTACACGGCGCACGCGGCGGTGCGATACCGGCGCGCGCCGAAAAACTGACGCGCGACGCCGTGATCTGGACGCATCTTGCCGGCGATTCGATTCAGCGCATGAAAGCGGTGCGCCGCATGAAATGGAACTGAAACTACGAAGGGGAATGCAGCAATGCTGAAGATTGGAATTCTGCTCGGCGACGACATCGGACTCGAAGTGGTACCGGAAGCAGTCAAGGTGATGAAAGCCGCGGCGGAAAAAACGGGTCTCGAAATCGAATGGCATGCGCTGCCGATCGGCCGCAAGGCACACGAACAGTTCGGCCACACCATACCGCCGGGCACCGAAGAAAAATTGCGCGGGCTGCACGGCTGGCTGATGGGCCCGATCGGTCACAGCGCTTATCCGCAAAAAGACCCGACCTGGGTGATGCCGCCGTTCCGCAAGACCTTCGAGCTGTTCGCCAGCGTGAAACCTGTGCGCTCGTACCCGAATATTCCATCGGTACACAAAGACATGGACGTGGTGTTCGTGCGTGAAACTACCGAAGGGCTGGCGCGTTCAGGTACCGTGGTGGCAGGTACCGGCGAGTTCCGTCCCAACGACGAGATCTCGATCGGCATGCGCGTGGTCACGCGTACCGGCGCCAACCGCGTCGCGCGCGTGGCCTGCGAAATCGCGGCGACGCGGCCGCGTAAACAGGTCGTCACTGTGCACAAGGCGCCGACCTTCAAGCTCGTCTGCGGCATGTTCGCCGAGGAATGTCACAAGGCGGTAAAAGATTTTCCAGGCGTTGAAATGAAAGACGTGCTGATCGACAGCTTCGCGCTGAAACTGGCGATGAAGCCGCAGCAGTTTGACGTCGTTGTCACTACCAACACCTTCGGCGACATCCTGACCGACCTTGGCGCCGGGCTTGCAGGCGGCTTGGGACTCGCTCCCGGCATGTGCGTTGGTGAAAAGCAGGCGATGGCGCAAGCCACGCACGGTTCGGCGCCCGACATTGCCGGCAAAGGCATCGCGAATCCGTACGCGATGATCATGTCGGGCAAGATGATGATCGAATGGCTGGGCTACAAATACAACGACCCTAAAGCCGTGGAAACTGCGCGCTGCATCGACGCCGCGGTTGATAAAGTCATTGCCGGTGGCAAGCAGTTGACCTCCGATCTCGGCGGCAGCGCCAGCACTGCAAAAATGGGCGACGCGATTGCGGCCGCCATTTAGCAAATAAGACGGCAAGGGATTCCGGCATGAACGATTTATCGGCGTCCGGCGATCACGCGGATCCTGCGTTGTCGCTGACCGGCCAGCTCGCGCGCCATGCCGCGACGACGCCATGGGCGGCAGTGCCGGCGGTGGCGCGCGATGCCGCCAGACTGCTCATGCTCGACACGCTGGCGGTGGCGTGGGCCGGTTCCGACGCGCCGGGTTGCAGTGAAGCGCATGCATTGCTTGAAGAAGATGGCGGCCGTGCCGATGCGACGGCGTGGGTCTACGGTGGGCGTTTGCCTGCGACTGCGGCGGCCTTCATCAACGGCATGTCGTCATCCGCACTCGATTTCGATTCGATCGGCCGCGGTGCGGCGGTGCATATCAATATCGCGGTATTGCCGGCGGCGCTGGCGATTGCGCAGAAGCAGCATGCGAACGGACGCGATTTTTTGACGGCACTCGCCATCGGTTCCGATATCGTCTATCGCATGGGTTATGCGCTGGCGAATCCGAATCGCGGCTTTCATTACACGGCGACGCTCGGCGTGTTCGGTGCCGCGGCGGCAGCGGCGCGCCTGCTTGGCCTCGATGCGGTAACGACGCAGCATGCGCTGGGCATCGCGTTCTTTCAAGCAGCGGGCACGCAGCAGGCCAATATTCAGCCATCGTTGTGCAAGCGCATGTTGTCGGCGTTTGCGGCGCGCTCCGGTGTCTACGCGGCGCTGCTGGCTGCACGCGGCATTACCGCGCCGGCCGATGTGATCGAAGGCAAGTTCGGTTTTTTTAATCTCTATCAGCAGGGCGATGCCGCGCTGCTGCTCGATCAACTCGGCAGCCGCTTTGACGGCGTCAACGTCAGCATGAAGAAATATCCGAGTTGCGGTTGCAATCACACCACCATCGAGGCGGTGTTGAAACTGATCCACCAGCACGATCTCAAGGCTGATGACGTCGAATCGGTCGAAGTCACCGTGACGCCCTATATCGAGCGCATCGTCGGCGGTGCATACGATCCGAGCCGCGAGCCGCAGGTCGCGGCGCAATTCAATCTGCGTTATACGGTGGCCTGTCTGCTGGTGCGGCGCCGGCTGGGGCTCGCCGAAATTCAGCCCGACGCCGCGCTCGATCCGGCGATCGCTGCGCATATACCGAAGGTCACGACCGTGGTCGATCACACGCAAACCGGCCACCGCGGGCCGGTGACGGTGCGCATGCGCACACGCACGCATGGTGAACTTGTCTGCAGCGAAAAGAACGTGCGCGGCGGCACCGACGACCCGTTCACACAGGCCGAGATCGACGACAAGTTCGACGAATGTTTGCGCCGCGGTGTTCGTCCGCTAAATACGCAACAGATCGCACTGCTTAAACAGCGCGTGCATGAACTCGAAACGATTGCCGATATGAATACTTTTTTTGACGGAGTTTGTTAGCTTGAACCAAAGCGCGGCAGTGATGAAACGAATGGCGTGCGCTGTCTTGACGACTTGCATCTGCGCAGCCGCCGGTGCGCAGCCCGGCGCTTATCCGTCCAAACCGATCCGTTTTCTGGTTGGCAATGCGCCGGGCGGCGGCATCGATATCACGGCGCGTGCGGTTGGCCAGAAGCTGACGGAAAAATGGGGGCGTTCCGTTGTCGTCGACAATCGTCCGGGCGCCAGCGGTCTGATTGCGATGGAGGTCGCCGCGCAGTCGGCGCCTGACGGTTACACGCTGATCGTTATCTCGGGCAGTTTGATCGCCAGCGCCGGTGTGCAGAAAAAGGTTGCCTTCGATGTGCGCAAGGCTTACGCGCCGATCACCCAGCTTACCACCGTCGCTTATATGCTGATGGTCACGGCGTCGGTGCCGTCCAATAGCGTGCGCGAATTTATCGCTTATGCAAAAAGCCGTCCTAATGCCTTGAGCTATGGTTCATCGGGCATCGGCGGCGCCGGGCATCTGGCCGGCGCGTTGTTCTGCCATCTCGCCGGCGTCGATATCGTGCACGTGCCGTACAAGGGCGGCGGGCTGGTGCTCGCCGACATGATCAGCGGGCAGGTGCAGATGGGATTCACGGCGACGATCTCGGGCATGCCGCATGTGCGCACGGGCAAGCTCAAGGTGCTGGGCATGACGAGTGCGAAACGCGTGCAGTCGTTTCCCGATATACCGACCATAGCTGAGGCTGGCGTACCGGGCTTTGAACTCATCAACTGGTATGGCATTTTCGCGCCGACGAAAACACCGCCGGCGGTCGTCAATGCATTGCACGATGCCATTGCGCGTTCGCTGTCTGCACCTGAAGTGCAGGCGGCATTTGCCAAAGACGGCGCGGAAGCAACGCCGTCGGCATCGCCGCAGCAATTTGCTGAATTGCTTGATCGCGAACTGACGAACTGGCAAAAGTTGGTCAAGCTGCCGGGCTTTGCCGAAAATCTCAAATGAACAATGCCTGCACGCGCAGCCTGCTTATCGTTGCCGCATGCGCAAGTGTCAGCGCGTTGGCGCAACCGTATCCGAACCGCCCCGTACGCTGGGTGGTGCCGGTCGCGCCCGGCGGTAGCCCGGACGTGCTGGCGCGCGCGCTGGCGCCGCGTCTGAGCGAATTGCTCGGCCAGCAGGTCGTTGTCGATAATCGCGCCGGTGGCAACGCGATGATAGGCGCCGAACTTGTCGCCAGGGCGCCGGCCGACGGTTACACCTGGCTACTGGCGACCGGGCAGCACACGGTGACGCCCAGCCTTGTTATAAAAATGCCGTACGACATCATCAACGATTTTGCGCCGGTGGCGCTGATCATGCAGGCGCCGCAATTGTTGACTGTGCATCCGGCGGTGCCGGTGAAATCGGTGCGCGAACTCATCGCGCTCGCGCGCACGAAAGCGGGGCGGCTCAACTACGGTTCCGGCGGTCTCGGCAGCGCCGCTTATATGTCGGGTGAATTGTTCAAGAGCATGGCGAAGCTCGATATGGCGCATATCTCGTACAAGGGCGCGGGCCCGGCGCTGATCGATTTGCTGGGCGGCCATCTCGATCTGATGTTTCCCGCAATCCTCAGCAGCGCGCCGTACCACAAGGCGGGAAGATTGCGCGGACTCGGCGTGACTAGCACGCGCCGCCATCCTTCACTGCCGGAAATCCCGACGATTGCCGAAGCGGCCTTGCCCGGTTACCAAACCGGCTCGTGGTACGGCATCCTCGCGCCGGCCGGCACGCCGCGCGAAATCGTCAACCGCGTCAATGCAGTCGTGACGAAACTCGTGAGTGCCGCCGAGATACGCGATGCGCTGATCGCGCAGGGCGGCGACCCGGAAACCGGCACGCCCGAAGAACTCGCGCGCCTGATGAAAGACGAGTTGGCGCGCTCGGCGGCCATCGTCAAAGCCGCCGGCGTCAAACCCGAGTAGCTGGTTTGACAGCGCCGCGCGGCGGCTTGTATAGTCGGCGGCCTGTTTTCTGCGCGGTGAAAAATACGCTGCCGCGCAATCCCGAGTAATTCCACACCCGAACGTTGCGGAGAAGACCATGTCCAGACTTACGCTCAAACAAGCCAACACCATTATCGAACAGGCACTCGTTAAAGCCAAAGAAATGAAAGTCAAACCGCTGACCGTCGTCGTGCTCGACGACGCCGGCCATGTCATCGCCGTGCAGCGCGAAGACAACGCCAGCATGGCGCGCTACGACATTGCGCTCGGCAAAGCCTGGGGCGCGGTGGCGATGGGCTGTTCGAGCCGCGCACTCGGTGAGCGCGCCAAGGGCAATCCGAATTTCTTTTTGTCGCTGGCCGCGACTTCGCAAGGCCGTTTTCTGCCGCAACCCGGCGCCGCGCTGATACGCGACGCGGAAGGCAATGTGCTCGGCGCCGCGGGTGCGAGCGGCGGCACTGGTGATGAAGACGAAGCGGTGTGCGCCTTCGGCATCGAGAAGGCCGGGCTCAAGGCTGATGTCGCCAAGTAAAGCTGGATTGCAGTTCTAAGAAACGCCCTGCGGGGCGTTTTTTTTCGCCTGCGACTGCCTATTTCCTAAGGCCTAGCACATTGGTCGTGTATCCCCGCCGGGGGTAATCGGTTAGGTTAGTCCCATTGGGATACAAGGGCGGTTGGCAGAATCATGTCTGCTTGGAATTGGGAAGACTTTCTGGTGGTCGGTCTGCTGACGCTTTGCGTGCTGGGCCCGATCTGCGTGGTGTTGCTGACGCAAAACCTGCTCGACTCCACCGATGATCTTGGTGCAGAGCATTTTAATATTGATGACGTTACCGGCGGCGAGCACCGGGTCGAACGCTAGACGTTTCCGCTGCGCTTATCCGGTTGTTACGCAGCAATCTCCGGTGCAATTCTGCGCAGCGTCGCCAACACCTCTTCCACATCGACGCGGAAATCGGTGTCGGCTTCATACGGTTCGGGCCGGCTGAAATCGTAGTCGTCGGAAATGACCTTGACCAGATCAAGCTTGCAGATGCGGGCGATAAAATCGAAATCGAAAATATGCGCCTTGTAGGTGCTGTTGATCTCGAGCACCCGCGTGCCCGGCGTCGCAAATACCAGATTGCCGAACGCCGCACCATGCGCGCCGACGATGATCCCGGCGCGCGAAAAGCGCAGTATCTGCTCGCGCACCGGCATCTCGCCCGGCAGGATACTGACAAAGCCGAGCGGTGCTAGCGCGGCTTCGATCTCGGCTTCATTGAGCAGGCGGCGAGTGTTGGCGTCGCGCCGCGCAATGAACAGTCGTTCGCGCGGCGGCGCTGTATCCATGCAATGCGCGAGTTGCCGGCGCAACCATTGTGTGCCGATGCCCATCTTGCCATGATTGGTGACGTTGGTCGGCACGATCAGTTCGCGGCATTTCACCAGCGACGGGCGTTCGACTTTGATCAGCTGTTCGTCCGGTATTTTTAACAGTTCGAGGAATTCGAGCTGATGCCGGCGCAGATCGGCATTCACGAGATAAGGTAGCGATTCGTAGCCGCTGCCTTCAAGCAGGCCGAGCTTGACCATATTGCGCGTGATCCAGTGGCAGAAATTATGGTCGCCGCCGAGATTTACGCAGGGCACGTCGATGGTTTGCGTGACCGCAGGCAAACGGAAAATATAAGCGCTGTTGTCTGGGCTGGCGCGGCCCTGCACCATCGGCCCTTTGCGCAGCGCGCGATTGTGCGCTTCGGTGTTGTAAACCCTGTCGCCGTCCAGAATCGACCAGTCCGCCGTTTCGATTTCAACGTCATGCAGCGTCGCGACGTAGACGCCTTCGCTTTGCGCGCGCGCCGGATCGATCAACGAATCACGGGCGAAGCGCAGGCCCGGCAATTCGCCGTGCCGGTGCGCGCACGCCAGCGTCTGTTGCGCGGCGTCGATCTCGCCGCCGGTCAACTGAATCACCGCAAGCGCTTCCAGCGCGAAGGCGTCGTTCGGACACACCGCAAGCAGATTTTTGCACGCGGCGGCCAGTTGTTGCGTGTTGCCCGAACGCGAGGTTATTGCCAGCTGTTCGCGGATCAGCGCCGGATCGGACGGACTTAACCTGAGCGCGGCATCAAGTATTGCGCACGCCGCGCGATACCAGCCGCGCGCCGCAAAAGATCTGGCTAGACGAAGCAGCATCAAATCCCGCAGTGCGCAGTGCGCGGTGAGCGGGTGAACGGTTAGGCCGTCACGCCTTTGAGTCCCGGCATGGTGAAGCCGATTTCCTTCAGTTCGGCAGTCAGCGATTTCGCTTGATCGGCGGTAAGTTCGGTCAACGGCGGGCGCACCTTGCCCCATGCCGCATCGTTGGCGTAAATCGCGATCGTCTGCTTGAGCGCCGAGATCATCACGTATTTTTTACCGACGGTGTCGCGCACGAGATTCAGGCGTTGCTGCTGCGCATCGGCATCCGCGTTTTTCCATTCGGTGTAGAGCTTGTGGATCATCGCCGGATTGACGTTGGCAGTTGCCGAGATGGTGCCGACGCCGCCGTTTTTCATATTGGCGAGCAGGAAGGATTCGGAGCCGACGAACACATCGAAGCCCGATTTCGCGAAGCTGTCGAGGAAAACCTTGGTGTTGTTCCAGTCGCCCGAGCTGTCTTTCATACCGGCCACTGCGGTCGGGTATTCCTTCAACAGACGCTCGACGAGTTTCGGCGTGATGCCTACCACTGCGACCGGCGGGATGTGATAAACGTAAATGCGCAGCTTCGCATCGCCGACGCGCTGGATCACTTCGCTGTAATGGCGGAACAGGCCTTCGTCGCTGACACCCTTGTAGTAGAACGGCGGCAGCATGAGTACGCCGGCGCAGCCGTGTTTGACTGCGTGCGAGGTGAGCTTGACGGTTTCGGTGATCGAGCAGCAGCCGGTGCCCGGCATCATGCGCGAGGTATCAACACCGGCGGCAACCACGGCGTCGAGCAGCGTCATGCGTTCTTCGACAGCCAGCGAATTCGCTTCGCTGTTGGTGCCGAACACGGCGAGGCCGCAGTTCTGCGACATCAGCCACTGGCAATGCGCGACGAAGCGCTCGCGATCGACCGAATAGTCGGCTTTGAACGGGGTGACGACGGGCGATAACACGCCTTTGATGCGGTTTGCGGTGCTCATGGGGTTCTCCGGATTTCGAATGATGCAAAAGAGGGGCAAATAATACACCACGCACCGTGCCGTGGCTTGCTGGCAGCCGAGTCCATCCTGCATAATCGCAGCACAACGCGCGGGCCATGACCCGCGCTCCCTGATTTTCCACTCATTCCTTAAAGCCGCCGCCATGACGCGTCCACGTAAACGCCCTGAAGAATTGCGCAGTTACAAATGGTACGGCGCGCAGGATTTGCGCGCCTTTGGTCACCGCTCGCGCACGCTGCAAAGCGGCTTCACGCGCGAAGACTTCACCGGCAAGCCGGTGATCGCGATCATCAATACCTGGAGCGACATCAACCAGTGTCACGCCCACTTTCGCGTGCGCGCCGAAGAAATCAAGCGCGGCATCTGGCAGGCCGGCGGTTTTCCGCTCGAAATGCCGGCGATCACGCTGTCCGAACCATTCATGAAACCGTCGCCGCTGATGTACCGCAATCTGCTGGCGATGGAAACCGAAGAACTGTTGCGTTCGTACCCGGTTGATGCCTGCGTGTTGATGGGCGGTTGCGACAAAACCACGCCGGCACTGATCATGGGCGCGACCTCTGCGAATCTGCCGGCGATCTACATGCCGGCGGGGCCGATGCTGCGCGGCAACTGGCACGGCGAGCCGTTGGGTTCCGGCACCGACACCTGGAAATACTGGGCTGAGTACCGTGCCGGCAATCTGAGCGACAACGAATTGCAGGAAGTCGAAGAAGGCATCGCGCGTTCGCCCGGCCATTGCATGGTGATGGGCACTGCGTCGACGATGACGTCGATCGCTGAAGTGCTGGGCCTGACGCTGCCGGGTGCGGCGTCGATTCCGGCAGCCGACTCAAACCACGCGCGTATGGCGAGCAACAGCGGCCGCCGCATTGTTGAAATGGCGTGGGAGGATTTAAAGCCGTCGGATATTCTCACCGCCAAATCATTCGACAACGCCATCATCACCGCGCAGGCGCTGTCGGGCTCGACCAACGCACTGATCCATTTGATCGCGATGGCCGGCCGCGCCGGCGTCAAGCTTGAACTCGAACGCTTCGACGACATTGCGCGCAACACCCCGGTGCTCGCCAACATCCGCCCGGCCGGACAGAAATATCTGATGGAAGATTTTTATTACGCCGGCGGCCTGCGCGCGTTGTTGAACGAGATTCGCGATCTCTTGAATATCGATGAGCTGACGGTCAACGGTAAAACCCTCGGCGAAAATATCGAAGGCGCGAAGATTTACAACGAAGACGTGATTCGCCCGCGCGCCAATGCGCTGGCGCAGGATGGCGGCCTTGCAGTGTTGCGCGGCAACTTGGCGCCCGATGGCGCGGTGATCAAGCCGCTCGCTGCCGAAGCGCATTTGTTGAAACACACCGGCCGCGCGGTCGTGTTCAAAAGCTACAACGACATGGCGGCGCGTATCGATGACGACAAGCTCGACATCGACGAAACCTGCGTGATCGTGCTGCAGAACGGCGGCCCGCTTGGCGCGCCGGGCATGCCGGAGTGGGGGCAGTTGCCGATTCCGAAAAAATTATTGGCGAAGGGCGTGCGCGATATGGTGCGCATTTCCGATTCGCGCATGAGCGGCACTTCGTACGGTTGCTGCATTTTGCATGTGGCGCCGGAATCCTTCATCGGCGGGCCGCTCGCCTTCGTACGTGACGGTGACATGATCGAGCTCGATGTCGCCGCGCGCAAACTCGAACTCAAGGTCAGCGACGCCGAACTCGCCAAACGCCGCGCGGTATGGAAGCAGGCGCCGCCGCATTACACACGAGGTTTCGGCGCACTCTACGAGCAGCGCGTGACGCAGGCCAACCTCGGTTGCGATTTCGATTTCCTGCACCGTGACAACGCGGCGCCGACGCCCGATCCGGAAATTCACTAAGGAAGCTTTGAATTACTGCCCCGTTCGTGGTGAGCCCTTCGACGTTGCTCAGGAGAGCCCTGTCGAACCATGGACGGAGCTCCGCGCAGAACCAAGATGATCAAGCGTTCATCCTTCGACAAGCTCAGGACGAACGCCAGTTTTTCAGAGGTTCGTTAGGTATTCGCACTAAATCACACATTTGGAGTCATGCATGGAACTGCCAGTCAATCATTTCAAACACGCGCTGAAAGCCGGCAAACCGCAGATCGGCATCTGGAGTTCGCTGTCGTCGCACATTGTCGCCGAAATTCTCGGCCACTCGGGCGTCGACTGGGTGCTGCTCGACACCGAACATTCGCCGAACGAACTGCCGATGGTGCAGAACCAGTTGCATGCGATGCAGAGCGGCACGGCGAACCCGGTGGTGCGTGTGCCGTGGAACGACATCGTGATGATCAAGCGCTTTCTCGATATCGGCGCGCAATCGCTGCTGGTGCCTTATGTGCAGACGGTCGAAGAAGCCAAAAACGCGGTGAGCTATATCAACTATCCGCAGATCGGCGTGCGCGGTGTCGCCGGCGGCAGCCGCGCCGCGGGTTATGGCCGCATCAAGGACTATCACAAGAAAGCGCCGTCCGAGCTTTGCCTGCTGGTGCAGGTGGAAACGCGCAAATCGATTGCCAATCTCGATGCGATCGCCGAAGTCGAAGGCATCGACGGCGTGTTCATCGGCCCCAACGATCTCTCCGCCGACATGGGTTATCTCGGCAACTGGCAGGACCCGGCGGTATGGAAGGTAATGGAAGACGCCGCCAAGCGCATCCGCAAAGCCGGCAAGGCGCCGGGCATCCTCGTCGGTGAAGCCGACGGCCAGCGCTGCCTCGATATGGGTTTTCTGTTCGTCGCGGTTTCCGCCGACACCGGCATGCTGGTGCGCGCATCCGATGCAATTGCCGCGAAATTCAAATGCTGAATCTGCCCGTGCTGCGCGATTGCGAATTACGCCCTCGCTCCACGCAGCGGGGAGAGGGCAGGGGTGAGGGGCGCTTCTAGGTGGCATCCAGACTTCCATCGATACTGGCCACCCTCGTTTGCCTCACCGCGGCCGTAATCTTTTTCCTGCCGCCGCCCGCCGGCATTTCGCCCAATGTGATGCACGCTGCAGCGCTGATGCTGCTGACCGCCGGCTTGTGGGCCACCGCTGCAGTACCTGAGTACATCACCTCGCTGCTGTTTTTCCTGCTTGCCGTGGTGCTGGCCGTCGCCACGCCGCAAGTGGTGTTCTCGTCGTTCGCTTCGGCAACGATGTGGCTGGTGCTGGGCGGCTTGATCATCGCCGAAGCGGTCGGTGCCACCGGGCTCGGCCGCCGCTTCGCCGGCGTTTTGTTCGAACGTTTTGTCGGCAACTATGCCGCCTTGATTGCGGCGGTGGCGGTGGTCGCTACACTGCTGTCGTTTTTCATGCCGGCCACCGTGGCGCGCATGCTGCTCTTGCTGCCTATCGTCGTCGCGCTGGCGGAACGCGTCGGTTTCGCACCGGGCAGCAACGGTTACAACGGCCTGTGCATGACGGCGATCATGATCACCTACCAAAGCGGTTCTGCGATTCTGCCGGCGAACGCGCCCAACCTCGTGCTCGCCGGCGCCACTGAAACGCTCTACGGTGTGCAAATGATCTATGCGCAATATCTGTGGGTGATGTTTCCGGTGCTGGCGCTGCTCAAAGGTACGGCCGTTACTTTTGTCATCTACAAAATGTTTCCCGCCGCTGTGCAGCCTGAGCAGGCGCCGCTGGAATTTCCGGCTATGAGTGCAGCAGAGAAACGGCTCGCCGTGATCCTCACACTCGCACTGCTGCTGTGGATGACTGATGCGATACACGGCGTGCGCGCCGGCTGGGTTGCGCTTGCCGCCGGGCTCGCCTGTCTGATGCCGCGCATCGGCGTGCTGCCGCCGGCCGCGTTCAACGACGTCAAACTCGGCCCCTTCTTTTACGTCGGCGCCTCGATCGGTCTCGGCGCCGTCGTGCACGAATCGGGGCTCGGCGAAGTGCTGGGTGCCGCACTGCAATCCACACTCAATCTGCAGCGGCAGGCCGACTTCACCAATTTCATGTTGCTGGGCACGCTCAATGCGATCGTTGGCGCCTTCGTCACCAATCCGGCGCTGCCCGCAGTAACCACCGCGCTCGCCGCGCCTTTCGCCGATGCCGCCGGCTGGCCGCTCGCAGCTGCCATCATGACCATCGCTGTCGGTTATAACGTGATGTTCCTGCCGTACCAAGTGCCGCCCGTGGTGGTGGGCCTGCACGCCGGGCGCGTTGATTTGTACACTGCGATGCGGGTGTCACTGCCGATTGCGGCGATCGGCATTGTGGTGTTCATGCCGCTGGAGTATTTGTGGTGGCGGGTGATCGGATACTTCACCGGTTAGAGCGGGGGAAAATGATGGAAACCGCCAGCATGATCGCCATTGTTCTGGGTGTCGCCTGGGCCAGCGGCATCAAGCTCTACGCAGCCGTTCTGACGCTGGGCGTGCTTGGTGCCACCGGCAACATCGATCTGCCGGAGAAACTGCAGGTCCTGACCCACCCGTGGGTCATCGGTAGCGCCGGCTTCCTGTATGTGATGGAGTTTATCGCCGACAAAATTCCCGGCGTCGATTCGGTCTGGGACGCGCTGCATACCTTCATTCGAATACCGGCAGGCGCGGTGCTGGCTGCTGGCGCGGTCGCCTCGGTTGACCCCGTCGTCTTAACCATGGCTTTTCTGGCCGGTGGTGCGATGAGCGCCGGTTCGCACGGCGCGAAAATGTCGACCCGTCTGGCCATTAACACCTCGCCGGAGCCCTTTACGAACTGGGGCGCCTCGGTTTCCGAGGATGTCGCGGTTGCATCCGGTCTTTACGTGGCATTCCATTACCCGGTCGTGTTTCTGGTTCTTCTCGCGGCTTTTGTTGCGCTTGTCATCTGGCTACTGCCTAAAATTTTTCGTGCTATCAAATACGTGTTTTCGCGGATTAGCTTATAAATTGAATGGGGCCGGAGTGAATTTTCGCTTTCGAATGCTTGAGCCCGGGAACTCAAACGAGTACGCTCCGCACTCGACTAACAAATTGTGCCTCCCATGCCAAACGAAATCAGAATAATGACCTCCGGCGCCTTTACCGCTGCGTATAAAGCGCTTATTCCGCAATTGGAAGCCCTGACCGGCAAAACGATGGTTACCGTGACGACGTCGATCGGTACCGGCGAGACGTCGATTGCGAACCGTTTGAAGCGCGGCGAAGTCGCCGACATCGTGATTGTGGCAGACGAGGTGCTGCGTAAATTTATCGCCGACGGCTTGGTAGTGGCAGACAGCTATGCGCCGGTCGCTCGCTCGGCCATTGGCATTGCAGTGCGTGCGGGCACGCCGAAACCGGATGTCAGCACGCCCGATGCATTTAAACGCACGTTGCTGGCGGCGAAAGCGGTCGCGTACTCCGCCAGCGTCAGCGGTCAGCACCTGACGGGCGAGGTTTATCAGCGTCTGGGCATTGCCGAGCAGATGCTGCCGAAAAGCCGCCTCGTTACCGGTGGCGAGCGCACGGGCGCGGTGGTGGCGCGCGGGGATGCGGATATCTGCTGCCAGCAATTCAGTGAATTGCTGCCGGTGCCGGGGATCGCGTACATTACGGCGCTACCGCCGGAGTTTCAGAAAATCTCGCTGTTTTCCACCGGCGTTGGTGCAAACAGCCCGGATAAAGATGCTGCACGCGCGGCTATCAAATTCCTGACGTCGAAGGCGGCGGCGCAGACAATTACGAATAGCGGGCTGGAGCCTGCCTAACTTGAGTTCCCTCCCCCTTGACGAGGGAGGCGCTCGCGACACGGCGTTCGCGAAGCGATCCGGGGCGGGGGTGACAGCGTACGCTAGTACGTAAGTTTGGCGCTTCGCCCATCCCTGCCTTCCCCCTCAAGGGGGGGAAGGCGTAAACCTTCGGTTTGCCAGCCTCGACACGAATGTCAGATCAAATGAGCAACACCAACGAACAGTCCGCGCCTTCGCCGGAGCTTAACAACGGCATGCTGACGGCGCTGTCGCTGCTCTCGCGCATTATTTGCGTGCTGCTCGGAACGATGGCGGGGTTTCGCCTGCTGTTTGACTGGACTTTCATGCCGACCATGCTGGCGGGCGCGTGTGCGATTGCCGCGGCGGTGATGCCGCCATCGCGGCCCGGATCGAATGACCGCCGGTCGTTGGCGATTCTGCTGCTAGCGCTGCTCGGTATCGTTTTTCAGGCGGCCGATATTCTTGTCTATTACCGTGAGAATGATTTCTCGGGCAAGCACTACTGGTGGTCGGGCGCTTACGCCTACTTCATCGGCCTGGGGTTGATGGCGGTGTACGGGGCGGTGACACTGTTTAACAGCAGGCGCATCAAGTCAGAAAACACCTAAGGCTACTGGTTGCGTCAGACCTTCGGTGTTGTCACGCCAACCAGCGTGTCGCGCGTCAATAATCCGGCGAGTTGTTCTTCGTCCCAGCCGTCGGTGCCGGCCGGCCGCAGCGGAATCACCACATAACGCATGTCGGCATTCGAGTCGTGTACGCGCACGGTGACCTTGTCGGCGAGTTCGGTGCCGAATTCCTTCAGCACAGCGCGCGGTTCGAACACTACGCGTGAACGGTAGTTGCGGCTTTTGTACCAGGTCGGCGGCATGCCGAGCAGCGAACGTGGATAGCATGAGCACAGCGTGCAGACGATGACGTTGTGTACTTCGGGTGTGTTCTCGACGGCAATCAGGCGATCGGCTTCGAGATCAATGCCGAATTCGGTGCAGGCGGCCTTGCCGTCTTCGAGCAGGCGTTTTTTGAATGCGGGGTCGACCCAGGCGCGCGCCACCACGCGCGACCCGCGGTAGGGCAGGTCTTCTTCAAACTGTTCCATGCGCGCGCGCACCTGTTCGGCAGTGATCACGCCTTTGGCTTCGAGCAGTTCCTGCATGGCACGGCTCATGATTTCGAATTCCGACGGCGGGCCTTCGCGCGGCTCTTCGATCACGGCGCGGGCGTCTTTTGAGTGATCGTGGTCGCCGTGGTCGTGCACATGCTCAACAAGGCCGGCCTTCTTTCGCGCATAGTGGTCGAATTTGGTGTCGCTCATATTCTTATCCTTTGGCCTCGCTGCCCGCAGGTAGCAGCCAGTGTTCGAAAATTTCCATTTCGATGACATCGTGCGCGGGGCCTTTGTAGCCGGGCCAGACTTCGTTTTGCGGAAAGCGCACGCGATACAGATTTTTTTTCGGTTCACCGTCGAAACCGTAGGCAAGTTCTTCCGGATTCGGAAAGGCGCCGCAGATGCGTTCGATCACGCCCTGTTTGCCGCGGATGTAATAAGGCGTGCGGCGGTGCCCCGGCGGAAACGTGCGTTTGATCGCCACGCGGTCGCCGACGTTGTAGCGGTGATCGGGCGCCGGTGTATAAGTTGACGGCAGCGGTTTCATTTTTTCGCGGCCTTTTTCAGCGGCGATTCCATTTCGTCGGGCACATTGAAGCGCGCGCGGATTTCATCCATCTTCGTTTTCAATTCAATTTCTGTGATCAGGCCTTTTTCGAGCAGCAGAGTGCGCAGTGCGCTGGTAGTGCGTTCGAAGTAGGCGAGCTTCGAATACCGGTCGCCGAGATCTTCGGCGGCGCGGCGCAGTTCGTCGGTGCGCACGATACGGCGGCCGGAGAGTACGGAACGCAAACCATTGGCCTGTTTTTCCCAGAACGTCATGCCGTGGTCGATGGTATCGACCGCGCCGCCGGCTTCGCCGCCGACATCCTGCGGGCCTTTGTTGATGGGCGTGTCGCTCATGGCCTGTCCTCAGTTCGATGCGAGTGCCGCAGGATACCGCGGTCGCGCAGCATGGACAATATTGCATGCAGTTGCAGGCGCCGCTTTGCTAAAATCCGCGTCTGAGTACGCGGCGGACGGTATTGACGGCCCCGCACTGCAACACCAACCACCCTGAAACGCAAATAAAGCATGAAATTCTGTCAGCGCATCGCCGGGGCCTGTGCATTTGTGATCGCATGCGCGTTGCTGCCGGCAATGCCGGACGCGCATGCGCGCGTCGAGGAAGGCAACGCCGCAATTCAGCGCGGCGATTATGAAGAGGCGATGCGCGTGCTGCGCCCGCTGGCGGAACAGGGCGATCCCGAGGCGCAGCTCGGGCTGGGCATCATGTATTTGCGCGGCTATGGCGTGGCGACGAATTACTTCGAGGCGGCGAAGTGGTTTCGATTGGCGGCCGATAAGCGCATCGCACTGGCACAGCACAATCTGGGCGTCATGTTCGAGAATGGTCTGGGTGTTGATAAAGATTTTCTCGAGGCGGCGAAGTGGTATACCGCTGCGGCGCAGGCGGGCGACAAAGAGTCGCAGCACAATCTGGCTTCGCTATATCTCGACGGCCGCGGCTTGCCGCAGAACGATAATGAAGCGCTGAAATGGTATCGCTTGAGTGCCGCGCAAGGACTGCCGGAGGCGCAGCGCGCGCTTGGCTCGATGTATTTTAATGGCCGCGGTGTGACGCAGGACGCTGCAACGGCGGCGCAGTGGTTTCGCAAAGCGGCGGATCAGGGCCTGGCGCTGGCGCAACAGGATATGGGCAATGCCTATCGTTTGGGCGCCGGCGTCGCGCGAGACTACGTTGCGGCGCTGACCTGGTACAAAAAGGCGGCCGACCGCGGCATTGCCGAGGCGCAGCACAATCTCGGCTTTATGCTAGAGAACGGGCAGGGCATTGCGAAAGACGCTGTTGAGGCGGCAAACTTGTATCGCAAAGCCGCTGAATCCGGATTTGCCTTGTCGCAACATTCGCTTGCCAATCTGTATCTGTCAGGCAATGGCGTCGAGAAAAATTACGCTGAGGCGCTCAACTGGTTTCGCAAAGCGGCTGATCAGGGATTGTCGTACGCGCAGAATTCGCTCGGCACCCTGTATGCGGAAGGTTATGGCGTAACGAAAGACGAAGCCGAGGCGGTGCGCTGGATACGCAAAGCCGCCGAGCAGGGCGATGCCATTGCGCAATACAACCTTGCCTCGTGTTACGCAATGGGGCGCGGTATCGCGCGCAATGACGCCGAAGCGTTGCAGTGGACGCGCAGGGCGGCGGCGGGCGGGCACCCGGGCGCGCAGGCCATCATCCGTCAGATCGACGGGCGTTAGAGTTTGCACATGGTTGTGCGTGTGCCGCGGTCGCGCTAGTCTTGCGCATTGCCCGCCCCGACAGGACAGTCATGGACACCGTAGCCGATCCGCATCGCATCACCGATGTTGCCGCACTTGAACGCATCTACGGTCATCCGGCCGGCGCCGCGGTCGAGAAAGAACTCGGCTACCTGCATCCGCATTACAAACTGCTGATATCGAAGTCGCCGTTCGTCGTGCTCGCCACCGGCGGGCCGGCAGGGCTCGACACCTCGCCGCGCGGCGACGCGCCGGGTTTTGTGGTGGTTGAAGACGACAAGACGCTGCTGCTGCCCGACCGCAAAGGCAACAACCGCATCGACAGCCTGCGCAATATTGTCGCCGACCCGCGCGTCGCGCTGATTTTTCTGATTCCGGGTGTAGGCGAAACGCTGCGCGTGAACGGGCGCGCTTCAATTACCACGGCGCCTGAAGTGCTCGAACGTTTTCGTGTTGACGGCGCCTTGCCGCGCTCGGTGATTGTGGTCAGCGTCGAGACGGTGTTTTTTCAATGCTCGCGCGCCTTGTGGCGCTCGAAGCTGTGGGACCCGGTAACGCAGATCGAACGCACGAGCCTGCCGAGCCTCGGCACCATGGTGCAGGACATCAGCGGTGCGAAGATCAAGGCGGTGGATTACGACAACAATCTTTATCCGCGGTTGAAGTCGACGCTTTACTGAAGAACTTATTTATCTGTTCCCTCCCCCTTGACGGGGAAGGGTTAGGGGGGGCGTTTTCCGGCGGTTTCGTTATGCGGCGTACTTGGATACGGGAGTAAAGCCGCGAATTGCCCAAACTATCTCCCTTTATTCCCACCCTTTGGCGCCACACCCCCGCTGCATAATGCATCGCATACCGACAGGAGATGCGAGCATGAAACTCATCAAATTTGCAGTGATCGCCGGACTGATTGTGCACGCCTCATTTGCGCAGGCGGATGTCAATGAAGTGTGCGTTGAAGCCTACGATGCGGCGCAGCAGGAAAAAAATCTTGTAACCGCGCTGGATGCACGCGTGGTCAGCGGGCCGGGACGTTTGTATTTTCATACGGCACCCGACGAGCGTTGCCGTTTGAAAGACGTTTTTCTGGTGCCGAAAGACCGTGTTGAAGTGTTTGCCGACCACGGCGCCTACACCGAAGTGATTTACTGGAACCCGGCGACCGGCGCCGGTACGGGCGGCTGGGTGCCGAGCGCGCGCCTTGCTGAATTGCGCGAAATGATCGGTTTGGTTACGCCGAAGCGCTGATCCCGACAGCTCTCCCCGTTTCACCGTGCTGCGCGCCTTGACTGTGGCGCAGCACTAGCGGAAGCTTGCGTAAAACCGCGACAAAGCGGTTAGCTACATGGCGCAAGGGGGAGTACCATGAATTTCTGCAGCCGCTATTGCGTGCTGCTGGCGTTGATCGCCGGCAATGCCGTTGCGCAGGATTTTCCCAATCGACCGATCCGCATTCTGCTTGGTTTCGTGCCCGGCGGCACTGTCGATATTGTCGCGCGCCTGGTGGCGCCGAAAATGTCGCAGTCGATGGGGCAGGGTGTCATCGTCGACAATCGTCCGGGTGCGGGCGGGAACATCGCAGTCGAGCAAGTGGCGAAGGCAGCGCCCGATGGTTACACGCTGGTGCTGGTGAATCCGGCGCTGGCGATCAGTGCGAGCGCCTACCGAAAACTCAATTACGACGCCGTGCGTGATCTTGCGCCGGTCGGGCTTGTTGCCAATTCCTGCCATCTGCTGATCATTCATCCGTCGCTGCCGGTGCGCACGGTGAAAGATCTGATTGCGCTCGCCAAGGCGCGCCCCGGACAGCTTAATTTTTCGTCGGGCGGCAACGGCAATTCCGATCACCTGCCGGGCGAGATGTTCAAGTCCATGGCCGGTATCGACATCGTGCACATTCCGTATAAAGGCGGTGCGCCTGCCGCGGCTGACGTGGTGGCGGGGCAAGTCGAGATGTATTTCTCCGGCATTGCAGTCGGCCTGCCGCTGGCGAAGGCCGGGCGCGTGCGCGGCATCGCGGTGACGACGAAGACGCGTTCGCCGATCGCGCCTGAAGTGCCGACGATGGAAGAGTCCGGCGTGTTGGGGTTTGAGACAGCGTTATGGATGGGTTTGTTCGCGCCGGCCAACACGCCGCGCGCCGTGGTTATGCGGCTGAATGCTGAAATCATCAAAGCAGTCGATGCAGCCGATTTGAAAGAGCGTCTCACGCAGATCGGTACCGAACCGTACGCCAGTTCGCCCGAACGGCTGGCAAGTTTGTTGCAAAGCGAAATCGAAAAATACGGCAGGGTGGTCAACAGGATCGGACTCAAAATTGACTGATATTCAATAACGCGCGGCAGCGCGACAGCAGTTATCAAACGGGGGAGTACACAATGAAATTGCATCTGAAGCAGATCGTCATGCTGGTGCCGGCTTTGCTGCTGTGCGCACTGGCTCTTGCGCAAACGCGCGAAGTGCCGAAATTCGAAGTCGATCCGAACTGGCCGCAACTGCCGGCGAAGTGGGTGTGGGGGCAGGTCTCCTCGGTGTCCATCGACGAGCGCCAGCACGCCTGGGTGCTGCAGCGTCCGGGCACCATACGCACCGACCAGAAGGGCCGCGCCGCGCCGCCGGTGATCGAGTTCGATGAAGACGGCAAATTCATACAAGGCTGGGGCGGCCCCGGCGAGGGTTACGACTGGCCGGAGATCGAGCACGGCGTTTATGTCGATGCCAAGGGTTTCGTCTGGATCGGCGGCAACGGCAAGAACGATCATCAGTTATTGAAGTTCACGCGCGATGGCAAGTTCGTCATGCAGATCGGCAAGAAGGGGCAGAGCAAGGGCAACAAGGACACGCAGAACGTCAATCAGGCCGCCGACACTTTCTATTATGCAAAAACCAATGAGCTGATTGTCGCCGACGGCTACGGCAACAAGCGTGTCATCGTGTTCGACGCCGATACCGGCGCTTTCAAGCGCATGTGGGGCGCCTTCGGCAATGAACCGCTCGACGACGTGCCGCTGCCGCCGAAAGTGCCGGAAGCTTCGCGCATGCCGGCCAGCACGGAAACGGGCCGCGGGCCGGAGCAATTCGTGCGACCGGTGCACGCGGCGCGCGTCTCCAACGACGGGCTCATCTACGTGTCGGACCGCGGCGGCAAGCGCGTGCAAATTTTCACGCTCGACGGCAAATATGTGTCGCAGAAATTCATCGACCGCTGGTGTGAAGAGCCGCATTGCGGCAACGGCCAGACGGTGGCGAGCACAGCGTTCTCGCATGATCCGGCGCAGCGCTTTCTTTATGTGGCAAGCCGCAGCCCGCAGCGCGTGTGGGTGCTCGACCGCAAGACCATGGAGCAGCTCGACTCGTTCGGGCGCATGGGTATCGCGCCCGGCGAGTTCTACGTCATGCACCACATGAACGTCGACGCCAAAGGCAATCTCTATGTGACCGAAGTGCAGGACGGCAAGCGCGTGCAGAAGTTTATCTACAAGGGCATGGCGCAGGTGCCGGTGAAGTGAGGTTTGCGGCCGGTTGCGCGCAGCTGACGCTGACGCTGGTTGCCGGCGTTGCTGCGGCGCAGGACTATCCGTCGCGCACGGTGCGTATCGTCACCGCCGAAGCCGGCGGCAGCAACGACATCGCCGCTCGCATCATCGCGCAGCCGCTGGCGGCGGCGTTCGGCCAGCAGTTCATCGTCGAGAACATGGGCGCGGCGAGCGGCGTCATCGCCGCGCAGACAGTGGCCAAGGCCGCGCCTGACGGCTACACGCTGATCCTTTATGGCGCCAGCCTGTGGCTGCTGCCGTTTTTTCGCAATAACCTGCCGTTTGAGCTGGCGCGTGATTTTGCACCGGTGATCTGGACTAATCGCGGCCCCAATCTGCTGGTGGTGCATCCGTCGCTACCGGTAAAAACGGTGCGTGAATTGATTGTGCTGGCGCGCGCGCGGCCGGGCGCGCTCAACTACGGTTCGAGCTCGCTCGGCGCGGCGAATCATCTTGCTGCGGAATTGTTCAAGACCATGGCGCGCGTCGACATCGTGCACATTCCGTACAAAGGCACTTCGCCGGCATTGAACGACGTCATCGGCGGACAGTTGCAGGTGATGTTTCCGAACGCGCCGTCGGCGGGCCCGCATGTGAAGTCGGGCAAGCTGCGCGGGCTTGCCATCACCAGTGCACAGCAGTCGCCGCTGTATCCGGAATTGCCGACGGTGGCTGCGACCGGGTTGCCTGGTTATGAGGCGGTGTCGATCTACGGCGTGTTCGCACCGGTAAAAACGTCTGCCGCGATTGTTCTGCGGCTTAATCAGGAAATCAGCCGTGTGCTCGCGCGTGCCGAGGTTAAAGAGCGCTTTGCCGGCATCGGTGTCGAGACCGTTGGCGGCACGCCGGCCGAATTTGCAGCGGTGGTGCAATCCGAAACCGCAAAGTGGGGCAAGGTCATACGCGACGCCGGTATCCGCGCGGAATAAAATCGGTTTTTCAGGAGGCGGTGTATGGCATCGGCGGCGGAACTCGAACGCAACAAAAAGATCGTGCGCAGCTTCAAGGCGTGTCAGGGCCGGCATGACGAAGCGGCTGTGATGCGCGAAATTCTCTCGCCCGACTACAAGCGCCTGCGCGCTGGTATGCAAAACATCAACAGCAATGCGCAAGGCGACAATTTTCCGCCGACCGTGCACGGTTTGCGCGAAGCATTTCCAGACCGCGAAGACGTCATCGAGGAAATCATCGCCGAGGGCGATCGCGTCGCCATGCGCTGGCGGTTGAAAGGCACGCACCGCGGCAATCTGTTCGGTATCGCGCCGACCGGCAAAAAATTCGACGTCTGGGAGCTTGGCGTATTTCGTCTCAAGGACGGCCGCATCACCGGGGCCTGGTTTATGGCCGATGAAGTCGGTTTGTTGAAGCAGCTCGGCGTCAATCTGCCGGCACGCAGCGACGGCCGGCGCATCATGCCGGCGCCGCCGGCCGCCGGCGAGTTTGCCGAAGACGTAGTGCGGCGGCTTGAGGCCGAAGCGGCGAGCCCGCAGCAGCGCAACAAGATCATCGTCGCGCGCTCGAAAACAGCGGCGCCGCCAAAAGAAGACCGCGCGCATCACCAGCTGCGCTACTGGGGTATGCAGCATATGCGCGATTACGCCGTCGCGATCGGCACTGAAAAATTCGATCCGACCTCCGCGTTCCCGGATCGCCGCGATCACATCACCGGATTGATCGCCGAAGACAACCGCGTGTGGATGCTGTTCAATCTGCGCGGCACTAACACCGCGAGCTTTTACGGCGAGGCGCCGACCGGCTGCCGCGTCGAGATGGCCGAAATCGGCATCATGCATTTCAACGACGGCAAGTGGACCGACAGCTGGTATTACGCCGACGGGCTCGGTATGCTGCTCCAGTTGAATGCATTGCATCTTGTCGATGTGATGCAGAAAATCGCCGCGCGCGCGTAACGCAATGCCGGTATCTGCGCTAAGATTGTTTTTGCGCAATCAGCGACGGGGAATTTCATGGCTATCACGACACGACGTATAAACACCGGCAAAGTCGCATACGCCGTGACTGCGAACGCGCATACATTGGTTACGGATATCGACGCCGCCAGCGGCGGCGACGATCTCGGGCCATCGCCGCACGACCTGTTCGACGCGTCCCTCGCCGCCTGCACTTCGTTGACCGTGACCATGTATGCGGCGCGCAAAAACTGGCCGCTGACCGACGTGCAGGTGACGGTCGAGCGCGATAACAGCCGCGAAGCGGCCGGGCATTACAAACTGACGCGGCGCGTACACCTGGTCGGTGCGCTCGACGCCGAACAGAAAACGCGCCTCATGGAAATCGCTAACAAATGCCCGATCCACAAGCTGATGCATGCCGAGATCGAAATCGTCACCGAAGGTATTTGATTCACCTTACGCAAGCGCCAAACCATGCCCGCCGCCATCAGCCACGTCATCAACCCGCACATCAAGGATCTCGGTGGTTTCTCGGTGCGCCGCATTCTGCCGGCGTTTCCGACGCGCATGGTCGGGCCGTTTATTTTTCTCGACCACATGGGGCCGGCGGATTTTGCAGCGGGCGCCGGCATCGACGTGCGGCCGCATCCGCACATCGGCCTCGCCACGGTAACGTATCTGTTCGAAGGTGCGTTCATGCACCGCGACAGCCTCGGCAATGCACAACGCATAGAACCGGGCGATGTCAACTGGATGACGGCCGGCCGCGGCATCGTGCATTCGGAACGCACGCCGCAGGAAGATCGCGCCAGCGCCAGCCGCATACACGGTTTGCAAAGCTGGGTCGCGTTACCGGTCAAATACGAGCGCTGTACGCCCGCCTTCAGTCATCATCCGAAAGCCAGCCTGCCGGCGATTGCAGAGGGTGGCGTGACGATGACCTTGATTGCCGGCAGCGCATACGAGCGCCGTGCGCCGGCGCCGGTCTTTTCGGACATGTTTTATCTCGCGGCAGAGATGACGCCCGGCTCCGTATGCCGTTTGCCGGCCGAACATGAAGAACGCGCGGTCTATGTCGTGGATGGCGACGTGAAGGTCGCCGGCAGCCCGCTGGCGCCGCAACATATGGCGGTGGCGAGTGCCGGTGCGGCTATCGAGATCAAAGCGGTGACGGCAGCGCGCGTGATGCTGCTCGGCGGCGCCAAACTCGACGGCGAGCACTTTATCTGGTGGAACTTCGTTGCGAGTTCGAAAGAATTGATCGAAGAAGCAAAGGCGCGCTGGCAGGCGCAATCGTTTGCGCCGGTGCCGGGCGAGACGGAATTTATTCCGCTGCCTGAGCGCTGAGCGTTAAACGAGCCCGAACAATAACCGGGAGGAGAGCGATGCGACTCAAGAAGCGCACGCTGAGTGATGGCGGAATTGCCGTGGCGGCGGTGTTTGCGTGCGCGGTAGGTACGCCGGCAATGGCGCAGCAGTACCCGGACAGACCGATCCGCATGGTGGCGCCGTTTGCGCCCGGCGGCGGCGCCGATGTCTACGGCCGCTTGCTGGCGAAAAAATTCTCTGAAATATTTTCGCAGCAGGTAGTGGTCGACAACCGCAGCGGCGCCAACGGCATTATCGGCACGGATATCGTGGCTAAAGCGGCGCCCAGCGGTTACACGCTGCTGTTTACGCTGAGCGCGCATGTCACCAATGCGGCGATCCGCAACGACCTGCCGTACGACACATTGAAGGATTTTGCGCCGGTCTCGCTGTTCACCGAGTTTCCGCTGTTCCTCTACGCCTCGCCGTCGCTGCCGGCGCAATCGGTGCCCGAACTGCTGGCGCTGGTGCGCGGCAAACCCGGCGCCTTCAACTACGGCTCGACCGGCGTTGGTTCGGCGCAACATTTCGCCGGCGAGATGCTCAATGCTTATGCAAAAACAAAAGTCGTGCATATCAGCTACAAAGGCATCCCGGCGGCGATGACCGATGTGACGTCCGGCGCGATTGCGTATTCCTTCTTCGGTCCGACCCTGATGCCGATGGTGAAAGCGGGCAAGCTCAAAGTGTTGGGCGTAACATCGGCGAAACGCTCACCGGCGTTTCCGGATGTGCCGACGATTCAGGAAGGCGGTGTGCCGAACTACCACTTCACGCAATGGCATTGCCTGCTCGTGCCGCGCAATACGCCGAAAGCCGTCATCGCGCGCCTGCAGCAGGCGGTGGTGCAGGCGACGCAGGACCGCGACATCGTTGCCACACTCAACGCCGATGGCACCGAACTGCGCGGCAGCACGCCCGAGCAGCTCGGCCAGTTCATTGCGCGCGAACTGGCGAGGTTTCAGGAACTCGCGCGCGGCATGGGCAGTTTTAAAGCCGATTAGGCGACGGAGACCGCATGCGCCTGAACACGTTGACGATGACGGCGGTTGCCGCAACGCTGGCGCTGGTTGCGGTGTCGGCGCCGGCGCAGAACCGCGGCAGCTATCCGCTAAAACCGATCCGCATGCTGTCGGGGCAGCAGGGCAGCCCGAGCGACATCATGGCGCGTACGCTGGCGCCCCTGCTCAGTGAGCGCTGGGGCCAACCGGTAGTGATCGAGAACAGGCCCGGCGCCGCTGGCATGATCGCCTCGAATATCGTCGCAAAAGCGCCCGCCGACGGTTATACGCTGCTGCTGATCTCGGCGCAGTTTGCGATACTCGCCGCGCTGAATTCAAACCTGCCGTACGATCCGCTGAAAGATTTTGCCGGTGTCACTCAATTGAGTTACAGCACCAGTGCGCTGCTGATACCGCCGTCGCTCGGCACAAAAACGCTGAAAGACTTCGTCACGTATGCGCAGGCGCGTCCGGACAAAATATTTTTCAGTTCCGGCGGCGCCGGCAGCAGCACGCACATCAACGCCGAACGCTTTCGCTACGCCGCCGGCATCAAGGCGGTGCACGTCGGTTTCAAGGGCACGCCCGAAGCGCTGCTCGAAGTACTGGCGGCGCGCGTGCAATTCTGTTTCGTTGGCCTCGGTTCGGCACTGCCCTTCATACGCGACGGCCGCATGCTGGCGCTGGCCGTGAGCACGCCCGCGCGCTCGCCGCTGCTGCCCGAGGTGCCGGCACTCGCTGAAACCTTGCCGGATTTCGGTCGCGACGGCTCGCATTCGCTGCTCGCACCGGCCGGCACGCCGCGCGCGATCCGCGAGCAGATTGCGCGTGAAGTGCGGCGCATACTCGAGATGCCCGACATCCGCCAGAACCTGGAGGCGCTCGGTTATCATCTGGCACCGACCACGCCGGACGAACACGAACGCATAGTGCGCGCGCAGATTGCGACATTCAGCGAAGTCGCACGGCGCGTTGGCCTCAGGCAAAATTAACGACGCGCGATACAAAATAAAACGACGACCTCAAGTCGCCGCCGGCAATGCCGTTAAAGCAGATGTGAGGACCGCGGCCGGTTACGGGTGGTCCGCTTTGAGGCATTGCCATGCTTAAACTGGATATCAATAAACTCGACGAACCGGAGCTTAAACGCATCGTCACCGCGCGCTGCGCCGAGCACGGCGCCGTCGGCGAGGTCATGATCTGCGATCCGACGCCGGTGGTTGATTACAAATTTGCCGTCGTGCGCAGCGCCGATCCGAAGTGCCTGACGCGGCTGGTCAAGGCGTTTCAGGCCATCCGGCTGCACGGTGCTGCGCTGATACGCATCGACCCGGTGATCTGGATGTTCGACGGCAACGGCGTGCTGGCGCGGCGCTGAATTTTTTTCAGGCGGCGCGGGCCCGGCCGGTGCTGCGCGGCGACGGCTCGATCGACAGAATTTTCGCCAGCGATTGCGGATTGCCGACGACATCGGCCAGTGTGTAGCCGTCGAGCGTTTCGTTGAATGCGCGCACCGCAGCGATCAGCGCGCCTTTCAACTGGCAAACCGGCGTGATCACGCAGGTGCTGGTTTCACGGTCAAAACATTCAACCGGCCGTGTTTTTGCTTCGGTTGCGCGCACCACCTGACCGAGGCGTATTGCCGCGGCGGGCCGGCTCAGGGCGAGGCCGCCGTTTTTACCGCGCGTATTGGTCAGCAAATCGGTCTTGCCGAGAAAATGCACGACTTTCATCAGGTGATTTTCCGAAATGCGGAATGCCGCGGCAATTTCACCGATAGTCGCGCGCCGGCCGGGCTGCACGGCCAGGTAAATGAGAACGCGCAAACTGTAGTCGGTAAAGCTGGTCAGTCGCATCGCCGCTTTGCTGCAAGACCGGAGCGACTCATGCCGTGCCTGCTGCAGTGTCGGCGGGCGCTATCGTCAGTGCCGGGCGACGCAACAGCCTGAGCACATAGATGCCGAGGAAAACGGCGCCGATCGCGAATACCACGTCGCCCGGCACGCGCAGCCAGACCAACGCCTCCATGATGCGCGAATGCACAATTTCGGGCGAGCGCGCGTACCACAGGCCTTGCGACACGCTGGCCCAGGCTTGATAGATGCCGGCCGGTAACAGCGACATGAACACCATCATGCCGAGGCCGAGGTTGAGCCCCCAGAACGCATAACCGAGCAGTCCGTCGGTATGCAGATTGCGGGCGAACAGTCCGCGCAAACAGAACAGCATGAGACCGATGCCGAGCATGCCGTAAACGCCGAACAACGCGGCGTGACCATGGGCGGCTGTCATGTTGAGGCCCTGCACGAAGTAGAGCGATGCCGGCGGGTTGATGGCGAAACCGAGCAGTCCGGCGCCGACGGTGTTCCAGAAACCGACAGCGACGAAACACAATATCGGCCAGCGATAGGCGGCGACCCACGGTGCGGCCCTGCTGCGCTGGTAGTTGCGCCAGCCTTCGACGCCGAGCAGCGCCAGCGGCACCACTTCGAGCGCGGAAAATACCGCGCCGACGGCGATCACTGCGGTTGGTGTTCCCGTCCAGTAGAGATGATGCAGCGTGCCGAGTATGCCGCCGAACAGGAACACGATCGTCTCCAGCACGATGGCGCGGTTCGCGCTTGACGCATGCACCAGCCCGAGGCGCGTGAAGAGCAGGGCGACAACGGCGGTGGCAAACACTTCGAAGAAGCCTTCGACCCACAAATGCACCAGCCACCAGCGCCAGTATTCGATCATCGCGTAGTGCGTGGTTTTGCCCCACACCAGCGCGCTCGCGTAGAAGGCGCCGATGCAGCCTGCCGACAGAAAAACCATGGCGATGAGGCCGCGCGTTTCCGACGGCCGCTTTAGCGCGGGCCACAGTGCGCGGCCCATCAGGAACAGCCAGAACAAAAGTCCGGCGAACAACAGGATTTGCCAGACGCGCCCCATATTGGTGTATTCGAGGCCCTGCGCGCCGAGCCAGAAGGCGAAATCGAAACCCTGTTTCTGCAGCGTGCCGAGCCAGCCGAAGGCGGTCGAGCCGGCGACGATCAGCAGCAATGCATAAAACAGTGCATCGACGCCGAGTTTCTGCAAACGCGGCTCGTAGCCGGACAGCAGCGGCGCGATGTAGAGGCCGGTGGCGAGCCAGGCGGTGGCGATCCAGAACACGCCGAACTGCGTGTGTATGCTGCGGCTGACGGTATACGGCAGAACTTCTGCGAGCGGGATGCCGAAGAAGGCCTGGCCTTCGACGGCGTAATGCGCGGTGATCGCGCCCATTGCGATTTGCACGAGGATGAGCGCGGTTACCACAAAGAAATATTTGCGCGTTGCTTTCATCGACGGCGTGGCCACCGCGTTAAGCAGCGGATCGTTGACCGGCGGCGCGGGGTCTGCCGGATCGGCATGCGCCGAGTGGTACCAGATCATGGCGGCAATGCCGGCGAGCAGCAGGATGATGCTGGCGATGCTCCACAGCGAACTTGTCGTCGTCAGCGTATTGCCGACCAGCGGTTCATGCGGCCAGTTGCTGGTGTAGGAGAGACCCTGTTCACCCGGGCGGTTGGTTGACGCCGACCATGCCGACCAGAAGAAAAATGCCGCCAGCGCGGTGCGATCTTCCGCATGCGGCAGGAGGCCGTCGGTCATTGCGTACTGTTCGCGCAATTGGGCCAGTGCCGGTGCGTCGCCGAACAGATCTTCGTAATGCTGTTGCACTTGTGCAATCGCCATCGCGCGTTCCGTCGGCAGCGTGACGATGCCGGTTTTTGCATCGTAGGTATTTCGCCGCATGGTTTCCTTGACGCGTGCATCGACGGCCGCTTTTGCGGCAGCGCTGAGTGCTGCATACGGCGCACGATAGTTCTGGCTGGCGATGGTGCCGGCGAGCAATACGGCTTCACGGTGCAGCCAGTCCGCCGACCAGTCCGGCGCGATGTAGCTGCCGTGGCCCCACACTGTGCCGAGTTGTTGGCCGCCGGCGATAAACCACGCCTGCTGCCCGCGCTGGATTTGTTCGCCGGTGTAGAGTGTTGCGCCGTCCAGACTTTGCACTGCGACAGGTATCGGCGGCGCCGCGAGGTAGATCTCGCGCCCGATCCAGCCCAGTGCAGCGAACGACAGGATAAATACCGCGCCCAGCAGTTTCCACAGGTTTGCAGTCGGTTGCATTTTCGGCCTCACAGTCAAAACAGGAATTCGCGACGCGCATCCGTGCGCGGATGCCGCTAGATGTATATGAAATGCATCTTAAAGAGCTTCACGCGGCGCCGGTTTGATGCAGATCAAACATGCGGGAAACGGCGGCTCAAAAAAATATCGCCGCGCAGGCCTGCCGTTTTTCAGCCGGGACGGCCGTCCACGCGCACGCGCGTGAGGACGCGCCAGTATCGGGCGACAAAGACGGCGAACGCCGCCGTCCACAACAAACCCGAGAGAATGATTGCTTCGCGCTGCAGCGACGGCATCACCAGCGGTGTTGCGACGCGCGCCAGCGCGGCGAGATTGATCAAAACGTAACAGGCGGTTTCGGCCCGCTCTGCGACGAGCGGCCGGCCGGTGTGCCCGCGCGCGGTACGCGTCATCGTGCCCAGCGTCATGCCGCCGAGGGCGCCAACTGTCAGAGCGTGAACGGCAATGCCCGGCGTCACCATGCCGGCGGCGCTTAGTGCGCGCAAGGCCAGATAGACAACCAGCCAGGCGTAGGCCGCGTGCAGCACCCACACCAGCGGCGCGCCGATAGTGCGTAGCGGTTGCCACAGCGCCAGGCGCCACGCATGTGCGACGGCGGCAAGTGCTGCGACTGCAATAATTGCGATGGCTGGAAGTTGCATGAGATCGGCGGTTGCCAGCGCAACAAGGCCGGCCATGGTGGCGATTTCGAGCCAGCGATGGCGTAGCGGTTGCGTGCCGGGAACGCCGTTCGCGGTAAACATCGGTATCACGCGCCCGGCCATCATCGCCATGATGAAGGCGATGACGTTGAGCGCGAGTTGCAGCATATCGCGCACCGGGATCGCCGGATTGCCGCGCATGGCCAGATGAAATGCAATATTGGCGCCGGCGAGTATCGCCAGCAGCACGATAAAAAACAGATTGCGCGTGTTGCCGCTGCGTACCAGCGGCACGCCGATGCCGGCCGCGATTGCTGTTACGAAGGCGAGGTCGGCGGCCAGCGAAAAGAGCGGCCATGGTGTCGCCAGCAGCACGCGGCCCGCCAGCCACAGCAACACGATGGCGGCGAGGTGCCCGCCCGCGGGCGTCGGCAAGCCGGTCCAGTTGCGTACCGCTGTAAACAGAAATCCGGCGATTACCGCGAGCGCATAGCCGAAAATCATTTCGTGGGCGTGCCAGTACGGATTCGACAGATAGGCGATGCCGGAAATCCAGCCGGCGAATTGCATCGTCCAGATCGCCAGCGCAATGACTGCGAAGCCGCCCGCCGCAAGATAAAACGGGCGAAAACCCAGATTCCACAGCGCAAACTGCGGCGCCGCCGGACGCAACGGCGTTGTTTCAGCCATGTTCGCGCGCGCCGTTCAATTTCTGGCGGTCGATTTTGGTTTATCTGCTGCGTCCATTACCTGTAGCGGCATCAGGGCAATGCCGCGCGGCGTGAATTTGCGTTGCAGGAAGCGGTGCATGGTGCCCAGATTCACCGCGGCCGGATCGAAGGCCACCGCCAGCGTTGCGGTCTCGACATTGACGCGCACGCTGCCGGCGTCAACGCCGTGGGCGCTTGCTGCTATGCCGGCCAACAGGCGCGCTTCGGCCGGCGTGCCGGCCAGCGTGCCCTCCAGCGCGAAGAACGCAACCTGATGATGCCGTGCTACGGCGCGGCTGACAACCGCGTGATCGTAGACCGAGGCGATCTTGTCTTCGACGCAGTAACCGCAGGCCGCAGCGCCGCTCGCCGCTACGGCAAGTGCGCAGGCGAGCAGGGCCGCAGATGCAGTGCGCATCACGTTTTCAGTGCGCCGCGTGCGCCGCGGCGGCGCCGGACGGTTGCGCGTCTATCCATTTGAAGTACTCGATGTACTGGCGGATTTCGGCGTCGCCCAGGTTCTGGTTCGGCATCGGAATATTGTTGTACTCCTTCAGCATTGCCTTCGCATCGGCATCGGTCGCCAGCATCTTCTCCGGCGACTTCAGCCATTTGGTCAGCCATTCGGCGCTGCGGCGTTTGGTCACGCCGGCGATATCGGGGCCGAGTTTTTTCCCTTGTCCGACCGAATGACAGGCGAGGCATTTGCTTTCGAAATCGAGTTTGCCTTTGACCGCCAGCGGATCGCCCGGCGTGGCCGAGGCTTCGATGTTGTGATGTTCGAGGCTTTCTTCGGCCGGTTTGGCGTTGGTCGAGATCAGGCCGATTGCGCCCTGCGAGGCGTTGGCGAAATGATGGTCGACCATGATGTACGAACCGTTTTCGGGAATCACGAATTCGACGATGGCGCTGTTTGATGAACCGAGCAGCACGGTCTGCATGCCGCGGAACTGGTTATCGGGATTGCCCTCGAACCAGACGCGGTCGAAGATGGTGCCGACGACATGAAAGCTCGAGGTCTTGCTCGGGCCGACGTTGAGCACGAATAGGCGCACGCGTTCGCCGGCCTTGGCTGCCAGCGGTTTTCTCACCATGACGTTGTGTTCGCCGTTGAACACGGTATGTGTCGGTTGCGCGGCGCGCAGCCGGTCGTTATCAAGAACGTAGAGCGGTGCGCCGTCAACCTTGCGTTTGGCGGGATCGAGTTTAGCGTAGAACTCGCTTTGCGTGACCATGTATTCGCGATCGACCTTGGTCGGATAGCCGTCTTTGGGCTCGACGATCACCGCGCCGTACATGCCTGAGGCGATGTGTTCAAGGATCATCGGCGTGCCGCAGTGGTACATGAAGATGCCCGGATAGTTAACCGTGAACTCGAAGGTGATGGTCTGTCCCGGCGCAATCGAGCGGTATTTGTCCTGCGGTGAAACCATCGCCGCGTGAAAGTCCATCGAATGCATCATCGGCGCCGCAGTGAGTTGCACGCCGGGCACCGGTTCGTCGCTGCGATTGGTCATGGAGAAGCGGATCTTGTCGCCGACGCGTGCGCGCACCGTCGGGCCCGGCACCTGGTCGCCGAAGGTCCACGCGCTGAATTTCACGCCGGGTGCGATTTCGATGATCTTGTGCGTGGTGTCCAGCCGCACTTCCTTGATTGGCGCCGGATCGACCGGTTTGAGCGTCGAACTCATATTCAGCGATGCGCCCTGGGCGAAGGCGCCGGTGTGGCGCTCGTTCGACAATTGCGCGGGCACCGGTTTCAGATCCATCTTCGACGCGTCGTAGCGATCGGCGGTGGTGGCTGTGTTATTAGGGCCGCAAGCAGCGAGCAGCAGGGTTGCGGTAAAAACCAGCGGGCGAACGTCCATGACATGCTCCTTGATAAAAGATGCAATCGGAATACATCTTATCGAGCCACCTTAACCCCGCATTTGATCTGGCGCAAACAATTCAACCGGACGCAAACGGCAGTTTGTCGCGTTCGCGGGGTCGAAAAGTGTTTTTTTGCGGATTAGGAACGTGCGCCGTCAGTCTGCTACTCTTGGCGTCTCAAATTAACCGGCAACCGCTTTCAAGGAGCAATTTATGCAAGGCCAGGACATCAAACTCCGTTCACGTGACGGCAACGGCGAGTTCGACTGCTACGTGGCAATACCCGATGGCGCGGCCAAAGCGCCGGGCATCGTGCTGGCTTCCGCCGTGCAGGGCGTCGATCAGGACATCCGCGGGCTGGCCGACGCATTTGCCGCGCATGGCGTGTTTGCCGCAGCGCCCGATCTGTTCTGGCGCTGGTTGCCGGGGCCGCTGCCGCACGGCGACGCGCGCTGCTCCGAGCGTTCGCGCCCGCGGCTGGAACGAATCAAGGCCGGTGAGGCCGACATGGCCGACACGCTGGCGCATCTCGGCACGCTGCCGGGGTTTAACGGCAAAGCGGTGGCGGCGGGTTTTTGTTATGGCGGCCCGTACGCGATTCTCGGGCCGAAACGCCTGGGTTTTGCCGCCGGGTTTTCGTGCCACGGTTCGCAGATGGGCTCATATATAGCCGACCTCGACGGCTTAACGAAACCCGTTTGTTTTATCTGGGGCGATCAGGATCACCAGTTGCCGGTCGAACTGGCGGACCAATTTCGCGGTGTGGCGGCACGCATGAAAAACACCGAGGTGCATATATTTCCCGGCGTGCAGCACGCCTACATGATCCGCGGCAATGCCAAGGCTTTCGACCAGAAGACTTATGATTTCTCGATGCAACGCGCGTTTGCGCTGCTCGACGCATTGCGCGTTTAGCGCTCAAACGTAGAGCCGGAATCAGGCCTTGCCGCTGCGGAACAGGCGGTCGAGAACCTGCGCATACTCTTCCATCGTATTCGGTTTTTCGATGACCTCGCGCACGCCGATAGCGCGTGCCTCCGCTTCGTCTTCAGGACGCACGTAGCCTGAGGCGACGATCACCGGTACGTCGCTGCGTATCGCCAGTATCGCGCGCGCGAAATCGAGCCCCGACATGTGCGGCATCGACAAATCGCTGACGACTACATCAAAATCGTGTGGCCGCGCAGCGAATTCGAGCAGCGCTTCGGCGGCATTCGTCCTGCCGGTAATTTCATAACCGAGTAGGGTGAGCGTGTAGGTGGCGAGAAAGACCAGCGCTTCTTCGTCATCGACGTACAGAATACGCTGGCCGTTGCCGCGCGCAGTAACGACGGGAGTGCTGCGTGGTTCGGCCAGCGTCGCTTCGGCGATGCGGAAGTAGAGATGGAATTTGCTGCCCTTGCCCGCTTCGCTGTATACCGTGATCGCCCCGCCGATATTTTTCATGATGCCGTGCACGATGGACATGCCGAGGCCGGTGCCTTGCCCCACCGGCTTGGTGGTAAAGAACGGATCGAAAATCCGCGCCTGGGTTTCTGCATCCATTCCGCTTCCGCTGTCTCTGACGGTCAATAGTACGTAACGGCCCGGACTCAGACCGGCGGTCACGATGGCGATTTTCCTGTCTGCATGAAGTTCTGAGAGACGCAGTTCTATGCTGCCGCCTTGCGTGCCAATCGCATACGCGGCATTGGTTAGCAGATTGACGACGATCTGGTAGATCTGCGTCGGATCGGCGGCGACTTCCGGCAGTTCCGGCGCAAAATCGATACGCAGTTCGATTGTCGCCGGCAGTGTCGCGCGCAGGAGTTTTAACGCTTCCAGCGTAACGTTTTCGAGATCGACCGCTTGGACTGCATGCTCCTGCGGACGGCTGAAGGCGAGGATGCGCCGCACCAGGTCGCTGGCGCGTTGCGCCGCCTTTTCAATTTGCGCGAGGCTGTCCTGCGCCGGATGGTCGCGCGGCAGGTTTTTCGCTGCAATAGTCGTGAAACCGCGGATCGCCGGCAGAATGTTGTTGAAGTCGTGCGCAATGCCGCCGGCGAGCGTGCCCAGCGATTCCATTTTCTGCGTGCGCGCCAGCAGCGCCTCGGCGTGTTTCTGCCCGGTGAGATCGTTGACCAGCACGAAAACCCCGTTGGTCCGGCCGTCCGTATCAATATCCGGAACATAGGTGGTTCTCACCTGGCGCGTTGCGCCATCGCCATATTTCACCGTGTGTTCGAACGACACGGGTTCGCCAGCCAGCGCGTTATTGAGGTTGTGCGCGAATTTTTCATAGGTCTCCGCGCCCACTACTTCCTTGACCGGTTTGTCGAGAACCTCGGCGCGCGGGCGCGCCCACCACTGCTCAAAGGTCCGGTTGACGAAGCGATAGCGCTGTTGTTCATCGATATAGGCGATCATCGCCGGCATGGCTTCGGTCACGCGGCGCAATTGCATTTCGCTGGCACGCAGCGCCGCTTCGCTGCGCCTGCGTTCGGTGATGTCGCGTGCAATCGACGCGGCACCGGTAAGCTGGCCGGCGGCGTCGCGGACCGGCGATACCGTAATTGAAACGTCGAACTGCGTGCCGTCCTTGCGTTGGCGCACGGTTTCATAATGCCGCACGGTCTGGCCGGAGACTATCTTGTCGAGGATCATCTGTTCCTCGTGCAGGCGGTCCTCCGGTATCAGCATGGTGATCGCTTTGCCCAGCGCTTCTTCTGGGGCATAGCCGAACATGCGCGTTGCGCCGTCGTTCCATGTGGTGATGCTGCTGTTAAGAGTCTTGCTGATGATCGCGTCGTCTGATGATTCGACGACTGCGGCGAGACGCCCGCGCGAAATCTCGGCGCGTTTGCGTTCGGTGACGTCGCGCAGGATTGCGGTAAACATTTTTTTGCCTGATTCATCAATCTGGGAAATCGACGCTTCGAGCGGAAATTCATTGCCGTCGGCGCGCAGGCCGTAGACCTCTGCTGTTCCTCCCATCTGACGGTTGGTCACTCTGGTGCGGCCGAATTTTTCCACTTGACCGCGGTGAACGGCGTGAAAGCGCGCCGGGATCAGCTGGTCAAGCTGTTGACCGAGTGTGGCGGCTGCGTTTCGGCCGAAAATCTTTTCAGCCGCTCCATTGAAGAGCACTATGCGTTGCTGTGCGTCGACCGTGACGATGCCGTCCATTGCGGAGGTGACGATGCCCTCGAACCGCTGTTCACGCTCGCGCAACAGTTCGTGGCTGCGCACAAGTTCTTGCGTGCGCTCGCTCACGCGCATCTCCAGAAAATCGTGCGCTTCGCGCAGCGCGGCATCGGCGCGGCGGCGGCCGGCGAAATCGCGGCCGATCGCAGACAGGGGATGTCGCCATGACCGAACTCGCACTCGGGTACGGCCTGTATTTCGGCAAGGTCTGGGGCACTTATTTTGTTGGCGAGCCCGGCGACGAATATCGCCGCCTGTTCGAACTCGGCGCGCGCGTGCACGATGAGGCGATTGCCGCCTTGAAGCCCGGCATGAGCGGGCGCGATGTCAATCAATGGATGGAGCGTTTCAAAGCCGACGGTTACGTCGCCGCCAATGCGGCGCCGCTGGTCAACGGTTGGAGCACCTATAACCACGCGCCGCATTTCGGTGCTATCACCGGCACGCCGGACGCCAAAAAACGCGCCTATCCCAAAGATCTCGATTTTGTATTGCAGCCGGGACACTGCGTGGGAATACGCTCTTACCCGATTGCGGCGGACGGCAAAACGGCCGTATGGATGGGCACGACCTGCGTCATGACAGCGCACGGATTGGAGAAGCTGCACGCCTGCCCGGTGAACAAACTGAACGTGGCGCCCGCGTAACGTTGCGGTTAGAGAATAAATCGATCGGAGTACATGGTCTCCCGATCAGAACCCTTCGGCTGCCGGCCATGTCCCACTCCGAAAGGATGGCAGCGAGTATGCATGGCGAGGCCGCTCGCGCATGCGGCGAAAACGCGGCAGAAACACCCCCAATTGTTGAATTTGCAGCGGCTAAAGCTCGCGCGCGACGGCAATGATCTGTTGCCGGAACCAGCGATGCCGCGGGTCTTTGTGCGTACGCGCGTGCCAGAACATGTTGATGCGCAGTTCCGGCAGCTTGAGCGGCGGCTCGAGAATTTGCAGCGCGAGGTGTGCGCCCGCGCTCTTCAGCATGCGCTCGGAAACGGTGGCGATCAGATTTGATTGCGCCACCGTGCGCAGCACCGTGCCGTAGTTTTGCATTCGCATGCCGATGTGAAGTTTTGCGCCGAGTTTGGCGGCGGCTTCGTCAATGGCGCGCCCGGACATGCCGTGCGGCGCCACTTCAAGTCGCACATGCGAAAAGCTCAAGTACTGTTCCAGCGTGATGCGGCCGTTGAGTTCCGGATGGTTTTTTCTCGCCACGCAGACCAGCCGGTCACGGTAGAGCTGCGCCGAGTGCAGTGTTTGCGGCGGACGTTCCAGCCAGCCGAGGCGGAAATCGATTTCGCCGTTTTCAAGCCAGCGCAGCGCGTGGTCGCGGCTGGGATGTCGCGCCTCGATGCGCACGCCGGGCGCACTTTCCTGCAGGCGTTCGATCAGGCGCGGAAAAATCAGATGCTCGACGGTTTCGGCGGCGGTGAGGCGAAAGGTGATTTCCGCAGTGCGCGGGTCAACGCCGCGCGGCGCTTCGATCACCGCCGCGAGATCGGCGAGGATGCGCTGCACTGGTTCCTCAAGCTCGATCGCGCGATCGGTCGGTACCATGCGGCCGCGCGCGCGGATCAGCAGCGGATCATTGAACAACGTGCGCAGGCGGGCCAGCGCTTTGCTCACCGCCGGCTGGCTGGTCTCCAGCACATCCGCCGCGCCCGAAACGCTGCGCGCGTTCATGAGAGCGGCAAAGCAGCGCAGCAGGAAAACGTCGATCTCATCAATATTCCGCATAGTGATAGATAATATTCCCAAAACGGTATAGACGGATAGTGCGCCAACGGCTATTTTGTGCGCCTGATTGCCGCCGCAACGGTTTATTCCGCGAGACCCGAATAAAACAAAGGAGGAGGATTCTGTGAATTATAAGAAATCCGAGGCCAAGGCAGCGTCCAAGGCACAGTTTCGCGGCGTCTGGGCGGCAATCACCACCCCCTTTACTGCAGACGGCGAGCTCGACGAGGCCGGCCTGCGTTTTAATATGCGCCGCGTCACCGGTGATCTGCACGTCGAAGGCGTGTTCTGCACCGGCGTCATGGGCGAATTCTGGTCGTTGACCAAAGAAGAGCGCCTGCGCGCGGTTGAAATCGTCGTGCAGGAAGCCAAAGGCAAGTGCAAGGTCATCGCCCATACCGCACATCATTCAGCCAAAGAGACGGTCGAACTGACGCGCCACGCCGAAGACGTTGGCGCCGATTTTGCGATCCTGATGAACCCGTATTATCCGCCGGCCAACGAGGCGATGGTCTACGACTGGTTCAAGTACGTTGCCGACCGCGTCAACATCGGCATCTGGATGTTCGACGCTGAATTCTCCGGTTACGGTTTTTCGCCGGAACTGACCAATAAAATCGCCGACATCGAGAACGTCTGCGGCCTCAAGGTGCCGCGTCCGTGGGAACACTACGTCAAGCTCAAGCAACTGATGGGCGAAAAAATCGTCATGAGCCAGCCGAGCGAATCGCAATGGATGACAGCGATGCGCGATCACGGCCAGACCGTACACATGTCGTCGCCGAACCCGTATACCTTCCAGGTGCCGGGCTGGCTGCCGATGCACGATTACACCGAACTGGCGCTGGCCGGCAAATGGAACGAGGCCGAGGCGATAGTAAAAACACTGCAACTGCTGCGCGAAGCGCATGCGCGCTGGTTCGTCGAGCCATGGGCCAAGCACCGCATCATTCCGATTGCCTATCTCAAGTACTGGACCGAGTTGCTGGGCATGGCTGCGGGCCCGGTGCGCACGCCGCTGCTGCAACTCACTGAAAAAGAAAAACAGGAAATGCGCGCGGGCCTTGAGAAGACCGGCATCCTGGCGCGCGTGTCGAAAGCAAAAGCAGCCGCATAGAACAATAAGTCCAAAGGAGGGGACGGGCGCGGAGACGGCAACATGCATCTCCGCGTTTTTCTTTTTGTGACCCGCCGCCGGTCAATTGGCGCACGTTACCGGAATACGGCGCGAAATAAGGGTGTTGCGCGCGGTGGTATCATCCCTTTATCGAGGGAGGCGTTATGACTTTGGTAGTTGCATACGACGATATCAAGCCGGACCGGATCAATAAAAACAAAGGCGGCAACGGCGCGCCGGCATCGACCAACTATGTTTTTTTCCGGGCGACGAAAGATGAGCTCGATGCGCCCAGCGCGTTTCTCGCGCAGTATCCGCCGGACGAACATTCAACCGCGCATTACCACGTGGTCGATCAGTTCCAGATTCTGGTCAAGGGTAAAGGCACGCTCGGCCGCCACGAAGTTGCGCCGTACTATGTGCACTTCGCGCGCGCGCATACGCCATACGGCCCGCTGCACGCCGACGCCGAAACCGGCTGGACTTTCATGACGCTGCGCGCGCGTTTCGACGGCGGTGCGCAACGCCTGCCGGACAAGCTTGAAATTCTCAAACAGATACCCGATCGCAAGCCCTGGCAGGTGACGACGCAAGCGATTTTCCCCGAAGTCAGCGGCAACGCGACCTTTCAGGAAATGCCGGAGATCAAGGACGAGCACGGGCTTTTCGCCTGTTCGTTCAGTATGGCGCCGCATGCGCGCAGCATCGCGCCGGCGCCGGCCAATGGCGACGGCCAATACATCGTAGTGATCGACGGCAGCCTTTTGCACGAGGGTAAAGAATGTAAAGGCCTCGCGGTGGTGTTCGTCAAACCGCAGGAAAACGCCTACGACATCAAGGCTGGTGCGCAGGGTTTGCGCGGCCTGATACTCAATTTTCCGCGCACCGCGCCGCGCACTGCCGAAGCCAAACCGGTCGCGCCGGCGAGCGGGTTCAAAAAATGGCAGTGCGTACTGTGCGCGTTCTACTACGACGAAGCGCTCGGCATTCCCGATGAAGGCATCCCTGCCGGTACACGCTGGGCGGATGTGCCCGATAGCTGGACCTGTCCGGACTGCGCCGCCGGCAAAAGCGACTTCGAGATGATCGAGGTTTAACGCAGATTCGAGGCGCGATTCGATCCGCAGTCCGGCGGCACCTGTTGCCGGAAGATTGAAAGTCAGCAGGAATTACGATGCAACAGAAAAATCCGCAACGTATCGGCCTTGCCATCGTCGGCGCCGGCCGCATCGGCCTGCAGCGCGGTGAAATCGCCGCGCGTTATCCGCAGGTTGACTGGATAGGCGTCGCCGACATCGACGGTGCGCGCGCCAAACTGGTGGCGGAGAAACTTAACGCCGATTTTTATACCACCGACTACCGCGAGCTACTGAAGCGCCCGGAAGCGACCGCAGCGCTGATTTCCACTGTTGGTCATCTGCATGTCGAACCGACGCTGGCCGCGCTGGAGAATCCGAACAAACTCGCACTCTTGATCGAAAAACCGATCGCAAATGAGCTCGCGCAATCGGAAAGGGTACTTAAACTGATACGCTCTGCCGGCAACGATGCGCTGATCGGTTACACACAGCGCTTCCGCCGCCGCTGGATGGTGGCGAAGGACAAAGTCGCGAGCGGCAGCCTTGGTGACATCTCGACAGTGACCTCGCGCGCCTTTCTCAACCGACTGGTCGCGCTTAACAACTACAAACGCGATTCCGACCCGGCGCTGAATTCGCCGATGGTGATTTCCGGCACCCACGCGCTCGATATCGTAATGTGGATGATGGAAAAGAAAACGCCGGTTGAGCTTTACGCGCGTTCGACCGACAAGGCGCTGGGCCCGCTGTGCAAAGGCACCGATGCTACTGTCGGTACCATGATCTTCAGCGACGGCTCTCTGTATAACAGTGTGGTCAGCTGGGCGTTGCCGGTTTCATGGCCGGGCGCGGTATACGGACTCGAAGTCGGCATTGTCGGCACCGACGGCGTGATGACCATCGATGACACGCATCGGGACATCGTGCTCGCCGCATCCAAAGCGCAGGGCATGGGTTATGTTGCCGACGGCAGCCGGCTGGTCGATTTTGTCGGCAGCACGCCGGCCGGCGATATGGCGTTGGGCGCCTTGCGCGGCCCGTTGCACGAAGAAACGCAATCGTGGCTGATGCGTTTGTCGATGGGGGTGGCGACGCCGCATGCGACTGCCGAAGAAGGGCATCACCGTTTGATGCTGGCCAAAGCCTATGATCTGTCGGCGCGATTGAAAGCACCGGTGGCGCTGCCGATTACGCCGCAGGACGAGCAGCGCGCGGCGAAGTAAGCGGCGCGTTCACCCGGATTACGAGCATGTCGATTGCGGCAACCCGAAAATCTGCGACGCGTGTGGCTGCGTTATTGATCCCGGCAGTATTCATGGTCAATGCGGCCCTTGCGCAATCGTATCCGTCGAAACCAATCAGGCTGGTGGTGCCGTTCACGGCGGGCGGCGGCACCGACATCGCCGCGCGCGTGGTCGGTCGCAAGCTGGCCGAACGGCTGGCGACAACAATCGTCATCGACAATCGCGGTGGCGCCGGCGGCGTGCTGGGCACCGAGATCGTCGCGCGGGCCGCCCCCGATGGCTACACGCTGGTGATGGTCAGCGGCAGCCATAGCATCAATCCGAGTCTGTATCGCACCCTGCCGTACGACACGCTGCGCGATTTCGCACCGGTTTCGCAGGTGGTGCTGGCGCCGGGCATTCTCGTGGTGCAAGCGGGGCCGGGCCCGCGCACGCTGCGCGAATTCGTCGATTTCGCGCGTGCGCGGCGCGGCGAATTGAGTTACGCCTCGGCGGGGCGCGGCACGCCGCCGCATCTGGCGATGGAATTGCTGAAGATGAGCGCCGGCATTGCTCTCGTGCATGTGCCGTACAAGGGCAGCGCGGCGATGATCCCGGATCTTCTCGGCGGCCAGATCGCCGCAACCATACCGTCGATACCGGCGGTGTTGCCGCTGGTGAAGGCGGGGCGCCTCACCGCGCTCGCAGTGACTTCGCGCGCGCGCTCGGCTGCGGCACCCGAAGTGCCGACGATGATAGAAGCCGGCGTGCCGGATTACGAGGCAAGTTCGTGGTACGGCTTGCTCGCGCCGGCGGCGCTGTCGCCGGCCATCGTCGAGCGCCTCAATCGCGAAATCGTGCAGGTGCTGCGCGCGGGGGAAATCCGCGAGCGCCTGGTGGAACAGGGGCTCGATCCGGTCGGCAACACGCCGCGCCAGTTCGCGACGGTCATCAGCGACGAGATCGGTAAATGGCGCCGCGTGGTCAAAACCTCCGGCGCAGAGGTCGAATGAAAGCGCGCGGATTTGCAACTGCGTGCGTGCTGTTCGCGCTGTGCGCGACGGCGGCGGCGCAACCCTATCCGATCAAGCCGGTGCGCGTGATCGTGCCGGTAGGGCCCGGCGGCGGGCTGGATTTTGTGGCGCGGCTGCTGGCGCCGCGGCTCAGCGAAGCGCTCGGCCAGACGGTGGTGATCGATAACCGCGCCGGCGCGTCCGGCAACATCGGCGTTGAACTGGCGGCGCAGGCGCCGCCCGACGGCTACACGCTGATTTTCCTCAGCGCGAGTTCGGTGGTGAGCGCGGTGACCACCAAAACGAAATTCGATCTCAGGCGCGATTTCGCGCCGGTCTCGCTGACCAGCGCACTGCCCACCGTGCTCGCCGTGCATCCCGCCCTGCCGGTGCAGACGCTGGCCGAATTCATCGCCTATGCGAAGGCCAATCCGCGCAAGATCAATTACGGCTCGACCGGCAACGGCACGATTCTGCATCTCGCCGGCGCGCTGTTCGCGCTGGCCGCAGGCGTCGATATCGTACACGTGCCGTACAAATCGGTCGGTGCGGCGACGGTCGATCTATTGGCGGGGCAGATCCAGATGAACTTTGCCAATCTAGGCACCGTGCTGCCGCACGTCAGATCCGGCCGTCTGCGCATGCTGACCGTCACCAGCCAGCGCCGCACCAGGGCCGCGCCGGAACTGCCGACCATGAGCGAGGCCGGTCTGCCGGGTCTCGTCATCACGCAATGGCATGGCATGCTGGCGCCGGCGACGGTACCGCAGACGATTATCGCGCGGCTACACGGCGAAATCGCCGGCATCATGCGCCAGCCGGCGACGCAGGCGCGGCTCGAGGAGTCCGGCATCGAGGCGGTGGCCTCGACGCCGCAGGAATTTTCGGCATCTCTGAAAAGCGATTACGACAAATGGGCGGGCGTGATCCGGCAAACCGGCATCCGCCTCGAATAAATTCAATCAGGAGCAAACGATGACAGCAGCCGACAGCAAACCCGACCTCAGCCCGGAAGCGGTACTCGCGCGCGCGACCAAAGCGCGCGGTGACGTGTTTCCCGAATGGAAACCGGTCGCCTATGCGATTCCGCGGACCTACCATCTGATCAATGAGACGGGCAGTTATTTGCACCAGTATCACGGCCAGGCCGGCGGCGCCGACAAACTGTCGGCGCAGATGCGCGAGCTGATCGCCATTCCGGCCTTGTGCGCGAAAGGCGATATGCGGCACACGCCCAATCACATCCGCCGCTGCTATCGCATGGGCATGACCGACCGCGTGCTGTTCGAAGGCGCGACGGCTTACGCCTCGGTGTCCGGCTGGGCATCGACCATCCTGCAGGTGTCGCTGGCGATCACGGCGGCGAACAGCGCCGACTATCCGTTCGGTGAACTGCCGCCGGACGGCGCGCCCAAAGAGCTGACGCCGTTTCCGGAGCTGACGATGGGACGCAAACGCAAAAGTACGCAGCAGGAAAGCCTCGCCGCATCGGCCGACTGGCGCTACGCCGCCGGCATCGATCCGGAACTGGTGAAGCGCGCAGCGACCTTCATCGATCATTGTCTGCTCAACGATGGCATGCAGGATGAACTGCTCGGCCCGGGGCCGCGCGAACTGATCGTGATTGCAGCGTTGTGCACGCGCGGCGAAGTCGATCTCGCTGCCGACCATATCGTGCGCGCCTACGACTACGGCATGAGCAAAAAGAACGTGCTTGAAGCGATCTGCTGCGTGATCCCGATGACCGGCATGATCACTGCGCAACTGGGGCTGCGGGCGATGCAGCGCGCCGATACGCTTATGCGATAATCCACGCTCATATTCACGGATATTAATTCCATGTACGCCGAACAACGCCAATACATACGCACAGTGCTTGCCGGCGACCGTTGTCTTTCGCCGGCTACTGTTTACGACGCGCTCTCGGCGAGCGTGGCCGAGTCGGTCGGTTTCCGGCTTGGCATATTGTCCGGATCGGTATGCGGCGCGACTGTGCTCGCCGCGCCCGATCTGGTGTTGCAGACGCTGACCGAATTCGCCGACCAGGTGCGCCGCATCATGCGTTCGAGCAAACTCAGCCTGATCGTCGATGCCGACCACGGCTACGGCAATGCCTTGAATGTGATGCGCACGGTGCAGGAACTCGAGCATGAAGGTGTCGCCGCGCTGACCATCGAGGATCTTGCGCTGCCGCCGCGTTTTCGCGCTGCTCATGAATTCGAACTGGTATCGACCGAGGAAATGTGCGCCAAGCTGCGCGCAGCCCTGGCGGCACGTTGCGACCCCGCGCTGGTGATCGCCGCGCGTACTGCTGCGTTGAAAGGTGAAGACACCGCCGCCACCGTGGCGCGTGCGCGCGCGTATGCGCAAACCGGCGTCGATGCGATTTTCGTCACCGGGCTCAGGAAATTGACGGATTTCGACGCCGTGCGCGCAGCAATCAAACTGCCGATCATCATGGGCACCGCACCCGAAATCAAGCGTGAAGAGCTGGCGGCGCGCGGCGTGCGCATACTGCTGCAAAGTCATCCGCCGGTGGCGGCGGCGGTCAAAGCCTTGCGCGACGTCTACACGCATCTCTACAACGGCGGTGCGCCGGCTGATCTCAAGCCCAAACTGGCGACTGCCGCGGAAATGGAGCAGGTCACCGGTTCGTCGCAGTATGCGCAGTGGATGCGCGACTACCTGAATTGAGCCTGCAGGTGTTAAACGCCGCGGCGCTGCGCGCAGGCTGACATGTATTTGCACGAACACGATGCCAAGGAGTTGCTTGTCCGCTATCGCATCGCGGTGCCGGCGGGTTGCATCGTCGGCATGGATGCAACACTGCCCGCCGCTCTGCCGCAACCCGGTCCGTGGGTGGTCAAAGGGCAGATCAGCGCCGGCGGCCGTGGCAAAGCCGGCATTATCAAAAAAGCCGCGACGCGTGCGGAACTCGCAACGCATTTGCGCGACATCCTCGGCAAAACCGTCAAGGGCCGGCGCGTTGAGCGCGTGCGCATTGAACAGTGCGTAACGGATGCCGTTGAACTCTATATCGGCCTCCTGCTTGATGCCGAAGCCGGCGGCGTGCGCGTAATCGTATCTTTGCGCGGCGGTATGGAAATTGAAACGGTGCCTGCTGCTGACATACGCAGCGAAGTCGTGCGTCTCGATACTATCGCCATCGCAGACTGCGCAGCGCGTCTTGCGCTCGGTTTCGAGCCCGCAGCAGCACTGGCGTTGCGCGAAGCCGGCGCGCAGCTCGCGCATGCCTTCGTCGCCGCAGAGTTACGCCTGATCGAAATCAATCCATTGTTCCTGTGCCCGGATGGCAGCTGGCTTGCCGGCGACGCCAAGGTGGTGGCTGACGAAGGCGCGATCGAACGCCAGCCGGCATTGCATGCGCTGGTGCACGCGCAGGCCGCGCAATATCCGGAAGCGGCGGTCAAGCTCGAGCACGGTTTCGATTACGTGGTGGTTGATGCGCAAGGCGAAATCGGCCTGCTGACCACTGGCGCCGGGCTCTCGATGATGTTGATCGACGAGTTGCGCGCGAAAAATCTCAAACCCTACAATTTTCTCGATGTGCGCACCGGCGGCTTCCGCGGCGATCCGTCGCGCCTCGTCAGCGTGCTGAAATGGATCAGCGCCGGCAAAAACGTGCGCATCCTGCTGGTCAATATCTTTGCCGGTATCACCGATCTCGGCGAATTTTCGCGCCTTCTGGTCGCAGCGATGCAACAGGTACCGGAATTCAAGGTGCCGGTAGTGGCGCGGCTGGCCGGCAACGGGCTGGCCGCCGCGCGTGAAATTTTTGCCGTCGCCGGCATCGCCTTGTATACCGACCTCGACGAAGCCGTTGCCGAAGTGCAACGCCGGCTGGAGCGCACGTAATGCTGCCGCGCATCGACGGCAATACCAAAGTCATCGTGCTCGGCATTACCGGCCGCGCCGGCCGTCAGCACAGCAAAATCATGCGCGATTACGGCAGCAATATTGTCGGCGGCGTGTCGCCGAAGGCCGACGCAAAGAACGTCGACGGCGTGCCGGTGTTCGCGGATTCCGCGACGGCAGTACGCGAAACCGGCGCCGAAGCCTGCGTTGCACTGGTCGGCGCCATGCAATTGCTGGCCGCCATCAAAGACGCCGTCGCCGCCGGCATCAAATTGCTGGTGACGCCGACCGAAGGCATGCCGGTGCACGATGCGGTTGAAGCGCTCGAAATTACGCGCGCTGCGGGCGTGATGTGGATAGGCGCTTCAACGCCGGGCATGGCGGTGCCCGGTGCGGCCAAACTCGGTTTTCTGCCGCACGATTCACTGCTGCCGGGGCCGCTTGGGTTGATGTCGAAGTCGGGCACCTTGTCTTACGAGGCCGGCTATCGCCTTGCCCGGGCCGGCATCGGACAATCGGTGTGGGTCGGTGTCGGCGGCGATTCGGTCAAGGGCACGCGTTATGCCGATCTTGTGCCGTTTTATGCTGCGGATGCACAAACCGAAGGGCTGCTGATCATCGGCGAGATCGGCGGCCATGAAGAAGAGGATTTCGCGCAAGTCCTGCTCGCGCAGCGTTTCGAAAAACCGGTGTTCGCCCTGATCGCCGGCCGCAGCGCACCGGAAGGCGTGACGATGGGCCATGCCGGTGCGCTGGTGCATGGCAACCACGGCAGTTTCGAGGCCAAGCGCGCGGCGCTGAACGCGGCCGGCGTGACGGTGTTTGCTTCACTCGGCGAGTTGGTCGCGGGAGTGAGGGCGCGGTTGTAGACACTGCCGTTCGTACGGTGGCCTTGCAAGATTATGCTATCGGCGTATATTGGACTGGCGCCGCAACGGCGCTTCCTCCTCAGGAATTTGGCCGCACGATTTTGCATGCGGCCTTTTTTTGCCCCCGGTTCCTGCGTTCGCTGTGGCGGTTACAGCGCCGGTCTGGAATCGTCAGCGGGCGGCGCGATATCGAATGCGTTGACGACAACGCCCAGCATGACGACGTAGCCGATAGTGGCGGCGATCTGCACGGTTGCCGGTACGCCGAAATGATCGACGGCAGCGCGGTAAGCCGTATCGCTGACGTGATGATTGTCGCGCAGCAACTGATAGCTGAAATCAAACAGTATTTTTTCTTCCGCGCCGAGTGTCACCGGCAGACGGTCCATTTCCAGTCCGGCAATCAGCGCATCGCTAACGCCGGCCCTGCGCGCCGCATCCACGCTGGATTGCCAGGCGTAGTTGCAGTCGAGTTCGCGTGCTGCGATCAGCCAGGTGAGTGTTCTGATCTTCGGCGGCAGTATTGTGTCGTAGAGAAAAAACGCGCCGATATGGGCGATGCGCTCGGCGACGTCGGGCGTATGCAGCAGTACCTGAAAGGCGCCGGAGATCCAGCCGCGCGTGCGGATGATGCGGTCGATGAAGTGCTGGTTTGCCGGCGCCACGTCGTCATGTCCGCACAGCAGCGGCAGCCGCGGTGGCGCGGTGACTTTGCCTGTTATGGACGGCAGCTGCGGTCGCGGCGCGGCCGGGCCGGCCCACGGCGCACCGGTAATTGCCAGCGGCGCGAAAGGCTTGCGCAATGTTTTCTGCTCGGCCGACATGCCGATTTCGAATGCATTAAGCGGCAGCGCAATCATTGCGAAATAACCGAGCGTCACCACCAGTTCGACCAGCCCCTGCGCGCCGAAATGCGCAAGCGCCGCCTTGAAGGTTGCATCATCAACGCGGTGATTGCGGGAGATGAGTTGCGTGCAGAAGTCCGTGATCAGCGTTTCTTCGGCGGTCAGCCGCGGTGGTGTTCTGCCTTCGCGTATCGCATCCACCGTTTCCTGTGTGACGCCGGCTTCGATCGCCCAGTTGACCCAGGCGCTCCATTCGTACGGCGCATTCAGCGCACGCGAGCCGAGCAGCGAGGCAAAACCGCGCACCCGCATCGAAAGGATGGATTCATCGGCCTGGCCGCGTGAATGAAAATAATGCCCGAGCTGGGCAAAGCGCGCAGCCAGATCGGGGCTGCTGTTCATCAGCACGATAAACGGGCCGGTGATGGGGCGCCGTCGTATCGCTTTTACCGCGTCGTGAAAACGGCGCTGGTTTTCCGGCAGCGTGTCGCGTTCTACTGCATTCAATCTGCTCAAGACTGTCCCCGTATTGGCTATCGATGGCAGTGATTATAAACGTTGACGGCGGCCCGCCTCGTTCGCGCTGCTCTAAAATAAGCGACCATGATGGTTGCCGGAAAAAATAACGGAGGAATTCGGGCGTGAAGTTTTGTCATTGCTTGGCAGGCATGCTGGTGTTGGCGGCGCCGACTGCGGTGCCGGCGCAGTCTTATCCAAACACGTTTGTACGCATCATTACCGCAGCTGCCGGCGGCGGCAGCGATTTTGCGACGCGGCTGATTGCCGGCCCGCTGGGTGCTGCGCTCGGCCAGCAGGTGATCGTGGAGAATCGCGGCCTGCTCGCCGCCGACATCGCGGCGAAAGCGCCCGCAGACGGCTATACGCTGCTACTCAGCGGGCAGACGTTGTGGCTCTTACCGTTCATGCGCGACAACGTCGCCTCCAACATCAGCGATTTCACACCGGTGACAACGGTGACCGAAGCGCTGAACATTCTGGTGGTTCACCCGACGGTGCCGGCCAGTTCGGTGAAGGCATTGATCGAACTGGCACGCAAGCGGCCGGGCGAACTTAATTTCGCCACCTCCGGTAACGGCAATTCGGTGCATATCGCCGGCGAGTTGTTCAAATCGATGGCGGGTCTCAACGTGTTGCGCATCAATTACAAGGCGGCTTCGCAAGCGCTGACCGAGTTGATTGCGGGGCAAACCCAATTCATGTTCGGTGTGCCGGGCTCGGTCATGCCGCACATCAAGGGCGGGCGCCTGCGCGCGCTCGCCATTACCGGCGCGAAACCTTCCGCGCTGATGCCGGGTCTGCCGACGGTGGCGCAAACCGTGCCCGGCTATGAAGTCGCCTCGCGGCTTGCGATCTTCGCGCCGGCCGGCACGCCGGCCGCAATCGTCGCCAGACTGAACCGTGAGATTGTGCGTGTGGTAAACCGGCCGGACGTAAAAGACAAGTTTCACGAATCGCAGATCGAGGTCGTTGGCGATACGCCCGAAGCGCTGGCGGCGTTGATCAAGGCCGAGATCGCGACGACCGCAAAAGTCATCAAGGAAGCCGGCATACGCGCCGAATAAGGCTTGTTGATGCATTGATTATCGCCGGGCGCGAATTGTGCGCTGGCGAACATACAGCGCGCTTTTTTGCGGCGACCATTGCTGACAGGCTTGAATACAGCCCGTTTGCAAAGGAGTCGAAAAATGACCCGCTATCAATCAGATGTATCGCATCAAGCGATCAAACTGCAAAGCACGCGCTGGTTGTTCGTGCTGTTGCTGGCCGTCGTAACGTCCGCTTGCACGACGCCGGCCGGTTCCAGCCGTTCGCTTGGCCTCACGCAGCGCGGCGGCAACGCGGAAATTTACGGCGTTGTTTCCCACGAATTCCCGCGCACCACAAGAATTACCGTTGACATCAATCGCCGCATTTACATGGGCAATGCCGAACCGGTGGCGCCTAACGAGACCTACGGATTTGCGCACAAGTACGGCTCGCGCACGCCGGCGGCAGCGGCGCCGCTTGACGGCAATCTTTACTACAAGGCGACTCTTTCCTCGGCCGACAATCACGTCCTGCGCTGCGATCTTGTTTATAACGAAGGCGGGCAGCGTGACGGCATTTGCGTGGATGATTTTGAGCGCATCTACGATGCCTTGTTGAGCACGCAGCGTCCGCTCGGCATGAATTGAGTGCGGCGCCTACTGTAGCGCCTGCACGTTGGCGGCCTTGACCACGCGCGCCCACTTCGGAATTTCTTCACGCAGTTGTTCGCGCAGGCGTTCCGGTGCGGCGACCACCGCTTCAAGCCCTTCGGCGGCCATGCGCTCCTGCATCGCCGGTGTTTGCACAATGCGCGCAATTTCGCGGTTCCATCTGGTGACAATTGCGGGCGGTAAACCGCGCGGTCCCCAGCAGCCGTACCACGATTTGGTCTGAAAGCCGGGATACGATTCGGCCACCGTCGGCACCTCGGGAAGCATCGCGTTTCTTTTCAGCGTGGTGATGGCGATGCCGCGCACGCGGCCCGCCGCCATATGCTGCACCATCGACGGCACCGCGCTCACTTTCATCTGCACCTGGCCGCTCAACAGATCGATGGTCGATGGGCCAGTGCCTTTGTACGGGATGTGCGTCATGCGGATGCCGGTGGTGAGCAGAAAATATTCAGTCGATAGATGTGTAATGCCGCCGGTGCCGGTGGAGGCGTAGTTGAGTCTGGCCGGCTGCGCAGCGGCCAGCGCGATCAACTCTTTGACCGTTTTCGCCGGCACCGCAGGATGCAGCGCGATGATGAAGCCGGCTTCGGCAGCGAGTGCGATCGGCGTGATGTCGTTGACGGGATCGTAAGGCAGTTTGACCAGCGCAGCATTCGCCGCATAACTGCCCGAGACCATGACGATGGTGTAACCGTCGGGCGCGGCGCGCACGCCGGTCTCGGCGCCGATGATGCCGCTGGCGCCGGCGCGGTTATCGACGACGACGGCGTGTCCGAATGTTTCAGTCAGGTTCTGCGCAATGGTGCGCGCCAGCGCGTCGGTGCCGCCGCCCGGCGGAAAGGGCACGATAAAGCGGATGGGTTTGGTCGGGTAGGGCTGCGCGCCGGCGCCGCCGGCAGAACACAGCGCGCAACACAGTATCAAAAAGACGAAAAATTTCCGCTGCATGGGTGTGGCGCTGCAGTAACCGGGATGCCGACGATTATAGCCGCCGTCGCCGCGTGCTCCGGGCATCTGTTCGAAATTTGATCGTTGTCAACGTCATGTAAGGTTCGGCGGTTAGGCTGTCCGCATGTATGTACAGGAGAGTGATCATGCCTAAATTGCCGACTTGGACTGTTTTAGTGATGGTGGTGTGTTGTGGAGTCGCCTACGCGCAGGTTCCGCAAGCGTTGCAGTTGATGAAAGGCACGGTCATTCCCGAATCGAACGTCGTGTTTGCCGTCGGCAACAAAGCGCCGGCATCCGACGCCGAATGGGCAGCGCTGCAAAAAAGCGCCGACAGTCTGGTCAATGCGGCGCGTCAGTTGCAGTCGATGGCGCCGGCGGGCGGGCGCGCGGAATGGGCAAAATCCAGCGACGCGATGGGTGCTGCGGCAGGCAAGGCCGCCGCTGCAGCCAAAACGCGCAATGTCGACGGCGCGCAGGATGCCGGCGACGCCCTGTATGAAACCTGCGAAGGCTGCCATCGCAGGTTCATGAAAAAGTAGCGCTGCCTTATTCCGGCCTTATTCCGGTATTAGGCCGCCGGTGGCGGCGAGCTGGCGCATCTTCTGTTGTTCCTGCGCGATGAATTTGGCGAAGGCCTCGGGGCTGGTGCTGCTGCGCATTTCCACGCCGGCGGCGATGTACTGTTCGCGCACGTCCGTCATGGCGAGCGCCTTCATGGTTGTTGCATACAGTTTGTCGATGATGGCGCGCGGCGTGCCGGTCGGCGCCATCAGGCCGTTCCACGTATAGAACTGATAGCCGGGCACACCCGATTCATTCAGCGTCGGCATCTCCGGCATGAACGATGAGCGCTCGCTGCCGCCGACCGCGAGCCCGCGGATGCGGCCGCTGCGCACTTGACCGATGGCCGCACCGATCGGCGCCGTCAGCCATTGCGACTCACCCGCGGCGACGGCGAGGATGTTGGCAGCGCCGCCCTTGTACGGGATGTGCGTCGAGGTGATGCCGGTCATGTTGATCAGCATGACGGCGGCGAGGTGCGCAACCGAGCCGGTGCCGGCGGACGCATAGTTGAGAGTGTTGGGTTTGCTTTTCGCGTAAGCGATGAATTCCTTCACCGTTTTGACCGGCAGCGACGGATGCACGCCGAACAGCACGTCGGTCAGATACAACAGTGAAATCGGCATGAAGTCTTTGACCGGATCGTAGGGCAGTTTTTTGTACGTCACGGGCAGTTGCGCGTGGGTCACCACCGAGCCGGCGAACAGCGTGTAACCGTTGGGCGCGGCGCGCGCTGCAAGTTCGGCGGCGATCATGCCGGTGGCGCCGGTGCGGTTGTCGATGACGAACTGCTGGCCAAGCAGCTCCGACATTTTGGCAGCGACGATGCGGCTGACGATGTCGCTGTTGCTGCCGGGCGCCTGCGGCACGATCAGGCGGATCGGCTGCGCGGGATATGTTTGCGCCAACGCCGGTGCGGCAAGACCCAGCGCGGCGGCAAAGACGGATAACAAACGGGTTGTGCGCATGCGGGTTTATCCTTTCTTGTGATACCGGCGCAGCACCAGGCGGATCACGTTCTGCATCTGCGGTTTCAATTTGGCCGTCCACGGCGTGTTGGCGGCGTCCTGCCAATCCTGCGATTTCTCGACTTCGGGCGCGGTCAGATCGTAAATCGAAAAGAATTTGTGCGCCTGCTCGGATTCGCGCACGCGAAAGCGCCGCGCGCGCAGCACGCCGGGCACCGCGGCCATGCGCGGCAGATGTTCTTCCGCATACCAGGCTTCGAATTCGCTTTCGAGTTCGGGGGCGACGGTGGCGGCGAACAGCAGCATGCCTTCGGCTTCCATTGCGCCTTCAAGCCGGCCCGGAATCGCCTGTTCGGACAAATAGCGGCAGATGCGCGTGGCTTTGCGCACGATGCGGCGCGACCACGGCGACAGATTTTCGCCGACGATGGCCTGGTAAGCCGGCGTTTTCAGCACGTCGAAACTCTCGAGATCGTAATTGGAGACCGAGATGCGCGGATCATAGGCGCCGAGCCAGCGCCGCGCGTTCATGAAGCCCGGCGTATGCATCCGCTCGACCATGTGCTCGGTGTCGTACCAGTCGTTGAATTCTTCGGCGTCGATGTCCTTGAAGTTCATCGCGACGGTCAGAAAACCGTAAGGCTTTTCCACTGCTGTCCCCTCTGTTGGTAGGCGGCGCGCGCTGCTTTTGCGCGCGGAAAGCGGATTCTAGCGCGTGCGCGGTGCGCTATACTCGACGCTTCAAAAATTTCCGTGCCGGCAGTTTCTTTTCCCTCTTTTTTTGTGGTGATTCGCGTCATGCGCACGTTTGTTTTCGCAGTATTGTTTCTCGCCCTGATTGCGCCAGCTGTCGCGCAGGACAACTATCCGAACCGGCCGATCCAGATCATCGTGCCGACCGGGCCCGGCGGCGGCACCGATACGGCGGCGCGTTTGCTGGCGCGCGCATTCAACGAGCGCCTCAAATGGCAGGTGGTGGTGATCAACCGTCTCGGTGCGGGCACGCGCATGGCCGGCGAGAGCGTGGCGAAAGCGGCGCCCGACGGTTACACGCTGCTGATGGGCATCAATGCGCTGGCGACCGGGCCTCTCGTCTATAACAACATGCCGTACGACGCGCTGCGCGATTTCGCGCCGGTATCGCTGGTGCTGGTGGTGCCCTATCTGTTTGTCGTGCATCCGGCCCTGCCGGCGAAATCGGTGCGCGAATTGATTGCGCTGGCGCGTGCGCGACCGAACGATCTGTCGTATGCGTCGGCCGGCACCGGTGCGAGCAATCATCTGTCGATGGAACTGCTGGCAAGCATGACGAAAGTGAAATTAAATCACGTGCCGTACAAATTCGGCATTCAAGGCGTGGTTGATACCATGGCAGGGCATATTCCGATGATGATGACGACCATGGCGTCGACGCTGCCGCAGGTGCGCGCGGGAAAATTGCGCGCACTCGCCGTCACCAGCATTCAACGCGATCCCGCCGCAACCGATATTCCGGCGCTGGCGGAAACGCTGCCCGGTTACGAAGTATTGTTCTGGACCGGCCTGCTGGCGCCGGTGGCGACGCCGCGCGACATCGTGCTCAAGCTGCAGCGCGAAACCGCCGTGGTGCTGCGCGATCCGGCGAACGTCAAGCCGCTGGTCGCCGACGGCGGCATGGCGGTCGGCAGTACGCCCGAGGAATTCGGCGCTTTCATCAAAGCCGATACCGACAAATGGGCGCGGCTGGCGAAGTCGATTGCGATTACAAAGGAATAAGCTTCGCCGGTGCATCTCAGGGGTTTTGCAAAAGGAGCGTTTCGATGGCCGACTCGGATCGAGCGAAGATAAATAACGTTTCTATTCACTCCATTAAAAAATGGGGTTGGGTGATTGCAGCCTTAGTATTTGCGGCGCTGGCAGTATTTAATTTATGGAACAGCGCCGATCTGTTACGGCGTGCCGTACCGACGTTCAATTTGTCTCGTACGACTGAAATGACGCCGATCGATATTTCTCTATCTGAAAACATAAATGGGCGGACCAATACTTTACGTATGCGTATTCCCAAGGCTTATCTAACCGACCCGGTGAACTGGAGCGGGGGCGAGCAGGCGAGTCTGAGGATTGAAACGGGATTGCCTAACTTGGAGCCTCGCGCAGCAATTGATACGACAACCGCGTATCCTGGAACACCGGAATTTGATGCGAGAGATAAACGAACCCGCCAGGGAATCAATATTGTTCTAAACGCACACGTAATAGGGGAAGGCCTCGTAAAAAATCAATATCAAGCAATACAGTCAAATTTTGGGCAAGGCAAAACTGGCAAATATGAACGTCTGGCCGACAAATTTGGGCTTGAGCAATATCAGCAATTGGTGTGTGGCGACAAGTGGATACTGCCGGGCGGCACTATAGATACAGAGGGTCCAAGATGTCGTGTTCGTGGTGCCGAGATATTTATTGCTTCGCCAAGTGCGAGGGAAGCACAAGTTTATTACAGCTGTACTCATCTCGAAGAAAATCCAGAAGGTGGCTGTAATGCGTATGTTCAATTTCGAAATTGGCAAATGAACTATATTTTTCGTCGTAGCGAAATATCGCGCTGGCAAGAATTTGATTCTGCTGTGCGTAGGCTACTGAGTGGTTTTGTAGTTAACGAAAATGTGAATTAGGTATTCGTACCTGATAGTTTCTTTAAATAAATAGGATCGCAGTACAGGAAATAACTGACCAATGTTGCAGAAGATCTTTTATTCAGTTGTGCTTGCGGTTATTGTTCTTGCGAACAGCGGGTCATTCGCATTAGCGCAAAAATATCCGGATAAGACCATCCGCCTGATCGTGCAATCACCGGCCGGCGGCACCGCCGACCTGATTGCACGCGTGATCGCGCAGAAACTCGGTGACGCGCTCGGGCAAAGCGTGGTCACCGACAACCGCGCCGGCGCCGCCGGCACCGTCAGCGCGGAACTCACCGCGCAGGCGGCGCCCGACGGTTACACACTGCTCGTTGCATCGGTGAGTCTGATGGCGATAAACGTGACGTTGCGCGAAGGCAAACTCAGCTACAACCCGGAAAAGGATTTCACCCACATTGCGTTGACCGGCAAGGTGCCGCTGGCGATCAGCGTGCTGCCGGCGTTTCCAGCGAAGACTTTCAAGGAATTTATCGCTTACGCGAAAACGCGACCTGGCAAACTGAGTTACGGCTCGGCCGGCACCGGCAGCTCGAACCACGTCGTCGGCGAGTTGCTTAAAACCGAAACCGGCATCGACATGGTGCACGTGCCGTTCAAGGGTGGCGCGCCGGCGATGGCGATGCTGCTGGCCAATCAGCTCGATGTCTATATCGCCACCGTGCCGACCATCGTGCCGATGGTGCAGGCCGGGCGCATCCGCGTGATCGCGGTGTCGAGCCTGCGCCGTTCACCGGCGTTTCCGGATGCGCCGACGATGGCCGAATCGGGTTTGCCGGGTTTCGATACGACGTCGTGGTTCTGCATCGTCGGACCGGCCGGTTTGCCCAAAGCAATCGTCACGCGCCTGAACACCGAGATCGTGAATATTCTGAACAACGCCGACGTGAAAGAGCGTTTGATTGCGGTGGGTGTCAACGTCGAAACCAGTACGCCGGAAGGACTGCGTACCTTCGTGCATGCAGAAATTCAAAAAATGCGAAAATCGGTGAAGTTTTCAGGCGCAACAGTCGATTGAACGGCCTGAAATATAATTATATTGGCGGGTGAGGAGGGGTGCATGAAAGGCGTGACAACGCGCGCAGGCAGCGGCGCTCAATATTGCACGGCGTTCTTTTTCCTGCTGTGCCTGGTGCTAAGCGCAGGCGCGGCGGCGCAACCCTACCCGGATCATGCGGTTACCGTGATCATCGGCAACCCCGCGGGCAATGCGTCGGACATCATGGCGCGTACCATGGCCGAGGAAGTCAAAAACGCGCTCAAGCAGAACTTTGTCATGATCAACCGGCCGGGTGCGAACGGTTCGATTGCAGTCGAATCTTTTCGCCGCTCCAAACCCGACGGTTACACGCTGCTGTTCGCCTCGATGACCATGGCGGTGGTCAATCCGCAGGTGCAGACCGATGCGCGTTACAACGCCGCCGAGGATTTCGAACCGATTGCGCGTTTTGTTCAACAGCCGCTGATGTGGGTGGTCGGCAAAGGCTCGCAGTTCCGTACCTTGCGCGAAGTCGTCGAGCACGCGCGCAAGAATCCCGATCAACTGCGCGTCTCGCGTCTCGGTTATGGCGGCTCGACGCATCTGGTATCGACGGCGTTGATGGCGAAGCAGAACGTGCAGTTTTCCATTATTCCGTTTGCGACTTCCACCGATTCTTATAGTTCGCTGCGCCGGGGCGACGTCGAGGTCGTGGTTGATCTGCCGCAACCGCTGCTGACGCGCATCAAGTCGGGCGATCTGGTGCCACTGGCGGTGACGAGTTCAACCCGTCTGAAGATGCTGCCGGATGTGCCGACATGGATCGAAGCCGGTTTGATGGATACGCCATTGACGGCGTGGTACTCGATCATGGCGCCGAAAGGTACCCCGCGGGACGTTGTCGAACTCTTGAACACCGAATTCAACCGCGCACTGACTTCGCCGCGCCTGCGCGCGCAGTTCGAAGAGGTCGGCGGCATCGTGCAACCGTTGAATCCCGATGAGCTGCGCCGCTTCATGCGCGAAGAACACCAGCGCTGGGGCCAGGTTGTCAAATCGGCCAATCTCAAACCCGAATAAGCGCAATCGCGCGAATCTGAAATAAGGACATGCAATGAGCAAGCGGATACGACTGATGTTGGCCGACGGCGCCGGGCATAAGGTGACGCCGCGTTTCTCCAAAGCGCCTGCCGCGCAAGCCTTCGACCTGATCGTGCCGGCGGACGGCAGCGAAGCGGCCCAACTGGCGGTAGTCGCCGACGCGGATGCCATCATTTCTTATCAAACGCCGGTTTCCGGCGCGGTGATCCGCGGCGCACCCGCGCTCAAATTCATCCAGAAGCATGGCTGCAATTGCAGCAGCATCGATGTCGCGACGGCAAGCGCGCGCAAAATTCCGGTGGCGACCGTGCCCCTGATGCGCAACGTCACCGTCGCCGAGCACGCGCTGACGCTGATGCTGTCGTGCGCGCGCAAAGTGATCGACGGGCACCACGCCGTCACCGGAGCCGTCTATCAGCAGATGGGGCTCGAGCCGACGGTGACTACGCAGTCGAACTACAGCAAGAATTGGGCGGGCATCAAGGGCGTCACCGAGCTTTTCAAGGCCAATGCCGGCATTATCGGCATGGGCGACATCGGCATGGAAATCGCCAAGCGCTGCCGTGCCTTCGGCATGCCGGTTTCCTACTACCAGCGCACGCGGCATCCTGAAGCAGTCGAGAATCTGCTCGGCGTGCGTTACCGCCCGTTCGATGATTTGCTGGCCGAATCCGATTTCATCGTGCTCATCATTCCGCATACAGCGGAATCCGAGGGCTTGATCAACGCAAAAGCGCTGGCGCGGATGAAGCCTTCGACCGTGCTGATCAACGTCGGCCGCGGCGGCCTGATCGACGAAGAGGCATTGATCGCGGCGCTCGAAAAGAAGCAGATCGCCATGGCCGGGCTTGATGTCTACCGCACCGAGCCGTTGCCGGTTTCCAGTCGTCTTTGCGCATTGCCGAACGTGGTGCTGCTGCCGCATACCGGCGGCGGCTCGTACCGTTCGTGGGAGATCGATGTGCCGGCGTCGATGGGGAACATTCAGAAATTTTTTGCCGGCGAAAAAGCCGACGGCATCATCAATTCCTGACGGCGGCGTTTGTCTGAGGCGGCGAGGGCGCGGCCGTACGCTAGAATCTTTATCAATAAAAATTCCGGAGAATATCGAACATGAGCAAGCAGCCTCTGCGTACTGTGCCCCGCGGCGTGATGCACGTGCCGGTCACCCCGTTCAAAGATGATACGTCGGTCGATTACGCGACCTTCGAAAAACTTGTCGACTGGCATGTGCGGCAGAAGCCGTCATCGCTGTGCGTGATCCTGCACATCGCCGAGTCGGTCAGCCTCACCGTCGAAGAACACAAAAAGCTGATCGAGATTTCGGTCAAGGTCACCAACGGTCGCGTGCCTGTGATCGCCAACGTCAGCAACGCCGGCACCGAAATTGCCATTGACCTCGCGCGCCATTCCGAGAAGGTCGGCGCCGACGCCACCATCTGCCTCGCACCCTATTACTGGCCGGTACCGGAAGAGGCGCTGCACGACCACTTCTACCGCGTGGCGAAGGCGTCGAGCCTGCCGTTCATGATTTACAACTCGCCGATTTTTCACGGCACCAGCCTGTCGCCGCAATTCCTGGTGCGCCTGATCGAAGAGCTGCCGAACTTCATCGGCGAAAAAGAAGCCAGCCACAACTTCGAATATTTCATCGAAGCGCGCCGCCTGACGCAGAAAGCGCGGCCCGAGTTCGGCCTCATTCTCGGCGTCGAATACATCATCCCCTCGATGTCGATGGGTGGCTGCGGCTCGATGTCGATCGCCGGCAGCGTCGCACCGAACATCATGCAGAAGCTCTATGACCTGTGCGCCGCCGGAAAATATGGCGAAGCGCTGCCGCTGCAGGACAAGGCTTCACACTACTGGCAGATTTTCAAGCCCGAGTACCCGTCGCCGATCAAGGCGGCGATGGAAATGATGGGGCGGCCGGTCGGTGTCGTGCGCGGGCCGATGCGTGCGCTGACGGACGCGCAGAAGAAGGTGCTGCGGAAGGAACTGGAAGTGCTCGGTGCGTTTGATGGGAGTGAGCCGCAGGGCTGGTAGCGAAACTTTTTTGCCGGCGGGGTTTGCCGGTTTGCAGATCAGGGGAATGCTGGGGCACATAGGGCGCCCCGGCATTTTTTTCGTGTTTTTGAGATCAACTTCGACTATGAGCCGGCACGGCGATCGTTTCGCAGAATAGCCGCTTTGGGGCCATAGCGGCCGTTAGGCGTAGCTGGGCTTTCCGATCGGTGTTGGCACATTTCTGCCGCTGGCGGCTTATCGCAGTTGAGCGCCGCTAGCTTCGCAGTTTGACGTTATTTTAACCGGCATATAAACCGGCATATAAACCGGTTATATAACTGTAATAAACTTTATAACATGATGCTAATCATATATTTAATTAAATACTAATCCGGAAAATAATCCGGTATAATATACGCTATGAATGTTACAAGCATGGAACCGATGGTCCCCGAGGAGGCATCTCGCCTACTCGAAGACGACATCCTTCCTCTGGTTGCAGAGGCGAACCAGCTTGCCGGTCGCATCCATCCGATCTTGCGCGAGTCGATTGGCGAACTCGTGCGATCGATGAACTGCTATTACTCGAATCTAATCGAAGGCCATGACACTCATCCGCGCGATATTGATCGCGCCTTGGCGAACGATTTTTCGTCTGAACCGAAGAAGCGGGATCTGCAGAAAGAAGCAGTCGCCCATATTCACGTCCAGCGCTTGATCGACACCGGACGTGACCCCGACGCTTGGCCCGCGTCGGCGGCTTATGCATCATGGTTGCACGAGGAATTCTGCTCGCGCTTGCCGCCTGAAATGCTGTTCGTCACAGACGATAAAACAGGCGAACGGCTTGCGATTGTCCCAGGTGCCTGGCGCAAGCGCGACGTGCAGGTCGGACGTCACGTTCCACCGCCTCACGAAGACCTCGCGCGCTTCATGGCACGGTTCGACACGGCTTATAGCTCTCCGCCACTCAGCAAGACACGCCAGATCCAGACGGTCGGGGCCGTCCACCACCGCTTGCTGTGGATCCACCCTTTCCTCGACGGCAATGGGCGGGTTGCGAGATTGATGTCGCATGCACTTTTCAAACGGCTCGGCATCGGGACTAGTCTTTGGTCGGTCGCCCGCGGGCTCGCCCGAGATGTGGATCGCTACAAAGGCCTACTCGCCCAAGCCGATGGAAGTCGCGAAGGCGACCTTGACGGTCGAGGGAATCTCACCCAGCGCGGCCTTATCGAGTTCTGCAAATTCTTCCTCGCTCAGTCCGTCGACCAGATTCGCTTCATGGGTGGCCTGCTTGAGCCGGCGACGCTACTGACGCGCATGGAGATTTATATCGAGGAGGAAGTGCGAGCCAAACGACTGCTGCGCGGCAGCTTTGCAGTATTGCGCGAGGCAGTGATGAGTGGCGAAGTCGAACGATCGAAAATTCCAGCGCTTACCGGATATGAAGAGCGAGCCGCGCGCAACGTGACTGCGGGGCTGGTCGACCGGGGCATGCTAATAGCCACGACGCATCGTGCGCCGCTCCGTATTGCCTTCCCGGCCGATGTCGCCGAGCGCTGGTTCCCGAATATATATCCCGCAAACGCCGGATCGAGATCATGACCGAGAAGATCGTCGAGCTCATCCGCCGGTTCGCGCCGATATCGTCCCGCTCGCGGGAGTGGGACTTTCTCATGCCGGGAACTGGTGGCCCCCGGCGTTGGCATGAGATCGAGGATGACTTTCGCGTTCTTATCATCGCCGACCCGGGTGCAGGCAAGACCTTCGAGGCGCAGGCTCACGCCCAGAAGATCAAGGCGCGCGGCCGACACGCCTTCTTCATTCGAATCGAGAAGATCGATGCCAATTTCGACCAGGCGTTCGAGGTGGGCACTGCGTCAGAGTTCGCCAGCTGGCTCGCCTCGACCGAGGAGGCGTGGTTTTTCCTCGACTCTGTCGATGAAGCCCAGCTGGAGACTCCGCGCGCTCTTGAGGACGCGGTCCGTATCTTCGGCACTAAAATCCATGCGGCGCTTAAATATATCGAGCCTGGCCTCGAGGTCTGATGGGGTGGTAGCGGAAGCTTTGTGTCTGGTAGGGTTTGTCTGACTATTTGTTGAAATGCAGAACGCTGGCGTAAGCATTCCAATCAATTGCGGGAACGAGTGTTTCAACTTCGTCCAACAGTACGATTACAGGACCTTGGCCGGCGAGTTCAGGAATCGTCTGCTGAAAGAGTTTCGTTACCTCCTTTTGGCTACGGCCGAGGGCAGAACTCGCGAGGGCGTGCGGATCGATTTGGACGAAGATCACCCCCTTCGGAGTCAGCGCTTTGGCGACCTCGTTGGCAAGTCCGCGCGCGAGAGTCGTCTTGCCGTTACCTGGTGGACCGGACAGCACAATCAAGCCGTGAAGCGGCGCGATCTCAAAGGGCAGTTTTTGACGGACGGAAAACGCGAGAAGCGCTTGGGCAGTAAGCCTTTCGCGCACTTCTTGCGGAACTCTGATGGATTCCCACGCGGCGGCGAACCGGCGATCCGGGAGCTTCGACTGATCAACGATTGCTTCCATCCCGTTCCTTCCTAAAAATCAAACTGTTACTGGACAATATCTTGTGGTTTCTGATTAAATTTTTACTATATGTAGGGCGAATTCGCAGATTTCAAGGGCTTTGGCCGGCCTGCAACGAGATTTTTCGTTCAGGAGCGAAATAGAGCTGCCTATGGGCCTAGGCGGGAGGTTTCTAGAATCCGGACATTCGAATGCGTATCCAGATCGGCGGGGGGCTATATCAGAAAGCAGCTATAGGGACGAACCACGGTTAATCCAAAAAGAGTTTGTCGCCTGTACCGAAAGGCGGCAGTTCTGCCATCTCCTTGCTGCCGTCGACTGCGCCTGTGGTGAGCTTGATCAGCTATTTTCATATATCGTAAAACATTACGATTAATATGTAATTTAGTCATTATATCGCCATTTATTACGACTTGACTAAGCTATATAATTGATTTATAAATCGTAATGAATGGCGAAATATGGCGATTTAATCAAATTATTCGTAAGGTATTCCGACTATGAAAATCACCGGTTTACTCACCGATGATGCCGTGCTGGCCGAATTGGGCGCACGTATTGCCGGCCGTCGGGTTGAATTGCAACTGACTCAAGCGGCTGTGGCCGAACAGGCGGGCATTGCCAAGCGCACGCTTG